>CAXUND010000037.1:0-13687 GCA_964252445.1 uncultured Acidobacteriaceae bacterium | reverse complement strand
GTCTCGCTCTTCGGCGAGAGTCGGTGAGTCATCGGGACGATGACGATCAACTTCTCTGCGGCCTCTGAACACAGTCTATGGTTGCAGAGGACTACTGCGAACCTTCGTTCGTGGACCTTCCGTCCAAGCAGATTGTGAGGGAAACTTAACTTTCGATCTGTAACTGTGACGACGGCACCCGGTTCCAGATCAGTAATGCCGCGACTCTGCAGCTGATCTCTCAGCGAGTGCCCAGTTTTGCCTTGTCTCTGAGGTCTGTCCACTTCTTAAAGTCCTTCAGTGCAGCAGCGGATTGCTCCCGCTGTGAGCCGCTCACGGTGGGCTTTAGGTCAGCAGCTGCGCGACGAAGATCTCTTAGCTTTTCGCGGATTGGATTGCTTACTTGAGGTGTAGTGCGCATAGAAGAATTACCTCGCCCTCGTGTGCCACAACTATAGTGGTGCTTCAACAAAAGGCCAACAGCCGAATGGGGCTGCTGAATGGAACAACAGTAACCAAAGGTGTTATTCGGTACCAGATCATACAGACGTCCTGGATTTAGATGGGGATGCTTGATTATTGGGCCACCGCGCGAGCTCCTCAAGTGTCCAGATGTGTGTCAAGCAAAGGCTTTGTGAGCGAGCCCGCTTGGCCACGTTCATAGTTTATCGGTCCTACGCATCGCCTCGGCAACGTCCAGATGGAACCTGAGACACACCAGCTTCCACGGCGCTGATGCGTGGCTCCAGCGGCGCTCAGACCACCGGCACAAAATTCGCGTCCACCAGTTGTGACAGCACGCCGGTGTGGATGTCGAAGAGGAAGCCGTCGAGCGCGAGCGTTCCGGCATCGACGGCTTCGGCGATCCAGGGGAAAGTCCTCAGGTTCTGGAGCGAGAGACGGACCACTGCCCGCTCGTAGTGCGAAAGCACCTGGCCTTGGTCGAGATCGTTGGGCAGAGGCTCGAGCGCTGGCGCGGCGATGGCCATCCAGCGCTCCAGGAAATCGCTGTTCGCAATGGGCGCGCCCTCGACCATGGCGCGAACTCCGCCGCAGCGGGCGTGGCCGAGCACGACTACGCGCTTGACCTTGAGCACCCGGACGGCGAACTCGAGCGCGGCGCTGGTGCCGTGGTTGTTCTCGTCCGGGCGGTAGGGCGGCACCAGCCCGGCGACGTTGCGCACGACAAACAGCTCTCCGGGCCCCGCGTTAAAGACGGTCGCCGGGTCGGCGCGGGAATCCGAGCAGGCGATGACGATCGCTCCCGGGTTCTGACCCTCCTCGGCAAGGGTCTCGTACAGCGCGCTTGCCGCCGGCCATACCTCGGCGCGAAAGCGCCGGTAGCCGCTGATCAGAGTATCTGCGCTGTCGCCAGCATAAGCATTCGTCATAAAAACGCGGCGGCCCTCCCTTGGACGTTGTAGCAGATGGGGCGGCCTTGGCGCTCCCCGGCCCGAGGACTTCCGCGCTGCGGGTGCAGGAGAGTACCGTGCCTCTGCGCGGGGTGGTGCGCGATGGCCGGGACAAAGCTGCTTTACCATGAAGTTGCCGCTCTACTCCGAGAGCACAAGACCCATGCCGATGATCAAGCGCTTCCCCGCCCTGCTGCTTGCCTCGCTGTTTCTGCCGCTCCTGGCGCTCGCGCCGGCGGCCCATGCCAGCGCCTATGACGGGCATCCGAAGATGGTCATCATCCTGGTGATCGACCAGTTTCGCGCCGACTACCTGGAGCGTTACCGCGCCGACTTCAAGACCAAGAACGGCTTCCGGCTGTTTCTGGATCGAGGCGCCTACTTCCCCGAGTGCTACTACGACTATGCCAACACCAAGACCGCCCCCGGGCACGCGACCATCGGGACGGGGGCGTACACAGAAGGCCACGGCATCCAGTCCAATGAGTGGTGGGATCTCGCGCGGAACAAGGAACGGCAGATCAGCTCGGTTGAGGATGACCGCTATCGCATCGTCGGCGCTCCGGACGAGAGCATTCCCGCACTGCAGCCGAACGCGGCCGCAGGCGCTGCCAAGTATCTGCCCGGGGCTTCGCCGCGCAACCTGCTGGCCTCGACCGTCGGGGACGAGCTGCGGCTCGCGACCCTGGGCGAGGCGAAGGTCTTTGGAGTTTCGCTCAAGGACCGTGCGGCGATCCTGCCTGCGGGTGCGACCGCGAACGCGGCCTACTGGATCGACCAGAAGTCGGGGCGTTTCGTGACCTCGAGCTTCTACCTGGCGGAGTTGCCGGAGTGGGTCAAGGCCTTCAACGACGGGCCGGACGCGGCCACTGCCGAAGCCGCGGCGCAGGTGCCCGGAACGACGCAATTTTACGAGCTGGTGGGCCGCACCCCGGCGGCGAATGCCTATGAGCTGGCGTTTGCCGAGGCGCTGATAGCGGGCGAGGAGCTGGGCAAGCGGGACGTGCCGGACCTGATCACCATCTCGCTCTCCGCCAACGACATCATGGGTCACCAGATGGGTCCGGACTCAAGCGCCGAACACGAGATGGTCGACTCCCTCGATGTCGACCTGGACGGCTTTTTCTCCTGGATCGACAAGAACGTCGATGGAGGGCTCGGCAACGTCTGGGTAGCGTTCACGGCTGACCATGGCATAGCCCCCATCCCCGCCAAGGCGGCGACCCTGGGGCTCAACGCCGCGGCTATCGACACCGCCAAACTGACGGCGAACCTGAACGACGCCATGAACCAGAAGTTCTCGCCCGGGGAGAAGGTCGACTACATGCTCCCGAAGCAGGAACTCCCTTACCTGGCGTTGAACGAGCCGAGTTTTGCGCGCGCGGGGATCAACGAGCAGGAGGCTGAGGCAGCCGTCGAGGGTGCGGTCAGGGGGGCGGTTGCGGCCCTGGCGAAGCCGCCGCAGGGCGGGGTGTCGGATAGCAAGCTGCCGCCCACACCCATGCTCTACCGCAGCTACACGCGCCTGCAGCTGGCGAACGGGGAGGTTCCACGCTCCGAGTTCGGTTCGCTGCTCGAGCACAGCTACTCGCCCAATGGCGGCTGGTACGTGATGGTGCTGCCCACTGCTTACCAGCTCGAAAGCTCGGAGGGAACCACCCACTACAGTCCCTGGTCCTACGACCGGCATGTGCCGCTCGGCTTTTACGGCGCGCCCTTTGCGCCCGGGATCTACCGTGAGCGCGCCGCGCCGGTGGACATTGCCGCGACCCTGGCTTCGCTGCTGGGCGTCAACCAGCCTTCCGCCTCGATCGGACATGTTCTGGTGGGCGCGCTGAAACCGCCGTCTGCAGTTGTTTATCCCAAGCCGGTGGTCAAGCCGGCGCCGGGCAAGCCGCTGCGGCGCAGGCGTGGCCAGCCTGCTGCCGGGCCCGCACCCGATACGACACCGAAGTGAAGACCTCCAGGCCAGACATGCGGGTGACCGTTGCCGGCATCCCGCTGGTCAACCCGGTGATTGCCGCGAGCGGCAGCTTTGGCTACGGGGTGGAGTTTGAAGACATTGTCTCGCTCGACCGGATCGGCGGCTTTGTCACCAAAGGGCTTTCCGCCCTGCCGATGACCGGCAACGCAGCGCCCCGCATCATCGAGACACCAGCGGGGATGATCAACGCGATCGGCCTCCAGAATGTCGGGGTCGACCGGTTCCTGTCGGACAAGCTGCCGGCGCTCGGACGCTACCAGGGCTGCGCTGTGATCGCAAACGTCTTCGGCTACGAAGTCGCTGACTACCTGGCGGTGATCCGCGCGCTCAACCCGGCAGAGGGCATTGCCGCCTATGAGCTGAATGCCTCCTGTCCCAACACCGCGCACGGCGGCATCACCTTCGGCACCGACTGGCGCCTGCTCAAGGAGCTGGTGCTGGCGGCGGTCGCGATCGCGCGCCGTCCGGTGATCGTGAAGCTCTCGCCCAACGTGACCTCGATCGCCGCCATGGCGCGGTGCGCGGAGGACTCGGGCGCCGCTGCGGTGTCGCTGGTCAACACCTTCCTATCGCTCGCAATTGACGTGAAGACGAGGCGGCCGCGCATTGCGAACGTGACCGGCGGCCTCTCCGGACCGGCGATCAAGCCGATCGCCGTACGCATGGTGTGGGAGGCAGCGCAGGCGATTCGCATCCCCATCCTGGGGATGGGCGGCATTGCGTCGGCTGAAGATGCTGTGGAGTTCCTGCTGGCGGGGGCGACCGCGGTGCAGGTAGGAACGGCGAGCTACGCCGATCCGCGGGCGGTAGAAAGGATTGCCGTAGCGCTTGAACAGTGGTGCGCCCGCAACCACGTGGAGCGGGTGGCGGAGCTGACCGGCAAGCTGGACGCCTCGAAGCCAGCGCCGTAGTTGTTGTAGGAGCGGCGTACAGAACGGCAGGGATCTGCGCCGGCTCTGCCCTGCGGGATCACTTGTTCAGGACAGTGCCGGGGCGAGAGACTAGGCGACGTTGCGGGGAACGCGGCTGCGCAGTTCCTTTTCGAGCACCCGCGCCTGGGTCAGGGCCATGCCTGTCAGGTAAGTCGGCGCAGGGGTCATCAGCGCGACCAAGAGCCAGGCAAGCAGCGAGACCATCAGGCCGGCCACCGCGGCTTCATGCAGGGTGATCTCGAAGTACCGGTGCCAGAGATGGAAATGAACCACGTCGACATCGTGCAGGTTCAGGTGCACGAACGCCCAGTAACGGAGGGGCTCCACCTGGCGGATGACTGCGAGCGCGAGCAGGAAGGCGAGCGCGGACAAGGTGCTGAGACCGATCAGCGTAACGTCAATGGTGCGGTGCAGACGCTGGCGCGAGCGGCACCCGGCGCACTCCTCGAAATGCTGCTCATAGTCCTTCCGCATCTCGGGGGAGATGCCGGAGAGGTCGTAGCGCCAGCTCGAGAGAATGTCGCCCACTACTGGGTCTGTGCACATCATCATCCGGATTAGACTACCTTCCCCGCGCTCTGGGTTCACCTTCTGGCGGCCCGGCGCGATATGGCATGGAGCCGGCTCGCCCGGGATCCGTTTTCCGGATCGCAGAGCGGCGCTCGCAGAGGGTAACGCGCTTTCCAGTATAGGGCCTACTGTCTCAAAGCAGTGCACTCCTGGCTGGCGGCGTGGCTCACGACGAGCAGGCGGTTAGAAGCAGATGGACTCGGTGGGCTGGTGCTGTGCGGCCAGGACCAGTCGATTCCCGAGCAGGGTCATGCGGCCGGTGAGCGCCTGCTCGGCCGAAATCCTGGCCAGCTCCGGGAGATTGTTGCTCTCGGACAGATGGGCCAGGATGATGTACATCGCGCCGCCATCGTAGTTCCGCTCCAGAAACTCGGCCGCCGCAGTGTTCGACAGATGACCGACGCGGGAGAGCACGCGCTGCTTGACCGACCAGGGATAGGGTCCGTCGCGCAGCATCTCGAGATCGTGGTTGGACTCGATCATCAGCGCATCCATCCCTCGCAGCTGAATCGAGACACTGGGCGGCAGGTAGCCGAGGTCGGTGGCGATACCGATCCTGACTCCTTCGGCGGTAAGCACAAAGCCGACCGGGTCGGCGGCATCGTGGGGGATGGTGAAGGCCGAGACATGAATGTCGCCGATCGAGAACCCGGTGCCGGAGCGGAAGTATTCGACTGCCGGGAGGGTGGCGGGATCGCTCCTGGCCGACCCGGCGGTGTCGTCGCACAGAGTGTCTTCCGGATCTTCCGGCTCGTCAGCCAAGCCTACGGCCTGAGGAAGGGCGGCGGAGCGATCGCTCGAGGTCCGAACAGCGCCAGAGGCCTGCTGCTCGGCAGAGGGAGCGCTGAAGACGCTCGCTTCGGCCTGCCGAGCTGCTGCTTCTGCCTGCCGGGCAGCCAGCCATTCGCCGTAGCTCAGCCGCTTGCGCGGGGTCATCCAGCGGATCCAGGCGCGGTGGGTCGCCTCGGTAAAGTAGACCGGGATGCCCAGCTTCCGGGCGGCTACGCAGAGTCCCTGGACATGATCCTGATGCTCATGCGTGATCAGAATCGCATCGAGCCTGGCGGGATCTTCGCCGGCCTGCGCCATGCGCCTGAACAACTCGCGGCAGGAGAGTCCGGCGTCCACCAGGATGCGGGTGCGAGAGCTGGCGACCACGGTTGAGTTGCCGCGGGAGCCGCTCGCGAGCACTGTCATCCTGACCATAGAGTCAGAATACCTGATGGGTCACGGTTGAAATCGCGTGCGTGGAGCCGGGCCGGGGCGCTGTGCCCTGGGCGTTAACCCCTCAGGCGACCCGCACCAGCACACAGGTGATGTTGTCATGGCCGCCGTTGGCATTGGCTCCATCGACCAAGGCGTGGCAGGCGGTCTCAAGATTGGCAGCGCTGCCCAGCAGCCTGGCAATGGAATCTTCCCGAAGCTCGCGGGTCAGACCGTCAGAGCAGAGCAGGAAGGTGTCGCCGGGTTCAATGGCGAGCTCCCTCACCTCGGCCCGCAAACCCTCCCCGACGCCGACCGCGCGGGTGATCACGTTGCGCAGCGGAGAAAGCTCGGCGTCCTCAGGCCGCAGAACACCCAGCCGCACCTGCTCGCCGACCAGGGAATGGTCTTCTGTGCAGCGGGTGAGCACACCGCCGCGCAGCAGGTAGCAGCGGCTGTCGCCTACATGGGCGATCCATGCAGAGGGGCCGCGGACCAGTAAGGCGACCAGCGTGGTGCCCATTCCGGAGAGCGCGGGCTCGTGCTCGGCGCGGCTGACCAGGATACGGTTTGCCGCGGCGACGGCATCCTCGAGGTTGCGAGTGATGACCTTGCCGGAGCTGACTGCCAGGGGCACGGCGCTCACCAGATGATCGAGCACGGTCTCAATGGTGACGCGGCTGGCAATCTCCCCGCCTGCGGCTCCGCCCATGCCGTCGCAGAGCACAAACAGCTGCGCGGCCATCGAGTAGCCGAACGCGTCCTGGTTCGAGGCCCGGACCCGGCCGGTATCGGTGGCCGCGGCCACAGTGATGCTGTCGACCGCTGCCGAGGCTCCGGAGAAGAACGGCCGGGAAGGCGGCGGCGCGGTGGGCACGGGCTGGGCGGTGCGGCTCAATCTCGACCACGATACACGCGCCGCGCCACGGTGGGGGAGAGTCTTTTCGCCGCCGCGGATCCCCTTGGTACGGTAGTAGGAAATTGTGGGACGGGTGCCGGAAACGGGAAGGCTATGACGCCCTGCGCGGGAGGCGCCCACTTCGTGGGGTGTGGATCGCGCCTGCGGCGGCTCGAGCGCAAGGGGGTCTCAGGCCTGCTGCTACTTCGACCCGGCGCTTTCGAGCTTTGACTCGGCCTCGGCGATGACCTCGTTGGCGTAGTCGTAGCGGCCGGCATCTTCGCCAGCCTCGTTCCAGAGCTTCTGCCCTTCTTCAAGCTGCTTGTGGGCGGCGGACTGGTCGATCTCTTCCGGCTTGAGCGCCGACTCGGTGAGGATGGTCACGCGGTCGGGCAGCACCTCGGCAAAGCCCCAGGCCACGTTGTAGACCTGGTCGCCGGCTTCTCCTCCCCAGATGCGCACCTCGCCTGCACCCAGCTCGGTGAGCAGGGGCGCCGCGCCCGGCAGCGCTTCGAGGTAGCCGGTACGGCCGGGCATCTCGACCGCATCGGCCGCGGCGTCCACCAGGATGCGGTCGGGGGTGACCAGGCGGACGGTGAAAGAGACGCCTCCGGATGGGTTCGCGTCAGCCATGGCTACGCGTTCGCCTTCAGCTTCTCAGCTGCTTCGAGAACATCGTCGATGGTGCCTTTGAGGTAGAAGGCCTGCTCCGGGACCTCATCGTGCTTGCCTTCTATGACTTCCTTGAAGGAGCGCACGGTGTCGGCGATCTTGCAGTACTGCCCCGGGATGCCGGTAAACTGCTCGGCCACGTGGAAGGGCTGCGAGAGGAACTTCTGGACTTTTCTCGCGCGGGAGACGGTGGTGCGGTCTTCTTCCGAGAGCTCGTCGATGCCGAGGATGGCGATGATGTCCTGGAGGTCCTTGTAGCGCTGCAGGATGCGCTTGACGCCTTGGGCGACGTCGTAGTGCTCCTGCCCAACGATGCGCGGCGAGAGGATGCGGGAGGAGGACGCGAGGGGATCGACCGCCGGGTAGATGCCCAGCTCCGAGAGCGGCCGCGAGAGCACGGTGGTCGCATCGAGATGGGCAAAGGTGGTGGCCGGCGCCGGGTCGGTGTAGTCGTCGGCAGGCACGTAGACCGCCTGGACGGAGGTGACCGAACCGCGCTTGGTGGAGGTGATGCGCTCCTGCAGCTCGCCCATCTCGGTGGCGAGGTTGGGCTGGTAGCCGACCGCCGAAGGCATGCGGCCGAGCAGGGTCGAGACCTCGGAGCCGGCCTGGGTGAAGCGGAAGATGTTGTCGATAAAGAGCAGGGTGTCGGCGCCTTCTTCATCGCGGAAGCTCTCGGCGATGGTCAGCGCGGTGAGCGCGACCCGCAGACGCGCCCCTGGCGGCTCGGTCATCTGCCCGTAGATGAGAGCGGCCTTCGACTTCGGGAGATCGTGCAGGTCGATGACGCCGGCTTCCTGGAACTCGAGCCACAGGTCGTTGCCCTCGCGGGTGCGCTCGCCGACGCCGGCAAAGACCGAGAAGCCGCCGTGCTTGGTGGCGACATTGTTGATCAGTTCCTGGATGATGACGGTTTTGCCGACGCCCGCGCCGCCGAACAGGCCGGTCTTGCCGCCTTTGACGAAGGGCTGGATCAGGTCGATGACCTTGATGCCGGTCTCGAACATCTCCTCCTGGGTCGACTGCTCCTCGAAGGTCGGCGCCTCGCGGTGGATAGGCATCTGGCGGCCTGCAGAGACCGGGCCGAGCTCGTCGACCGGCTCGCCGATGACGTTGAGGATGCGGCCGAGGGTCGGGCGGCCGACGGGCACGGTGATGGGCGCGCCGGTGTCGATGACCTTCATGCCGCGGACCATGCCCTCGGTCGCCTCCATGGCGACGCAGCGCACGCGGCCGTCGCCGATATGCTGCTGGACTTCAAGGATGACGTTGACCGGCGCCGGCACATCGAAGCCGTCGGAGGTGACCTTGAGCGCCTGGAAGATCGAGGGCATCCTGGCTTCTTCAAACTGGACGTCGACAGCCGGCCCCGAGACCTGGATCACGTAGCCGAGGTTCTGGTTTTCTGGGGAGGCGCCCTGGCCGTAATGCTCGGCCTGGGTATCGACCCCGACCTGCTCTGCTGCGGTTGTGTCTGGCATATGCTGTTTTCCCTAGACGGCGGCTGCGCCGGAGACGATCTCGATAATTTCCTTGGTGATGGCTGCCTGACGCAGACGGTTCATGGTCAGCGTGTAGGAGTCGATCATGTCGGAGGCGTTGTTGGTGGCTGAATCCATGGCGGTCATGCGGGCGGCCTGCTCGGCGGCCGCGGACTCAAGCAGCGCGTGGTAGACGAGCGCAGTGACGTAGCGCGGCAGGACCGAAGAGAAGAGCTCAGCGGGCGGCTGCTCATAGATGTAGTCGACTTCGGCGGTGCCAAAGCGGCTGGCCTCGTCCTCGGCCTGGGCCTGCACGGCTTCGGCCTCGGCGTCGTTGAGGGTGAAGCCGGCCGAGGCCGCGGCTTCGGCCGCACGGTCGCGGTCTTCCTGTGATTGCTCTTCGGCCTGGGTGATGTCGTGGACCCCGATCTCGACGATGGGCAGGATGCGCTCGACCACCACCCGCTGCGCGATGACCGACTTGAACTCGTTGTAGACGATATAGACGGCGTCGAGCTCCCCGTGCGCGTAGCGGTCGACGACCGCGTCGCCGATGCTGCGCACGTCTTCGTAGGCGAGCTTGTCGAGCAGCCCTGCATGGTCGCCGAGAACTTCAACCGGGTTGGTGCGCTGTCGCTCCGGTCGCGGCGGCAAGACTCCGTCGGCATCCGGCGCGGGCTGCTCGGCAAGCCTGCCTTCCGGATAACGGCGACGAAAGTAGTCGCGCCCCTTGCGGCCGATCGCTTCGACATCAATTTGCTTGTCGCCCGGCTCGCCCTGCTTGTCGGCGAGGAACCTGGAGGCGGCCTTGATGATGTTGCCGGAGAACGCCCCGGCAAAACCCTTGTCGCCCGAGACCACCAGCAGCAGGATGTTCTTCTCCTCGCGCGTGGCCAGCAGAGGATGGCGCAGGTCGCCGGTGATGGGGTCGTAGATGTCGATGCGCCGCTTGAGCGAGACCAGCACGCTCGCGAGCATGGTGACGTACGGCCGCGCATTGGTCATGCGCTCCTGGGCTCGGCGCAGCTTGGCTGCGGCCACCATCTTCATGGCCTTGGTGATCTGCCGCGTGTTTTTCACGCTGCGGATGCGACGCTTGAGATCGAGAACGCTGGGCATTCTACTTGGCCGCCGCCGCGGTCTCGCTGGTCTTCTCGGCCTCTTCGTTGGCGCCGCCGCCGGCCGTCGCCGCTGCGCCCGGCTGCGAGCCGGCGGGCGACTTCTCGGCCGCCTTTTTCTTCTCTTCCTCGGAGAGCTCGAACACGGTGTCCTTGCCCTTGGCCTGCTCGTGCCCGGCGAGGAAGTCCTTCTTGTAGTCGTTGATCGCGTCCTTGAGGCGGGCGCGCAGGTCGTCGTCGAGCGCCTTCTTCTGGGTGATGTCTTCAAGCAGCTGCTGCTGGGACGAGTCGAGGTACTGGTGGAAGCCCTTCTCCCACACGCGGATGTCTTCGACCTTGACGTCGTCGAGCAGCCCCTGGGTGCCGGCGAAGAGCACCGCGACCATGTGCGAGGAGGTCAGCGGCTGGAACTGGTCCTGCTTGAGCAGCTCGGTGAGCCGCTTGCCGCGGTTGAGCTGGTTCTGGGTCACCTTGTCGAGGTCGGAGCCGAACTGGGCGAAGGCGGCCAGCTCGCGGTACTGGGCAAGGTCGAGCTTGAGCGTCGAGCCCACCTGCTTGACCGCCTTGATGGCCGCCGAGAAACCGACGCGCGAGACCGAGAGACCGACGTTGACGGCGGGACGGATGCCCGAGTTGAACAGGTCGGTCTCCAGGAAGATCTGTCCGTCGGTGATCGAGATGACGTTGGTGGGGATGTAGGCGGAGACGTCGCCGGCCTGGGTTTCGATGATGGGCAGCGCGGTGAGCGAGCCCGAACCCTTCTCCTTGTTCATCTTGGCCGAGCGTTCGAGCAGCCGCGAGTGGAGATAGAAGACATCGCCCGGGTAGGCTTCCCGGCCGGGCGGACGGCGCAGCAGCAGCGACAACTCGCGATAGGCGACGGCGTGCTTCGATAGATCGTCGTAGATCACCAGGGCGTGCTTGCCGTTGTCGCGGAAGAACTCGCCCATGGCGGTGGCGGCGAAGGGCGCGAGGTACAAGAGCGGCGCGGGCTCGGAGGCCGAGGCGGCGACCACGATGGTGTAGTCCATGGCGCCGTTTTCGGTCAGCGTCTGGACGGTCTGCGTGATCGAGGAGCGCTTCTGCCCGATCGCGCAGTAGATGCAGATCAGGTCGTTCTTCGCGTTATTGAGGATGGTGTCGATGACGACGGCGGTCTTGCCCGTCTGGCGATCGCCGATGATCAGCTCGCGCTGTCCGCGGCCGATGGGGATCATGGCGTCGATAGCCTTGAGGCCGGTGGCCATCGGCTCCTTGACCGGCTGGCGGTCGATGACCCCGGGCGCCAGCCGCTCGACCGGGAGAGACTCCGTGGTTGCGATCGGACCCTTGTCATCGATCGGGGCGCCGAGCGCGTTGACCACGCGGCCGATCATCGCCTCGCCTACAGGCACGCTCATGATCCTGCCGGTACGCTTGACCTGGTCGCCTTCGCGGATCTCGGCTGTTTCGCCGAGGAGCACGCAGCCGACCGAATCCTCTTCAAGCGAGAGCGCGAGGCCGGCGATACCGTGGGGGAAGTCGACCAGCTCGCCGGCCATGACCTTGTCGAGGCCATGGATGCGGGCGATGCCGTCGCCGACGGAGACGACCGTGCCCACCTCGTCGACCTTCATCTTGACGTCGTAGTTCTCAATCTCCTGGCGGAGAAGGCTGGTTATCTCGTCTGCATTGATCTTTGCCATGCTGTCCGTTTCCCAATCGCCGGCGTCGCCGGACCTTGATCTTTTTGTTCTTTCGCCGGGGCTGGTGCCCGTCCTTAGCTTGCCGCGAGCTTCTCTCGCAGCTGGGCGAGCCGTCCGCGGACGCTGCCGTCGTAGACCATGCTACCAACCCGCACCATGGCGCCGCCGATCAACGCGCGGTCCTCGAGGAAGGTCGCACGAATACGGCGGCCGGCGGAGCCGGCCAGCCTGGCCTCGAGCGCCTGCTTCGCGTCTGCATTGAGCGGCCGGGCGGTGGTGACGACGACTTCTTCGATGCCCAGACGGGTGTTGACTTCGCGCCTGAACTCTGCGAGCACGGCGTTGAAGCCTTCCATGCGCTCGTGGTTCGACAGCACGGCGATAAAGTTGCGCACGGTCGCGGACATGCCGAGCCTGGTATTCAGCGTGTCGAGGATAGCTACTTTCTTCTCCGCCGGGTACGAAGGGTCGAGAAACACCTCGCGCAGTGCAGCGCTTTCGTTCCATGCGGCGGCAAAGTCGCCCAGCTCGGCTTCGACGGCCGGGGCATCCAGCTGTTTTTCGACCACGATGTCGATCAGCGCGCGGGCATAGCGGGAGGCGTAGGCAGCCATCAGTTCCGGCCTCCGTTCCGGGTAAGCCGGCCGGCAAGCGACTGCGTGAACTCGTCGATCAGGAGATGATCCTCGGCATCGGAGAGCTGGACCCGCTCGATCGCGCGGTCGACGGCCAGGTTGGCCGCGAACTGCTTCAGCTCCCGCTGAGCCGCTGACTGGGCCGCGTCGATCTCCTGGCCGGCGGAGCGGACGATCCGCTCGCGCTCGGCCTCAAGCGACTGCTGGATGCGCTTCTCATCCTGCTCGCTGTCATGGGCGGCCTGCTGCCGGAGGCCTTCGATCTCGGTATCAAGCATGGCCAGGCGAGCCTCGACTGCCGCCAGGCGCTGGTTGGCGATCTCGGTGGCGGAGCGGGCGTCGGCAAGCGAGGCCTGGATCTTCTCGCGCCGGGCGCGGAATGCCCGGGGCAGGAACCTGGCCAGGTAGAAGCCGATGACCAGGATCAGCACTCCGGAGTTGAAGTCCTCGAACAGGGTGGCCGCGGTCTCGGCCGGAACGTGCAGCACGCGGGCGATGGCCTGCACGGTTGAGGAGTGGCGGTAGGCCTCTTCCTCGGAGTTGGAGGCGCCGGCATCCATCTTCTGGTGGGGCGAGCCGGTAGTGATCGGCGGCGGCGTCGCTTGTGCGCGCAGTGAGGGCGCGAGCACCACCAGCAGCGCCAGCAGGAGAACCTTCAGGCGCGGCCTCACTGCGCCTGCTCCCGGCCTGCCGACGTGGGCAGGATCACAGACAGGATTTCGGCCGCCAGCTGATCGATCCTCTGCTGCATCGACCGACGAGCCGCCTCGGCGTCCGCGGCCAGCGCTGCTCGCGCGGCCACGACTCTGCGATGGGAATCCCCCCGCGCCGCGTCCAGGGCCCGGTCGCGCGCCGTGTTCCACTCCTGCACCTGCTTCTCACGCCGGGCAAGAATCTCCAGCCGGGCCGCACGCAGGCGTGCCTCGTACTCCTGCGACTTGGCATCGGCGGCGGCGATGGCTGCATGCGCCTTCTCGATGGCGCCTTCGGTGCGGGCGCGGCGCTCGGCGAGGGTGCGCCTGAGAGGCCGATAGACCAGCACGGTGTATGCACCCACCAGGATCAGGAAGATGAGCATGGTCGGCACGGAGCCGAGCACGAGTTCACCGACTTGGCGC
>CAXUND010000036.1:20624-30465 GCA_964252445.1 uncultured Acidobacteriaceae bacterium | reverse complement strand
ATTCTGTATCTTGTTTACCTGCCGCTGATGATTGCGCTGGGCGCGAAGGATTATTATCTCGCGCCTATCTATCCGCTGTACTTCGCTGCCGGTGGAGCAGCATGGAGTGAGTGGCTGGCTCGCCCGTGGCAGCGCAAGGTGCAGGTACCTTCATACATGGCGTGCCTTGCGGCCATGGCAGCCATTGCATTGCCGCTTACGCTGCCGGTGCTGGCTCCGGAGGCGTACATCCGCTACACCGAGTGGCTGGGGCAGCGTACGCCGGAAACGCAGACCTTTGATCACGCGCCGCTGCCGCAATACTTCGCTGACCAGCGTGGATGGCGGCAGATGGCCGACGCACTGGCGAATGCCTACCTTGCCTTGCCGGGCGAGCAGCGTGCCCGCGCCGTCATTTACGGCACAAACTACGGTGAGGCCGCGGCGGTCGTGATCTATCGTCCGGATGTGCCGATTGCTATCTCCGGCCACCAGAATTTTTACTACTGGGGGACCAGAGATCATGACGGTTCGATCATGGTGATCATCGGCGACGACCGCGCGACAGACGAGCGCGAGTTTCAGTTCGTGACCGAGGTGCCCTGGCAGCCGGATCCGTTTACCGAGCCGTATGAGCAGAAGCCGATCTACATCTGCCGCGAGCCGCGCGGGTTCGATCTGCGTGCCATGTGGCCGAAGATCAAGTACTGGTACTAGACGCGACCCCCGGCTTGCTTTCGGCCGCAAACCCGCACGCGTCCGCATCCATATCGTGTACGATACATCGTGTGCGATGTAGATGCCGGGAGGCAACATGTGGATGACGTTTGTGACGAATGTGTGGGGCCTGATCGGAGTTCTCTGGGCCGTGACTTCCTTCTTCACCCGCCGGGCGCGATGGAAGGAGCCGGGCTCAAGGCGGCTGCTCCAGGTGGCGGGCTGGGCGGTGGGCTTTCTTCTTCTGTTTGATGACCAGCTGCCGTGGCATTTCCTCAACCAGCCGCTCTTCGCACCCCTGAGCGGGATCCGCTATGTCGGGGCGTTCTGCTGTGGGTGCGGCTGGATTACCGCGGTATGGGCGCGCCTGATCCTGGGTGCGAACTGGAGTGCTTCCGTGGCCCTCAAGGAAGGTCATGCGCTGATCCAGAAAGGCCCATACGCCGTAGTCCGTCACCCGATTTACTCGGGGCTGCTGCTCGCCTTACTGGGCACCGCGCTGATTGAAAATCGTCTGCGCGGCTTCGAGGGTTTCGCGCTCATCGCGCTGCTTTGGACGGCCAAGGCACTGGCCGAAGAGAGAGCGCTTGCCTCGCTGTTCGGCGCAGCTTACAAGGAGTATTGTTCGAGGACGGGGACCCTGCTCCCGAAGCTCTCTTGAAGGCACCCGGTGACAAGACGGTCAGAGCGCCGGACCACCTTGATGCCCAGGGCCGCGAGATGGAGCGGCTTTTGTCCGCCATCCGCGAAGAGTTGCGGAAGCCGGTCTCGTCCGCCTTCTCCGCCGGCGGCCTCACCGGGCCGCAGCGGCTGGTCATGCAGGTGCTGGTGCGTGCGGGCCGGCCGTTGTTCCTCAAGGAGCTGCAAAGAGAAGTAGGCCTGGCGCAAAGCACTGTGTCGGCGATTGTCCGGCGGCTGGTTGAAAAGCAGTTGATCCGGCGAACTGCCAGCCAGAGCGACCGGAGGGGAGTGCAGCTTGAGCCCTCGGCCAAGGTGCTGGCTTTCCTGAAGAATGCCGTGCCCGGGCTTGCGGCGACACCGCTGACGCGGGCCTTACAGAGAGCCTCTCCCTTGCAGCGGAGGCAAATCCTCAAAGCATTGCGCGAACTGGATGCTCTTCTCAAGGCAGATCCATAGTTCCTGCGAGAAGGACGAAGGCCGCAAGCGTGACGAAGGAGGGGAGCTTGAGAAAGAGGATATAGGCCTCGGCGGTCGCGCTTCCTGGTCGAGTCCTCGAGTCTTTCTTGAGGGTGCGTTCTTCAGAGCGTCAAGGCTCTGAAGCGCGGGCGCAATGATTCGAATGGTAGTCGTCGACAGTCGGGTTCCTAGTCCAGATGTTCGTACGACTCGGCGCGCACACCTTCAAGAAAAGCTTCAAGCACGCGCAGCTTGGGCCCGGCGAGTTGCCGCGTCGGGTCAAGCCGGATCTTTCGAGGCAGCTCTCGCAGGTTGCGCTCGAGAAACGCGATCACCGAGGAGTAGGTGGCGTAGCGCGTATCGCGACCGACTTTAGCGACTGTCCGCAAGATGCCGATGGCGCCAAGTTGCTCGAGGATGTCGGCATCGCGCAGGATCACTGCCTCAATGGTGGGAGGCTGGTCGTCCGGCTGATGGTTTCGAATGGCATCAAGGACGGCGGGGATTTTCTCTGCCGGGAAATCCATCTGGTGCAGCAGGCGTGGCGCCTGCTCGCAGGTGTAGACCACGTGGTTCCAGCGGGACAACTCCTGTGGGTCTTCGGGACGATGGCCGATAAAGACTCCGAGATCGTGCAGGTAAGCCGCGGCGAAGACCACATCATCGTCATAGACCAGGCTGGCGCCGATCTGCCGGGTGAGCGCATAGAGCCGAGGCTGGTGGCCGTGCTTGTCGCGCGGCAGCGCTTCACGGGCAAGCAACGCCTGGAGCGCGGCCCGGTAGTCGCTGGGCATAGATAGCCTCCGGCCGCAGGAATATGCTCCGCATTGTTACAAATCGGGTAAACTGGTTGCATCATAACAGGGCATTCGGCGCATATCGATCCGTTTTTGGAACGGCAAGGCGGGGAGTCCCAAAATGCGACAGCCGCCTCATTGTTGGTAACGCCGGAGGCAAGAAACATGTGCAAAGCAGGGGTGGATGCGGTACATTCGAGTTGGCTGGAGGGTGGAGAGAATCTCTTTAAGCTCGATGGTACCTGTAGCGGCGACAGCGGGTTGACCGGTCAAAGCGGCTGTCGATCGATTCATCAGCAGGTACTCAGTGGCAGCGGCATTTGCCAAATGGGATAAGTTCGACTACCGTCTGCGGTCGGCATCTGCCGAATCCCTCGGCAGGCCTGGCGTTTGCGGTATGCATGTGGGATCTACCAGTGCCCGCGTTCATATCATCTGAAAAGCAGCAGTAGCTTCGAAGGCGCGGGAGTACATGTCTACCTCGGAGTACGTCACATCCAGCAGGAACGCCCCCGCCCCTGTCTCGCCTGTCGCGGCAAGGCGCAAGCACAGCGATCCCGCGTTCATCTCTGCGGCGCTGATGATGCTGAACGATGTGGTGGTTTCGCTGGCCGCCTTCTCCGTAGCTTTAGCTCTTCACTTCTTCCTGCTCTCGCACCTTCCTTTCTTTCGCGATCTGCCCGTCAACGTGATGCCGCGGATGTCCGACACCGGCTATCTCGCCTGGTTTCTGCTGGTGCTGCTGTTTGTGTTGAGGCGTTACGGCCTCTACAACGGGGTGCCGAAGCGCAGCGGCGCTCATGAGCAGCGGCTGATCGTACAGGCCTGCCTCACCGCGGGGCTGCTGCTTTGCGGCTTTCTTTACATGGCCGACAATCAGAACCTTTCCCGCCTGGTCGTGATCGTCCTGGTTGGCACGACGGCCGTGGCCCTGGGCATTCGACGGGCTGTTTGGCGCACGGTGCGCTTCTCCCAATACGCGAAAGGCGTCGAAACGCGCAACGTTGTCATCCTTGGCACCAACCAGTTGAGCCAGGCGATGGGGCAGCACATCGCCGAGGACTATCACCTTGGCTACCAGCTCTGCGGCTTTGTTCGAGCACCCGGCTCCGAAGGCAGCGGCGAGGTGCCTGACGACAGGATCCTGGGCGGCATCGATCGCATTCGCGAGCTGACCCGTCTGCACTTCATCGACGAGCTGGTGATCACGGAACCTTGCGCCATTGAGACGGTTGCTGAGCTGGTGGAGGAGTCGCACGATCTCTGTATCGACCTCAGAGCTGTCTCCGGCTTCTACGGTGATCTGACCGAGCAGACCGCCATCGAGTACCTGGGCATTTACCCGGTCGTTACTCTTCATCGTCGCAATCCGCGCATCATTGCCTACTTCCTCAAGCGCGGCGTTGATATCTGTCTCTCTACCCTGGCGCTGATTGCCGTGTTCCCGCTGATGCTGTGTATCGCACTCGCCGTCGTCATCGACTCTCGCGGGCCGGTGTTCTATGTCTCCGAGCGCATCGGCAAACGCGGCCGGGTTTTTCCATGCTTCAAGTTCCGCACCATGGTCAAGGATGCGGAGGCCAAAAAGCGTGAGCTTCTGCAACATAACGAGCGCGACGGCATTCTCTTCAAGATGGCGCAGGACCCGCGTATCACCAAGGTGGGGCGCTTCCTGCGCAAATACTCGCTCGATGAGCTGCCGCAGTTCTTCAACGTCCTGCGGGGCGAGATGTCGATCGTGGGGCCGCGGCCACCAATTGCGAGCGAAGTGGCGAAGTATGCGCTTGAGCACTTCAGGCGGCTTGAGGTGCTTCCCGGTCTCACCGGATTGTGGCAGGTACAGGCCCGTCACGACTCCTCGTTCGCGCGCTACATCGCGCTTGATACCGCGTATGTCGAAAACTGGAGCTTCTGGCTCGACCTGAAGATCCTGATGCGCACCGCGCAGGTGGTCATTCGCGGCACCGGCACCTAGTGCGCCACCGCTGCCGGCCGGGTAGGGCCGGGAAGCCTGCAACTTTCATAACGCACCCGGCGTCTGAAGAGAATTCCTGATCACCCTAGGATCCTCTGAAGGAGCTTCGTTGAGCCGGTTCGTCTCTCGCTTTCCTGCCCTGATACTCGCTCTGCTGCTTGCATCTCCTTTCTCAGCCGCTATCGCGCAGGAAAAGGGAGACAAACAGGACAGGCCCGCTGACAAGTCAGACGCTCTCAAGCCTGAGGAGAAGGAGCGCACCTCCGTCACCCAGCATGACATGACGATTAACGGCCGGGCACTGCACTACACCGCGACTGCCGGCACGCTGATCATCCGGGATGAGGAAGATAAGCCTTACGGCAGCATCTTTTACATTGCCTACACGGTGTCCGCCGCTGACCCGAAGACGCGCCCGGTGACCTTTCTCTACAACGGCGGTCCGGGTTCGGCGTCCCTCTGGCTGCACATGGGCTCGGTAGGCCCGGTTCGCGTGCTCAGTGCGAGCCCGGCGGCGACCGGCTCGGGTCCGTACACGGTCGTTCCCAACGAGTTTACCCTGCTCGACCAATCGGACCTCGTCTTTATCGACGCGCCGCTGACCGGATTTTCGCGGACTGTAGCCAAGGGGGTGGCAAAGGATTTCACCGGCGTCGACCCTGATCTGAAAGCGTTCGGCAAGGTGATCGAGCGCTACCTCACCGTGAACGAGCGCTGGAACTCGCCGAAGTTTCTTTTCGGCGAGTCCTATGGCACTACGCGTTCGGCGGGCCTCTCCGCCGTTCTCCAGGAAAACGGCGTCTCGCTCAACGGGATCGTCCTGCTTTCTTCGGTCTTGAATTACGCGCGCGCACGCGCCTCGGGAATGGACCTGGATGCGATCTACAACCTGCCGAGTTACGCGGCCATCGCCTGGTTCCACAACAAGATAGCTGACAAGCCGGGGGACATGGCCGCCTTTGTCCAGCAGGCGCGAGAGTTTGCCGGCGGGGAGTACCGGGCTGCTCTCGAGCAGGGTGATCGTCTGCCGCCAGCCGAGGCCGATGCCCTGGCCGCCAAGCTCGCGCACTTTACCGGCCTCTCGACCGCCTACCTCAAGGAGACCAAGCTGCGGATCGCCCCGACGCGCTTCCGGCGAGAGCTGCTGCGCGGCGAGGGTGACGTGCTCGGCCGCTACGATGCCCGCTTTGAGGGCACTGACGTGGACGACGCAGGAGAAAACCCCTCCTACGATCCGTCCGACACGGGCATCACCGGCGCCTATGTGGCCGCTCAGCACGACTACCTCGAACGGGAGCTCAGGTGGGAGACGACGGATCAGTACCGGCCGAGCGCCAACACCATCGGGGAATGGGATTGGCATCATGGGCGCGGCCGGTATGCGGAACAGATGCCGAACACAGCTGTCGACCTTGCAGACACCATGCGCAAGAACCCGAAGCTGAAGGTGCTTTCGGCGAACGGCTGGTTTGACCTGGCGACGCCTTTCTTCGGAACCGAGTACGACGTGAGCCACATGATGCTGACGCCGGAGCTGCAGAAGAACATCCGCTTTACCTACTACCCCGCCGGGCACATGGTGTACCTCAACGTCGATGCGTTGAGGGCGATGCGAAAGGACTTGAGCGAGTTCTACGCGAGCGCCGTGAGATAGAACGCCGGGGCTGGGGATGGGCGCGCCGTACGGCGTCCCCGTCGCTCTCGAAGCCACCTGAGCTGAGTGGGTAACATTGATTCAGAAGAACTTACGCGGGGATGGCTATTGATTTCTGTAGAAAAACACCTTAAACTAAGAAAGTCTGTGTGTCTGGGCGGTTCTCTCTGCTTCCACCCGGGGACCAACATCTATCACTTTTTTGCTAGGGGCAGCAATCATGGCAAAGCGTCGTGGCAATCCAAATTGGGGCAAACCGGAGCCGATCGGGCCCGTGGTCCCCACAGTGACCTCCTTTGAACAGGTCGTAAAGGAATTCAAGCTCACCCCGGACCAGTATGTCCGCTCTACCCGGCTCCGCGAGTGGGCCCGCCGCAATCGCAATTCCAAGTACATCCCGGAAGCGCTGCTGGAAGCCTGGGGCTTTGAGATCGAGTCAACCCTGTAAGTTGTCGATTTTGCCGAGAAACGCCACCCCACCGGGTGGCGTTTCTTTTTCTCCCGCTATCCTGGCGAGCATCCTCGAGTCCACCTGCGGTTGCTCCGCAGGCGGTCGTAGCAGACAATAGCAGGATGGCCATCGCCGCCCCTTTCATCGATGTTCCGGCCGCACTGGAGGAGTTCAAGGCCGGCCGCATGGTGGTTGTTGTAGACGATGAAGATCGCGAGAACGAGGGCGACCTGACCCTGGCGGCCGAGTTTGTCACTCCTGAGGCCATCAACTTCATGGCCCGCTTCGGCCGGGGACTCATCTGCCTGACGCTGACCGAGGAGCGGGCTGACTACCTGCGTCTCGGGCCCATGACGCAGGAAAACTCCTCGCGCTTCGGCACAGCTTTCACTGAGAGCATCGAGGCGCGGGAGGGTGTCACCACCGGCATCTCTGCGGCTGATCGCGCACGCACCATTCGCGTGGCTATCGCGCCGGGGTCCACAGCGGCCGATCTCGCGCGCCCCGGGCACGTATTTCCCCTGCGCGCGCGCAGGGGCGGAGTGCTGGTCCGCGCCGGGCAGACCGAGGCCTCGGTAGACCTGGCGCGCATAGCCGGGCTCATTCCGGCCGGGGTCATCTGCGAGATCATGAACGACGACGGCTCGATGGCGCGGGTACCCGACCTGATCGAGTTTTGTAAACTGCACGGGCTCAAGATGCTGACGGTTGCTGACCTGATCCGGTACCGGTTGCAGCATGAGCGGACGGTCTTCCGGGTGGCCGAGACCATCCTGCCGACGGCCTATGGTGAGTTCCGCATGATCGCCTACGAGAGCGAGATGGACGGCGGGCAGAGCCACCTGGCGCTGGTGCGCGGCGACGTGAACCAAGCCGCATCTGCGACGGGAGCCGGAGCGACTTCCGGGGCTCTCGCCGACCCGGTGCTGGTCCGCGTGCACTCCCACTGCCTGGCGGGGGAAGTCTTTGGCTCGACCACCTGCGACTGCCGGCACTCCGTACAGCGATCGTTGAAGGCCATCGCGGAAGCCGGGCGTGGAGCGCTGATTTATCTGCATAACTCAGGCCGAGGGTTTGAGATTGATCAGGCCGCGCACCCGGCGGCTCCCGGCCGCATCCTGCTGCATGGCCAATCGCGCAGCCAGGACCTGCATCCCTCAGACCACGATGCCGGCCACCAGCGTATCCTGCGCCAGGTCGGGCTTGGCGGCCAGATTCTTTCGGACTTGAACATCCGTAAGATCCGCCTGCTCTCGAATACGCCGACGCACGTGCCCGCGCTGCAGGGATTCGATATCGAGATCGTGGACCAGGTGCCGATCCCCGAGCCTGCAACCGAGCGGCACAGGAGCAGGGCGTAGAGGCGGAGAGCTTTAAGCGGTCCTGCTCACGACTGCACCGGGCGCCGGAAGCACACTTAATAAGCCGCGGCGCTCCAACTCTTCGCGCAGCGCATCGACGGTGGTGAACTGGATCGCCTGCAAACCTACAGACTCGGCCGCGCGAATGTTTTCTGGCTTGTCGTCCAGGAAGAGCGCCTCTGCCGGCGCCACGTCGAGTTTCTCGCAGGTATGGATGTAGATCGCAGGATCAGGCTTCGCGATGCCGAGCTCGCACGACCAGGTGTGATGGTCGAAGCGGCCCAGCCAGCCGAACTCCTGGCGCATGTACTGCAACAGCTCCGCGCCCATGTTCGAGAGGATGCCAATCTTGAAGCCGGCGTCCTGCACGGCGTGCACCCAGGCGAGCATCTGCTCGTTCAAGGTTGACCACATCAGCACGTCATTCTCGATCAGCCGGTCGATCTCGGCGGAGGTGAGGCTCAGTCCGGCCTCCTCGCCGAACCTCTGCCAGTAGGTCTGCCCGTTCAGCTCACCCAGATCGTACTGGTGGCGATATCGCCAGTAATGCTGGTCAAACTGCGGATTTTCAAGTCCAGTGATGGTCTTGAGATTGGCGTATGCCTCTGGCTCCTGGGTCGTGCTCAACACCATTCCGTAATCGAAGATCACCGCGCGCAATGCCATGTACCAGCTCCTTCGAAAGGGAAGTCTCCCTTTGATTATGCCGCAGGCGCTTGTTTTGCAGCCCTCGATTCGGCGGAGACCTCACGCTCACGCGCGCACCTCTCTTATGATCTTCTCAATCCGCTCAAATGTGCGATGCGCAGGCGTCTCACCTCGAAAGAGCCGCATAGCTGTTCGGAGCATAAAGAGAGGAAAAGGGACACTAGGAAAGAAGGGCTGCCAAAAGTGTTTCTCGGGCTAGTTTGGACATATGGTCGATCCCTGAATTCCCGGCTTATCTGCTGAGTATTCCCGAATCTCATAAGGCAGTTTGGTTCGAGGAGATAATTCCCTGACTGCAGCAGCGTTTAGAGTCCAGACTCCTCCATCGCCCTGATCTACGATAGTGTTCAGGATTTCCTGTACGCTTCGATTACTAAGTGAAAGAGCAGGTATCGACTTTTCACTTATAGAGCTTGCGCCCGCAAACGCCGTAACCTCATTCGGCGCTATGACGCTGCGTATGAAAAACCATAGGCTGACTCCGAGGAGAGAGGGCTGATCAGGAACTGTATGGAATTCTTTGATGCGAATGCTAAGTAGGTCAGAAACGCCCTGAGAGGGGGCAACCGGGAGGACATTGATCACTCCACTATCGAGACGAGCCTTGTAACCTTTAACATCACGGTTCACAAGAGATAGAAGGTCTCCGATTTTGATACGGTCCTCATTTAGCTCTAATTGCACGTCGCACAACTCCAAATCTTCGCCTAAAACTATGCCCATCGGAATTCTGTTACTTGCACCAATCACCAATAGCTGCCTAAGGGCGCGCTGCTGAGCTGTCTTTTCGACGGATATGGTTGAATCGCTCGTCAGTTGTGAACGGATTGCGCCATTCGCAACCGCATTTGTTTGGCCGTCGGTGCTAGTTGCCCAGCCCATAAGGAGACCCATCATGACTACAGTCGTTCGAATATACACAGATCGCACCTTTTCTTAAAGAACTAGGGGGGATGAACACCCATGTTGTGATTATCAGCCGAACTCTTACCGACTAGCTGAAATTCCAGGTCTTGCGAAGAGTCTTCCAACAGAAGCTGCGCGGCTAAGTTGCCGGACGGG
>CAXUND010000036.1:7405-20524 GCA_964252445.1 uncultured Acidobacteriaceae bacterium | reverse complement strand
TGAGTAAGCGTGTGTTTTCGAACCGCACAAAATGGGAGCTTGCCGAGACGCCCCTGGCGCGCGCGGTGCGTGAGCGGCGTGCTGCGGGATTGCCCATCTACGACCTGACTGCGTCGAATCCCACGCGCTGCGGCTTTGTCTACGACGAGGCCGCGCTGCTCTCGCCGCTCAGCGATCCGGCGGCGCTCACCTACGATCCATCTGCCTTCGGCATTGCGTCTGCGCGCGAGGCTGTTGCCGCCTATTACCGCGAGCACCGGGTGGCTGTCGATCCGGCGCAACTCTGCCTGACCACGAGCACCAGCGAGGCTTACAGCTATCTCTTCCGCCTGCTTTGTGATTCCGGGGACGAGGTGCTCATCGCTCAGCCCAGCTATCCGCTGTTCGACTACCTGGCAGCGCTTGACGATGTGCGGCTGGTGCCGTATCCGCTCTTCTACGAGCCGGGGCACGGCTGGCAGGTCGAACCAGACACGCTGCGCTCCCGCATCACGAAGCGCACCCGGGCGATCGCGCTGGTGCACCCGAACAATCCGACCGGGCACTTCACTTCGCGCCGGGACCGGTCCCTGCTTGAGAACCTTTGCCGCCGGTACGATCTCGCGCTCATCGTGGACGAGGTGTTTCTCGACTACCCGCTTATCGAAGAGCCGGGGCAAAGCTTCGCTTCGGGGCCGGGGCAAAGCTTCGCTTCGGGGCCGCATGCGGCGTTGACGTTTGTCCTGAGCGGGCTGAGCAAGGTGGCAGCGCTACCGCAGATGAAGGCGGCGTGGATCGCAACCCTGGGACCGCCGTTGCCGGCCGCAGACGCGCTCGCACGCCTGGAGGTGATCGCTGACACCTTCCTCTCGATGAACGCGCCGGTGCAGCATGCGCTGCCTGCGTGGCTCAGCGGCCGCAGGGTGATGCAGGATCAGATCCTCGCTCGCACTCGCGCCAACCTGACTCGCCTGGATGCGCTTCTCGCGGAGCAGTCTCTGGTTTCGCGCCTGGTGGCGGAAGCGGGCTGGTATGTGGTGCTAAGGGTGCCGGCGCTTGGCGCTGACGAAGAAGTTGCATTGTCGCTGCTTGCAGACGAGGTTGTGATCCACCCGGGCAGCTTCTTCGGTTTCCCTGCGAGCGGCTTTCTGGTAGCGAGCCTGCTCCCTCCGCAGGCGGAGTTCGCCGCAGGCATAGCGGCAGTCATCGCCTACTTCAGGAGAGCTCTATGAGCCTCAGCCGGGTGCGTTCGGGTGCGACCATCCGCCGTATTGAGCGTCCAATCCGCATGGCTCCTCGCAGAGAATGGACGGAATGGCACCTCACCCCGGCAGGCTGGCAGCGTGGGGCCACGCGGGTGCACGGGCAGGGCAACACCTGGGCAGACGAGCCCGAGGATCGCGTCCTAAGCTACCAGTACGCCGAAACGGAGACCAGCGCTTCGCCCGAGGCGAGAATCACCTATGAGGAGACCTGGCGCTCGAAGACTGCTGCCGGTATTGAGGAGCTGCTGAAGCAGCACGGCTCCTGTCCGCGCAAGTTGTAAACGAGGAAAGAGGAGGCCGCATGAGCCTCCTCTTTTAGGTTGAGGACAGCTACTTCTTCGCGGGCGTTTTTGCCGGTGCCGAAACCTTTGTGCCTTCAAGCACAGAGTGGCTGGCAGAACGCTTCTGCATCAGGATAGTCAGGCCGATCGAGGTGAGCATGAAGATGATGGCGCACCAGGTGGTTGCCTTGGTCAGTGCGTTGGCCGCCCCGCGGGGTCCGAATGCGGTTTGCGAGCCCTGGCCGCCGAAGGCTCCCGCCAGATCCGCGCTCTTGCCCTGCTGCAGCAGGATGACGCCGATGAGAAACAGACAGACCAGCACGTGAATGATTGTGACCAGGATGACCATGAACGAATGTGCTTTCTTGGACGACAGAGAGTGATGCGGAAACCGTTTGGTGCGGAAGGGGGGACTTGAACCCCCATGCCTCTCGGCGCCACCCCCTCAAGATGGTGTGTCTGCCATTTCACCACTTCCGCAGGAGTACGCGGTTTCTACTCTGGTGAGTATAGCAAAAGCATGGAGCCGGATGAAGTATTCAGCTCTTACGCAGTCGGAGATTGTGCCGCCTTCAAATGAACTTTGTTAAGGTATTCGGATTCCTGAAACGGCTTTCCTTCTGATACCGGTCGCGTTTACGCTGAGCAGAACCAGATGGACGTTGTAGCCGGAGGGCTGATGAACATGTCCACTCAGATGGACTCTGCCTCTGCACTGATCGACGAGAAGATCAAGGCGCTTGGAGACTGGCGCGGAACCATGCTCGCGCAGGTGCGCAAGATCATTCGCGAGGCAGATCCTGACGCCGTTGAGGAGTGGAAGTGGCGGGGTACTCCAGTGTGGTCGCACGGCGGCATTCTGTGCACGGGAGAGACTTACAAGAGTGTGGTGAAGCTGACCTTTGCCAAGGGTGCCCAGTTGCAGGACCCCACCGTGCTCTTCAACTCCAGTCTCGACGGGAACGTGAGGCGCGCCATCGATATTCGCGAAGGCGAGCCGGTGAAGGAAGCAGCCTTGAAGGCACTGGTCCGCGCTGCTGTTGCGCTTAACCTTGCGCACAAGAACAAACAAAAAGCCGGCAGGAGCTAGAAGTACTCAGCCAGTTCGGCGAAGCTGCGCACTTCAAGCAACAGTTGCCCGGCGCCTGGAGGACTAAGCACCGCTCGCTCCAGCACCCAGGTATCGGCGTGGTGAATGTAGCAGGCGTGCAGGCCGGCGGCGAGCGCGGGATTGATATCCGACTTAGGACTGTTCCCGATCATCCATGTGCGCGCTCGCTCCAGCCGGTGCCGGGCAATCACGTCTGCATACGCGTCGGGGTCTTTCTCCCGTGGTATCTCGATCGCCGAGAAGTGCTGCTCGAGGCCTGAGCGTGAAAGCTTGTCAGCCTGCTCGCCCTCGTTGCCCTTGGTCATCAGGATGAGCCGGTGCCGTTCGGCCAACTGCGGCAGCAGCTCGGCTACGCCGGGCAGCAGTTCGATCTCGGCATCTGCGACCGAACGAGCGAAGCTCTCAATGCGAGCATGGTTTTCCGGCGTGGCGGCGGTGGAACTCAGGCGCTCAAAACAGGTGACCAGCGAGCGCTGAAAGCTGCCCAACCCGTAGCCGTGCGCTGCGATGCTCTCCCGCTCCACGGCGTTGAGCCGCTCACGCACTTCCTCAGGCGAGTGCTCGCGATGATCGAGGTAGGAGATGAACGAAGCGATCGCCCGCTCGAAGTAGATGTTGTTCTCCCACAGCGTATCGTCTGCATCAATCAGCAGAGTTTGCCCCGGGGCGGCGCGGGTCATCGCCCTATGGCCTGGGTCACTGCCGCCTGCGCCAGCGGGGCCATCACCCGGTAGCCCGCTGCGTTCGGATGGAGTCCGTCGTCTGACAGGTCCTGCTTCATATGTCCGGAGGGATCGACCATGGCGGTGAAGTAGTCGAGGTACAAGGCGTTGTTTGCGGCAGCATACTGCCTGATCCAGGCGTTGAGTGCCAGGATCTTTTCAGGCGGACGCCCCTCGATCATGCGGCCATAGACCGGCATGACGGACGAGAACACGACGCCAATGTTGTGCACCCGCGCCAGCTCAGCGATGCTGGCCAGGTTCTCCTCTATCTGTTCCACGGTGACCGGACCCGTGTTGCCGGCAATGTCATTGGTGCCGGCGAGTACCACCACCACTTTGGGCGAGAGGTCGATCACATCCTGGCGCAAGCGCACCAGCATCTGCGCGGTGGTTTGACCACTGATGCCGCGATTGATGTAGCCGCGCCCGGGGAAGTACTGGTCGAGGCGCCAGGCATCGGTGATGGAGTCACCGTAGAAGATGACCCGCTGCTCGCCCGGCTTCGGCGTCCCGAGCGCGGCGTTGGCTGAGGCGTAGCGCGTCAGCTGGCCGAAGTCATTCTTCAGCGCCAGAGCGTGCGCGTCCGGAGCACACGGCGCTGCTGCTGTTCCCGTTCCTTGCTGCCCCTGCACTGGTCCTGCACTCATTGCCAGCACCGCCACCAGGCCAAGCATGAAAGTCCGCATGCCTGAACGCTATCACCGGGCCAGGGTCCGGACCAAACCGGCCGCTTTGAATCGGATGCCGGTTCGGAAGGACCTTTGCTGCTCCTGCTCTGAGCCTGGCCAGAGTAGGCTGTGGGCATGACTGCATTCGAGCTGGTGAGCGTCCTGATCACTGTCGCGGCCCTGCTCAGTTTCGCAAACCACAAACTGCTCGGGGTGCCCGCGACCATCGGCATCATGGTGCTCTCGCTCGGCTTCTCCGCGCTGGTGCTGATTGCGGGCAACCTGGTCGGCGGGATAAGCCACTCGATCGTTGCCGTGGTTGAGGGCATTGATTTCAACCGCATCATGCTGCACGGACTGCTCGCCTTTATGCTGTTTGCCGGCTCGCTTCATCTGGATGTGGTTGACCTGCGTAAACAGCGGCAGACGGTACTCGCGCTCTCGATACTTTCCACCATTCTTTCGACCGCCTGCGTAGGCGCGCTCCTGTACCTGGCTTTTCCGCTCATCGGATTCAGTCTGCCGCTCCGAAGCGCCCTGCTCTTTGGAGCGCTGATCGCTCCGACCGACCCGATCGCGGTGCTCGCGATCCTCCGCGGCGCCGGCATCTCGCGCTCACTGCGGATGCAGCTCTCCGGGGAAGCCCTGTTCAACGACGGGGTAGGCGCCGTGCTCTTTGTCACCCTGCTCGAGAGCTCGGGCCAGGCCGAACAGTTCGGCGCCTTTGCCAGGCTGCTGCTGGTCGAGGCAGGCGGAGGCATCCTCATCGGGCTGGCGGCCGGGCTGGCCACGCGCGAGCTGCTGCATCGCACCGACGAGTACCAGACCGAGATACTGCTGACGCTGGCGCTCGCGATCGGGGGCTTCGCGCTGGCCGACTCCATTCACGTTTCAGCACCGCTTGAGGCGGTGATCGCCGGGCTTTGCCTGGGCCGGCGCGGCCGCGGAGAAGCATTCTCCGCGCGCGCACAGGACTATTTCGACAAGTTCTGGGAGCTGGTGGACAGCATGTGCAATGCGGTGTTGTTCCTGCTCATGGGCCTGGAGCTGATTGTTGTGCCCTTCCATGCGCGCTTTCTGCTGGCCGGCCTGCTTGCGGTGCCGCTGGTGCTGGTATCGCGCTGGACGAGTGTCGCGGTGGTGTTGCTGCCGGGGCTCATCCGCAAGGTGGGCTTGTGCCCGGAGTTGTTTGCGCCGATCCACATCCTCACCTGGGGCGGATTGCGCGGCGGGCTTTCGCTCGCGCTCGCGCTTTCGCTTCCTGCGTTTGAGGCGCGGGGCCTGCTGCTGACGACCACCTACGTGGTCGTGGTTTTTGCGATTGTGGTGCAGGGCCTGAGCATGCCGCGGCTGGCGCACTACTATCGTTACCGCAGGCCCAGGCCGATCCACGCGGCGCATGCGAACGTGCTCTCATCCTGAGCGGAGCGCCTGCATGGAGGAAGCACCATCGACTCGTTCTTACCTCTTCCTCCAGTTCTGTAACGGCTTTTCCTCAGCAGGGCGAGGGCCGGGCCGGGCGACTAAACTTGAACCAGACCCATGGCTGAATTCACCCACCTGCACCTGCACACGGATTTCTCGCTGCTCGACGGCGCCTGTGATGTCGACAAGCTCATCAAGCGCGTCCAGGACATCGGGCAGACTTCGGTAGCCATCACCGACCACGGCAACATCTATGGCGCGGTGCATTTTTTTGAAGCGGCGAAGAAGCAGGGAATCAAGCCCATTCTCGGCTGCGAGCTCTACGTCTGCCAGAAGGAAGACCATCGCGCCGATCCCCAAGGTGATGATTACAACCACCTGCTGGTGCTGGCGGAGAATGAGGAAGGCTACCGCAACCTGGTGCGGATCACCTCTGAAGCGTCGCTTTATGGCTTTTACCGTAAACCGCGCATTTCAAAGAAGTATCTGGCTGAGCATGCTGAGGGCTTAGTGGGTTTTTCCGGCTGCCTGGCCGGTGAGCTCTCCCAGCACCTGATGAAGGACAACTACGCGGCGGCGCGCGCAACCGCGAGCCAGTACCAGGACATCTTCGGCCGGGGCAATTTTTTTCTGGAGATCCAGGACCAGGGGCTCGCACTCGAAAAGAAGATTCATGCTGATCTGTTCAAGCTTGAAAAAGAGCTGGACATCCCACTCGTTGCGACGAATGACAGTCACTACTTGTGCGAGGACGACCACCACGCGCACGAGGTACTGCTGTGCGTGCAGACTGCCGGCTCCATCCACGATCCGAAGCGCTTCAAGTTTGACTCCGACCAGTTCTATGTCAAGACGGCAGAGGAGATGGAGCGTGTTTTCTCGCATGCTCCCCAGGTAGTCAGCCGGACGATGCAGTTTGCCGAGCGCTGCCGGCTCAAGTTGAACAAGGTCGAGAATCCCTTCCCGGAGTTTGCCGTTCCCGCCGGGCACACGGTGGACAGCTACTTCGAGCAGGTCTGCCGTGATGGTTTCCGCAAACGGCTCGACTCGTCCATCAAGCACCTGCAGGATCGCGGCTTGTTGCGCTTTCCTTTGAGCGACTACCAGGCGCGGCTCGAGCGCGAGATTGACTGCATCAAGGCGATGAAATTCCCCGGCTATTTCCTGATCGTCTGGGACTTCATCCGTTATGCCCGCGAGCAGAATATTCCGGTCGGGCCGGGCCGCGGCTCGGCTGCCGGCTCGCTGGTCGCGTATGTGATGGAGATCACCGACGTCGATCCACTGCAGAACGCGCTGCTGTTCGAGCGGTTTCTCAATCCCGAGCGGGTTTCAATGCCCGATATCGACATCGACTTCTGCATGAATCGCCGCAGTGAAGTGATCGACTATGTCACGCGCAAGTATGGCCGCGAACAGGTTGCGCAGATTATCACCTTCAACACCATGGCGGCCAAGGCGGCTGTGAAGGATGTAGGCCGTGCCCTGGATCTGCCCTATGGAGACGTAGATCGAATCGCCAAGATGATCCCCACCACGATCGGGATCACGCTGGAACAGGCGCTCAAGGACTCTCCGCCCCTGCAGGAGGCTTACGACACCAACCCGCAAATGCGCGAAGTCATCGATACAGCCCTCAAGTTGGAGGGGTTAGTTCGCGGCGCCGGTGTGCACGCGGCGGGAGTGGTGATCGCGCCTCGGCCCCTGACTGACTTAGTCCCGCTGTCGCGTTCAAAGAACGATGAAATCGTCACCGCCTACGACATGAAGGCAGTCGAAAAGCTGGGCCTGCTGAAGATGGACTTTCTCGGCCTGACAACACTGACGGTCATTGATGACTGTTTGAAGTTAATCAGGAAGAACTCGGGCGAACAGGTCGACCTGACTACGATTGATATGTGTGACCAGGAGACCTACGAGAAGGTCTTCCATCGCGCACTTACTTCCGGCATCTTCCAGTTTGAGTCCAGCGGCATGCGCGATGTCCTCCGCCGCTACAGGCCGACCTCGGTGGAAGACCTGACTGCGCTCAATGCGCTGTATCGCCCGGGGCCGATCCAGGGCGGCATGATCGATGACTTTATCGAGCGCAAGTGGGGTCGCCGACCTGTCACCTACGACCTCCCGCCGATGGAGACAATCCTCAAGGAGACACTGGGCGTCATCGTGTACCAGGAGCAGGTGATGCAGATCGCAAACGCGGTGGCCGGCTACTCCCTTGGGGAAGCAGACCTGCTGCGCCGCGCCATGGGCAAAAAGAACCTAGACGAGATGACCCAGCAGCGCGAGCGTTTTGTGAGCGGCGCCGCAGCGAAAGGCTACCCGAAAGACATCGTCGCCAGGGTCTTCGATTTAATGGAGCAGTTTGCAGGGTATGGATTCAACAAGTCGCACTCCGCGGCTTACGCCATGCTTGCCTATCACACGGCGTATCTGAAGACGCATCACCCGGTGGAGTTCATGGCGGCGCTGCTTACCTCCGAGATATCGAAGCCGGAGAATGTGGTCAAGTACATCAAGGAATGCAGGGAGATGGAGATCGCCGTCGAGCCGCCCGACGTGCGCCTGTCGGACGCGGATTTTACCCCCAACGGCAATGCCATTCGTTTTGGCCTGACGGCGATCAAGAACGTTGGACGCAATGCCATCGAATCGATCCTGCAGGTGCGCTCCGAGCTTGCTGGTGAAGGCAAGATCTTCGCTAATTACTGGGAGTTCTGCGAGAAGGTCGATCTGCGGCTGATGAACAAGCGTGTGCTCGAGTCCCTGATCAAGGCCGGGGCACTCGACTCCTTCGGCCGTCGCGCGCAGTTGATCGCAGCGGCAGACCGCGCCATTGAGCGCGCGCAGAAGACGCAGCGCGATCTTGCCAGCGGGCAGCACGGGCTCTTCGGTATCTTTGACGACCACCCGGCGCAATCAAAGCAGGCGGACGCGCTGCCGAACATCCCGGACTGGGACGAGAACCAGCGCCTCCAGTCTGAGAAAGAAGTGCTGGGCTTCTTCGTCTCCGGCCATCCGCTCGATAAGTACGCGGACAAACTCTCGAACCTGCCGCATGTGGTTGACACCGCGACCGCGTTAGAGATGAAGCCCTCACCGCCGCCCACCCGGCGCGGTCAGCAGCCGGAAAATGAGATTGCGATTGCCGGCGTGATCGTCGGACTGAAGGTCGCCAAGTCCAAGCGGTCTGGCGAGCTGTACGCCCAGGCCTCGCTTGAAGATACCGTCGGCAAGATCGACCTGATCTGCTTCCCGAAGGATTACGCAACGCTTGCGGAGTCGCTCAAGATCGAGGTTCCGGTGATCGTGCGCGGCTCTCTCCGCGCGGATGAAGATGCCGCGCCCAAGCTCTGCGTGTGCAGCGTGCAGGCGCTTGAAGACGTCAAAATCCGGCTGCCGAAGAACCTGCGCATTCGCGTGGCGCTCGATATTGCGAGCGACGCGATGCTGCGGGAGCTGAAAGGAATGATCGAGGCTGCGCCGGGCCCGGCGCGCCTGATGCTGAACCTGGAGCAGCGCGGCGAATACTGCGTGGTGATGGAGCCGGGCGGCATGGCGGTCGCGGCGGATCGGGCCTTTATCGACCGCGCTGAAGTGCTGCTCGGGCGCGGCGCTGTGCAGGTGCTCGACTGACGCGTCAAAGTTGTAACCCCCGCGACCCGGACATACAATCAGGTACGAATGACCGACAAGCAACCAGGAACTCTGGAGCAGGTACAAGCGGCACAAATTGATCCGGTGCCGCCGCGGTGGATCAAGACGGAGCTGGCGCGCCACCCGCAGCGGCCGGACCCGATGGATTACATCGAGCGGCTGTTTACTGATTTTCTGGAGATCCACGGCGACCGCAACTTTGGCGATGACCCGGCGATGGCGTGTGGTTTCGCCCGCTTTCGCGGCGCCGAGGTCATGGTCATCGCCAATGTCAAAGGCAAGTCCACCAAGGAGAAGATCCTGCGCAGGTTCGGCATGCCCGACCCTGAAGGCTATCGCAAGGCGCTGCGGGCGATGAAGCTGGCGGAAAAGTTCTCGCGGCCGGTCATCACCCTGATCGACCTGATGGGCGCGAACCCGGGCCTGGGCGCCGAGGAGCGCGGGCAGGCTGAAGCTATCGCGCGCAATCTGCGGGAGATGTCGCGGCTGCGGGTACCGACCATCGCGGTGATCACCGGCGAGGGCGGCTCGGGAGGCGCGCTGGCGCTGGCGGTTGCTGACCGGGTGCTCATCCTGGAGAAAGCGATCTATTCGGTCATCTCCCCGGAGGCATGCGCCTCGATCATGTGGCGTGATGATCGCAAGCGGGCCCAGGCCGCGGAAGCGTTGCGCGCGACCGCGGATGATGCGATGGCGCTTGGCTGCGTGGACGCGCTGGTGCCGGAGCCGGACGGGGGCGCGCATGCTGATCCGGAGCGTGCGTCGGAGCTGCTGGGAGAGGCGCTGGCAGACCATTTGAAGTCGCTGCAGGCAACGGCGCTCGACCGGCTGCTCGAGCAGCGCTACTCCAAGTTCCGCAACATCGCGCAGTTCTATACCGAGGGATGACCATTGCGGCGCGGATGCGCTCCTTCGGCTGGTTCCTGATCGCACTTCTCTACGCTTTTCTGGCGCGTGAGTTCTCAACCCGCGCTGCCCACGGCCTGGCCTCAGGTGACTGGTTTGAGCTGGCCTACTGCGGGATCGTGCTCTTCCTGCTGCTTCTGGGCTTCGCGGTCATGGGCATGGTGGGTCAGGGGCAGCAGCACCCACTAGCGGCAATGGGGCTGGCGCGCAGACGAGGATGGAGCAATGAATTTGCGCTAGGCTCAGCACTCGGCTGGGGCGCGCTCATCGCCTGTGTTCTGCCGCTGGCGCTGTTCGGCGGGATGAGCGTGACCTATCGGCTCGGCAGCCGGCACCTGGTGTTCCTGGTGGTGGACCTGGTCGTCCTGGCGCTCGCGTCTCTGGCGGAGGAGGTTGTCTTTCGCGGATACCCTTTTCAGCGCCTGATGGACGCGACCGGTCCGCTTACAGCGACGGTGCTGATGTCGCTGGTTTTCGCAGCGGTTCACGGCAACAATCCGGATTTCTCCTGGGCTGCCCTCTTCACAACCATGCTCGCCGGCCTGCTGATGGCGCTAGCCTATCTCCGCACGCGCGCGCTGTGGGTGGCCTGGGGCTTTCACTTTGCCTGGAACGCGAGCATGGCGGTGCTGTTCGGTTTGCCGGTCAGCGGAATGACGACGTTTTCTCCCGTGGTGTCAACCTACACGCACGGGCCCCTCTGGCTCACCGGGGGCGGCTATGGTCCTGAAGGCAGTGCCGTCGCCATCGTGGTGCTGCTGATCATGATGTACGTGCTGGCCGGGGCCACCGAGGAGCTGAAGCACGAGCATGCAGGCCCGGTAATCGTCCCCGGCGGCATCCCTGTTGATATTGACGCAATCTCACGCCGCCAGCATGAGGCAGCGATGGGGCCCTCAGCACCGCCGCCGCTGGTGCAGATCGCTCCGCCGGGCGCTCCAGCGCCTCTGCCGGGCAGGCCTCCCGAAGACTAGACTATTTGCGAGGTGCAACCGAGTTACCATGGGCCCTTGCAAATCTCGTATATTCGCGTCATTCTAGCCTCGTAGCTGTGAGGCTGCCATGTACTGGCCCCCGACTCTTTCAATGTTGCAACAGACGGTTTGCCGCGGTTCCCTGGTATGTCTTCTGGCTCTGGGTGCGGTAGCGCAGGCTCAGGTCTTCACTGTTTCGACCGAGCACGTCGATGGTCGCGCGCTTGCATTCCAACCTACCGATATCCCCCTGCCGACCCAGCCTGCTGGTGTAAGGACGCGCCAGGACCTGATTCGCTCGCTTGGATCGGAGCAGGGCTTCGCCATGCGCCCGCTGCCATTGACCAGCAAGGGGCTGATACTGGTCGCCAATGGGCCTCTTACCCCGGAAGGCTCTGCGTATGCGAAGGCTCTCGAAGAGCATGGCATCTCCGCCAAGCCCGGCGACCGTGTCGTGATCACCGACGTCAAGATCAAGCGCGATCGGATCATTCTCGAGTTGAACAATGGTCCCGATCGCAAGCACAAGTACCTGCGGCACATCGAGGTAGGGGGTGCGGGCGCGATGACACCGCTCGGCCGCGATGACGGCCAGGATCCTGTCGGCGCCAGGGTGACGCTGGTCTTCCCCCACGATCTGCCGGAGATCACGGGCGCCCAGGTGAAGAGCCTGCTCGGTCCGGTGATCGGCTTCGGCCTCAGATCGCCAACCGAAGCCTTTGTGGACAAGCTGCCGCCACTGTTGAAGAAAGCCATCCTTGAGCATCACGTGCTGGTCGGCATGAGCAGCGAGATGGTCGTCCACGCGGTTGGCCAGCCGCTCCAGAAGATGCGCGAGCGTGAGGGACAGATGCCCTTTGAGGAGTGGATCTACGGCACCGCTCCGGAGCGCGTTGAGTTTGTACGGATCAACAACCAGCGGGTGATCCGTGTCGAGGACGCCCTGGTAGGTGAGCCGCCGGTGATCCGCGCGACGAACGAGGTGGGCGACTACTGGGCGACGCAAACAGATCAGAACGTGCGCATGGTCAAGCTGGGGGATAGCTCACCGCTCGACCGCGCTCAGCAGAACCAGACGACGGCTGCACCCAGCCTGCGTAATCCGGGCGAGAAGCTGCCAAGCGATGGGGACGTGAATCATCCGACGCCGCAGGCGGTCCAGTTCCCGAAGGGAATGGATAAGTCGAACCCATCGAATCAGCCGAGTTCCCAGCCGGCTCCAAGTGCGCCGGACAAACCGGCCTCGACGCCGGCGCCCTCAGCAACCCCGCCTGCACCGCTGGCCGGCGGTAGCCCCGCTCCGACTCTGTAGTAAACTCGAGGTTAGCGCTTCGACGTTTTCTGTGCTGCCGCCGTGCTAACCGCGGCTCGTGCGTTGCCGGAGTCAAGTTCGGGCGCCTCCATCCCGCTAAGATCAGAACAGAGGAATTGCATGGCCAAAATCGCCAAGACTGCAGATCGCAAGAAAGAAATGGACACGTCGAAAAGCACCGACTGCCCCAAGTGTTTGAAGCCAACCAGGATCGTCAAGCGGGTCAAGGACCGGGAGCGCGGCACCCCGGGCGGAGTCTACATCTCCTGCTCCGCGTGCGAGTTCTACGAGAAGCTTTAGTCCGGAAGCAAAACGTAGGTGTTCAGAGCTCAGCCCCGGCTGGGATCTTTCATTTTTGGGGCTGCCGATATCGACGCGAGCAGGACATCGAGTGCAGCCAGAGGGTCCGCTGCCTGGGTGATGGGTCTTCCGACGACGATCTGGTTTGCGCCGGCCAGGATGGCCTCAGCGGCAGTGGCGGTTCGCTGCTGATCGCCGCGCGCGTCTGCCGGGCCGCGAATGCCCGGCGTGACCAAGTGCATCCCTGGTAGAGCAGCATGCAATGCGGCGACTTCGTGGGGGCTGGTGATGAGCCCATGTACGCCCGCCTCCTGAGCCAGGCGACCAAGCCGGATAGCCTGCTCGGCAGGGGCTTCGGAGACTCCGGTTGCGCGAAGCTGCTCGCGGTCCATGCTGGTGAGAACGGTGACCGCAAGGAGCCTGGGCGGCGCGGGCAAGGCTGCGACAGCCTGAGCCGCGGCTGCCAGCATGTCCGGGCCACCCGACGCATGAACGGTGAGCATGTCAGGGTCAAGG
>CAXUND010000036.1:0-7305 GCA_964252445.1 uncultured Acidobacteriaceae bacterium | reverse complement strand
GAGGCGAGCTCGGTGCCGGTGTTCAGCACGTCCAGGCGGACCTTGGTAGTGCCGTTGAAGCCAAGAAAGTGCGCTGCAGCATAGGAGAGATCGACCACCCGGCTGGCGAGGAAGGGGCCGCGGTCATTGACGCGCACCACAACCGACTTGTGATTGCCGAGATTGGTGACGCGGATCAGGGTCCCAATGGGCAGGCTGCGATGAGCGCAGGTCAGGTCGGTCATGTTGTAGTTCTCACCGCTCGCGGTCGCCCGGCCCTGGAAGTAGTCTCCGTACCAGGAGGCCTTGCCGATCTGGTACCAGTGCTTCTTCGGCTGCGGCTGGCTGCTGGATGCCGTGCTCGCGCTCACAGAGGGCTTGGCCGTGCTGGCGCAGGTGGCTCCCAGTACGATCGCGCATAGTACCGCGGAGTAGCGAAGTGCACGGCCTGATGCCTTGCCGTGAAGTGTTGTCAGGAGGGTCTGTCTCTCGCTTGAGCTCTGGGTCATTGAATCTCCTCCTGAAATTGTACATATCTAAACGGCTAAGTCAAAGTGACGGAAGCAGTTACCGGCGGCGTTACTTGCCGCCGGAATGAGGTTTGTGGTAAGCAATCTGGTCGAAAGAGCGTCTTCCCCGATCGTTTGAAGGGCAATGACTGCAGTCCTAAGCCCGACCGCCGCGGTAGCATGACGCATGCAGTCGTCTCCACCGGGCCGCGAAACAGATCAGAAAGCAACGCTGCACTCGCTCTCGACAAGACCCATCGCGCTCACCATCGCCGGCTTCGATCCTTCTTCCGGCGCCGGTGTGACCGCCGACCTGAAGGTGTTTGCTGCCCATGGCGTGTACGGCCTCTCGGTACCCACTGCACTGACCGTGCAATCAACCTCCGGGGTGCGGCGCGTCGAAGCTGTGAGCGCTGCGACCGTCACCGAGATGATCGGCTTCCTGGAGGAAGACCTTGCCATCGATGGAGTGAAGATAGGAATGCTGGCGGACGCGGAGATCGTGACCGAGGTTGCGGCATTTCTAGGACGTCTGCTGCAGAGTAAGCCGCTGACCCCAGTGGTTCTCGATCCGGTGCTCCGCTCGAGTTCAGGCGCCGTCCTGCTCACCGGCGACGGTCTTGGGAGGATGCGCGACCTGCTGCTCCCTCTGGTCTCCTGTGTCACTCCCAACCTTGCGGAACTGGGCGTGCTGCTTCGCCGAGCAGAAGTGGCTCGCGGCGAGCTCCCGGTCGCCGCAGCTGAGTTGCAATCTCTCGGGGCGCAGGCGGTTCTGGTCACGGGGGGGCATCTCGATCCTCCTGACGACTACCTGCGGATGCGCGATGGCCAGACCTGCTGGCTGCCAGGAGAACGAGTAAATACGCGCTCCGACCACGGCACCGGCTGCGCATTCTCCTCCGCTCTGCTCTGCGGGCTGATGCAGGGCTTGCCCATGGAACAGGCAGCCGCTGCTGCAAAACGCTACGTCGCCGGTGCGCTGCGTGCGGCCTACCCCATCGGTGCGGGGCGAGGGCCGATGCATCACCTGTTCGCCCTGGAGGGCGAACCACTGCCCTGATCAACCGGAGTGTTACAGCGCGCGTCAATCGCGGCCCGGCAAACTCGTAGGAAAATGGGATCGTGGCTCGCATCTGTCTTCAACTGCTTCTCGTCTACGCAACCCTGATGCCGGCAAGGCTTGAAGCGCAGCAGCCGGTTTCAGCCGCGCCCCTCAACCAGACCCCGGAGGCGCGCGCGGCCTTTGAGCACTTCTACGACCTCGATTACGCCGGAGCCCTCGCCCGTTTTTCAAGTATTGCCGCCGCGCACCCCGGCGATCCCATCGCGACCGACAACGTTCTGCACGTGGTTGTTTTCTCTGAGCTTTACCGGCTCGACTTACTGGACACCACCTTTTACGCGACAGACGGCTTTCTCAGCGGGCGGCATGTCGTGCCCGAGGATCCCCTGGTCCGCGACCGGGTGCGCGGCCTGACCGAGCAGGCGGTGCAGGAAGCCGACCTGCAACTGAAGCAGAACAACAAGGATCCGAATGCTCTTTACGCTCGGGGATGGGCGCGGGCGCTCGATGCTGTCTACACGGCGATGGTCGAGCGCAGCTTTGGCTCCGCGTTGCGTATGGCTCTCGGCGCCAAGAACGATTGCGAGGACGCCCTCAAGGCGGACCCGAACTACATCGACGCCAAACTGGTCACGGGCAACTACCAGTACGTCATGGGCGCTTTGCCGATGACCTTCAAGCTCATCTTCGGCATGGCGGGTCTGTCCGGATCGAAATCAAAGGGGATGGACATGCTTCGCGACAATGCGGCGCGCGGAGTGGTGAGCGCGGTTGAAGCCGATACCAGCCGCATGCTTTTTCTGCGACGCGAAGCCAAGTATGCCGAGGCCGGGCAGATCGCACATTCACTGGCTCTGAAGTACCCGCGCGACTTTCTCTTCCCCCTGGAGGAGGCGAACCTGGCAAAGGATTCAGGGAATGCGCCGCAGGCGATTGCTCTTTATCGCAAGGTGATTGAGACGGCCCGTCAACCCGGCTACTTCAATTCGCCTCATCTGGAGCTGCCGTACTTCGGCATGGGTGACACGCTGCGCGGACAGAAGATGTATCCCGACGCGGTGACCGCGTACCAGAACGCAGCCGAGGTCGTCCACGCGAACCCGGATTTAAAGCGCCGCTGCCTGCTGGCCGCAGCCCAGGTTTACGACCTGATGCACGATCATGCGAAGGCGCGCGGGATCTACCAGCAGGTCATCGATCTGGGTCCGGATTCGGCGCAGGCAGACCAGGCGCGCAAGTGGATGAAGAATGGGTATGAGGGCAAGTAGGCAACGTCAGAGATCTACGGCGCCTGTAGAAATGCTGGTTAGCTATTTATTTCCGCGGCGGAGTCCAAGTCAGCGTGGTCCCGCAGGCACGTGGTCTTCCAAGTAACGGGCGATGAGCATGAAGTTGTGAAGACGGGTACCTTCGCCCTCGCTGATGGCGTGGGTCCGGCCGGGGTAGTCCATGAAATCGAAGGTCTTGCCTTCCGCGACGAGGCGATCTACCAGGGCTTCGGTGCCAGCGAAATGAACATTGTCGTCCCCCGAGCCATGAATGATGAGCAGATTGCCGGTGAGGCCGCTTGAGAAGTTGATGGCGGAGCCATCGTGGTATCCCTGCGCGTTGGTGGAGGGCAGGCCCATGTAGCGCTCCTGATAGATGGTGTCGTAGCGCTTCTGATCGGCTCCGGGCGCGTTGGCGATCCCGGTGGAGTACAGCCCGGGTTGGCGGAACATCATGTTGAGGGTGTTGGTGCCGCCGCCGCTCCAGCCCCAGATGGCCATGCGGGTGGTGTCAACGAAGGGATGCGAGGCAGCAAAGGAGCGAATGGCTGCGGCCTGCTGCTCGGTTGAAAGCACGCCGAGCGCTCCATAGCCGGCGCGCCGCCAGTCCTTGCCTCGGGGTGCCGGCGTGCCCTGGTTGTCAAAGCTCAGCACGACGTAGCCTTCGCGGGCGATGGCGGAAAGAAAGAGGTTGTGGGTTTCATCGCGAACTGTTTGCTGCCCAGGTTCCCCATAGACGTAGGTGAAGACGGGGTATTTCATGGCTGGATCAAAGTGTGGCGGCTTGATCACCATGGTGCTGAGGCTCAGGTTGGAGCCAATCGAAGTGTCGGTGAACTCGACCGGTGTCTCAAGCGCTGCGACCTTCGCAGTAAGTGCAGAATAGTCGCCGAGGGTACGAGAAACGTGGCTGTCCGCGAGGCGTGTGAGGGAGAGACGGGGTTCGGTGTTGGCCGTGCTGAAGCTCTCAGCGGCGTAAATGCCATCGGGAGAGTGCACAAAAAACCCGTGTGTGCCGACTTCCGCAACGGGGGTCAAGCGTGCGGGAACTCCGGAACCATCCAGGTCGGCGCGATAGAGATAGGCGCGGATGGGGTCATCGGGTGAAGCGGTGAAAAAGAGCGAGCCGCTGCCAGGGTCCAGCGCAACCGGAGCGATGACGTCCGCACGGAAGTTGGTGAGAAGTTTAGGCGGTGACATGGGCTGCAAAAGAGAGATGGAATAGGCGTGGCGCCAGCCGTCCCGTTCGCTGAACCAGAGGAGGGCCGGAGGAGCGCCATCGGGTTTGTCCGGTGAGGACAGCCATGTGAAATCCACATCAAGGCCGTGAAAGCCGATGGTGTCGACAAAGGTTGGGTCCGTATCCTGGAAGACCATCCGCACGTCACCTGAGTCCCCGTCTGCGACGTAGATACGATCGTCGCGCTGCAGGCGATCGAGGGACTCGACTGTGACCTGCCGGGTATGCGGCACCCACGCCATGTGGGGGACGTAATGCTCGCGGGGATCGCCCGGCAGATTGAGCCAGGTCACCTTGGCGGGCCGGGCGACGTTGACGACACCGATGCGGGTGGCGCTGTTCGTCGTGCCGGCCTGGGGATAGTGGTAGCGGCGCGTGACCGGAACGGGGCCGGAGGTGTCGTCGATCAGGGTCCACTCCTGCACGCCGGTCTGGTCGAAGTGCCAGAAGGCAATGGAGCGGGAGTCGGGGCTCCAGCGGAAGCCATCGCGGATGTCCAGTTCTTCTTCGTTGACCCAGTCGGACGTGCCGTTGATAAGGTCGGCGGACCCGTCGGTGGTGAGAGCGCGAATGGTATGCGTGGCCAGATCTTCGACGTAGATGTTGTTCTCTCGGACGTAGGCGACACTGCGGCCGTCGGGCGAGAACTTAGCGAACATGAGCGAGGACGGAGCTGCGGCGGGGCCGCCAATTTGGGTAAGCGCGTTGCTCGTCAGATCGAGCACCCAGAAGTTCCCGCGGGTGTGTTCACGCCAGACCCTCTTGCTGTTTGCGAACAGGAGAAGGTGGGTGTGGTCGGCAGACCAGCTGTAGTCTTCAAACGGCAGCGGCTCCTGTGCCCCTTTGGGAATGAAGCGGCAGAAGGGACGAGCACGGTGCGGCCGCTTCCGGTGGCCGTATCGTAGGCGACGATCTCTTTTCCCTTGGCGGGCGCGGGCGCAGGCTCGACGAGTGTGTATCGCGTACCGTTGTCGAGCCACTGAGGAAACGCGGGGTAATCAGGAGAATACTGTCCTGACAGGATGTCCTTGAGCAGCTGTTTGTATTTTTCGGATGGGTGAGACGCCATGGTCTGCGTCTGAGCCGGGCTTTGGGCAGATCTCAGCAAGCAGAGAGCAGAGAGGAGCACGCAGAGGCCCACTGCTCTGCGCTTTATGATGCGGGGAGTTCGCGACATGGCGGCATTCTAACGCGAGCACGCCGGCATGCAAGGGCTCGGGACGGCAAATGTCAGCAATGGCGTCAACGATTCGGCCAAGGCTCCTAACTGACTATCGCAGCAATGTTCCTTGAGGCTAAAGCATGCAGAAGAGCGTCTACACCACTGCACCCAGATGTGAGGAGAGTGACGGAGATGGAACGAGCGGGCGTGAGTCGGAGCAGTTTTCTGCGGGCGAGTGTCGGCGTTGCCGCGGCGCGGGAGCTGCCGCGGGCAGCCTGGGCTCTGGGCTTCGCTCGGGAAGCTCCTGTGTGCAACACGGTTGCGGCTGAGCAGGAGGTCGGACCTTACTATGTCGCGGAGATGATCGTGGCCGTCGATCCCACAAAGGCGCCTGCCCCGACGGGCATGCATGGTCCCGGTGAGCCGCCCGCCTGAGTTCTCCTAACCATTCGGGAACAAACAGGACAGAGCCTACGTAATCGCCTCCACGGGCTCGTCGGAGCGGGCTAAGCTCGACGCAATCCAGCCCGGAAAGGCAGATCCGTGACGCCAACGAGCAGAAGCCAGGCTGGCCGGATGCGCCTATCTCGGCTATATCGTCTTTGCCATGTCGAGCGGCGTTCTGTTCGGAAAGGCGACTGCCGGGGCCGATACCTCGCAGACGCTCTCCACGCTCGCTCGCATGATCTGGACAGCGCGCGCCACTGTGCTGCTGGACCTGTTGCAGCCGGTGTGCGCGCTGGTGCTGGCGGTCACGCTGTACAGGCTGGTGAGGGCCGTCAATCCCACGCTCGCTTTGCTTGCCATGCTGTTTCGACTGGGCGAGGGGCTGCTGGCCGCCCTCCCGATCCTCGGCAAGCTCGAGCTGATCCAGCTCGCAACGGCTCCAGTTGCCGGCCCTCGGAGCGCGTTCGATCTCGCGCTCGGCAATGAGCTGCTGCACCGGCCTGACGAAGGTTTGAGCCAGTTCTGCTTCGTCGTGGGCGGCTTTCTCTTCGCCTGTCTGTTCCTTCGCGGACGATTGATTCCGCGCTGGCTCGCATGGACTGGCGTGGTCACCATTGGCGCGCAGTTGATCTGCGTTCCTCTGCATATCGCTACCATGATTCCGGGATCGATCGTGAACTGGATGTGGTTTCCGATCCTGCTGTACGAAGTTCCGCTGGGGATCTGGCTGATCGCCAAGGGCACCACTTCTCCTATCGCCGCGGGAGAAAATGTTTGATCCGGACGACAACGGAACCGGGTGCCGCCCTTGTGCGTATTCTTCTTCCGGAGAGGTTTTCTGATGACCACCTACTGTTCGAAATGCGGGAAAGAGCTGGGCTTTGATGTGCGCTTCTGTTCGGCCTGCGGCACGCCGGTGGGCTTGTCGGTTCCCGCACAGCCGACCTATGCGGTGGCGACCCGCCTGACGCGGCCACGCGCCGGGCGGGTTATTTCCGGTGTGTGCGCCGGGCTCGCCAACAGCTACCACTGGGACATCACCTGGGTCCGGATCATCACCGTGCTGGCGACTGTGTTTTCAAGCGGCGCCGGCCTGATCGCCTACCTGGTCTTCTGGCTGATCATGCCCGAGGAGCCGTACGCGCTGACTGCCGGCTACACGACGTCCTACACGGCGGCGCCGCCATCCACCAGCGGCTACACCGACGTGACCACGCGCGGAGGGACGACGCCGCTCTAGCGCTTGGCAGATTCGGCGGGGGCGGCTAGGCTTGGAAGCATTCCCGTCCCACGCCGAGGCCCATTGACCAATACCGCAGTCTCGTCCCTTGCGCGCCCATTTTCCGGACGGCCGCTCACCTGCGGCGCGGTGTCGCTGGAGCGGCTGGCGGCGGAGTACGGCACTCCTCTCTACGTGTACTCGGCGGACCACATCGCCGGCCGGCTGGCTATGTTCGCGCATGCCTTCGCGTCGACCCGGCACCTGGTCTGCTACTCGGTCAAGGCCAACTCTGCGCTGGCAATCCTGCGTCTGCTCGACCGGCACAAAGCCGGCTTCGACATCGTCTCCGGAGGAGAGCTCGAGCGGGTCATGCGGGTGACGCGCAAAGCTGCCCGCCGCTGCGTCTTCTCCGGCG
>CAXUND010000035.1:0-31079 GCA_964252445.1 uncultured Acidobacteriaceae bacterium | reverse complement strand
GTGGGCCACTTCAACGGTCAGATCAGCTTTACGAGCGAGCCCGGCCGCACGGAGTTCACCGTGCGGCTGCCGGTCTCCTCCCCCTCATGAGTGCAGACGCGGGCTGCTCTGCTTAAGTTCGAGCAGCAGCGCCTCAATCTGGTCCTCCTGCTCCAGCGATGCAAAACGCTCCTCGACCGTCTCACCGGCTGCGATCGCCTGGACCGTTCGCTGCGTCTGCGCCGTAAGCTCACCCGCGGCCACAGACGACGTGAGCCGCGACAGCTGAGACGCCGCCCGGGCCGCGCTGGTGATCGGCTGCGCGGCATTCGCCCTGCCCGCGGCGCGATGACGGCGATGCTGCGCCAGCAGTAACTCGACCCGCGCGCGCGTCTCGGTCAGCTTGCCCTGCAGCTTGGTGTAGGCCGCGCGCAGGGTCTCCGCCTCGGCCACCTGCTCCGCATGCTGCTTGGCAAAGCCCTCCGCCAGCCGCGCGTGCGACAGGCTGCGCTCAAGCGCTGCCCGCGCCAGGTCGTCCTGAGCCTTCGCCACAGCCAGCTCTGCCTTGCGCCGCCACTGCGCCTGTCCGTCTTCATGCTCCTTCTGCTGCTGCAGGAGCCGGTGCTGATCGGCGATCGCGAGCGCCACCTGCGTCTTCACTTGCAGCAGCTGGTTCTCCATGTCGAGCAGGATCTGCTTCGACAGCTTCTCGGGATCTTCAGCCTTGTCGAGCAGGTCGTTGAGGTTCGCGCGCAGCAAGGTAGAAACCCGTTCCAGCAGTGCCATCGGAGGAGGTCCTTTCTAGGTGATCGTGAGCTTGGTTTTCCCGCGCCAGGCGCGCCGGCGCAGGAAGAGGTCCTATCTGCTTACCTTCCCGTCCACGGTTTTGTCGTATCTGGTTTCTGTCCGCGCCTGCATGGCTTTCACATTCGCCATCAGGTCGCTCATCTTCATGCCGCTCAACGCCTCAAACAGGGCCGGTACCTGCGCCGCGATCTTCGTCATGTCCCCGGTGATCTTGCTTGCGCCGGTGTCGCCGTTCTGCCCAGTCGACACAATCGTGATCTTGTCCACGTTCGCCAGCGGCTCGGCCATCGCCCGCACCACGTCGGCCATGTTGGTGATCAGCTTGTCGACCACCGCCGCCTGCGACCACTCCTGGTAAGCCTCGGCCTTCACGTTCATCGCCTTCGCCTCCGCTGATCCTTTCTGGAAGATGATGTCGGCCTCGGCCTCGCCCTGCAGCCGGGTGATCGATGCCTGCGCCTCGCCGGCCGCCCGCGTCGCCGCCGCGCGGCCCTCGGCCTCAATGGTGATGCGCGCCTTCTCCGCCGCCGCGATATTCTGCATGCGCCGCGCCTCGATCTCCGAGCCCTTCAGCACCGTCGACATCAGCTCCGCCTCGTGGCGCAGGATCTCCGCCTGCTGCACCTTGATCTGCTGCTCCTTCTCAATCTGCTGCACCTTCACCTGCTCGGCCACCACCTGCTGCTGCATCACGTTGGTCTGCAGCTCGTAGGCCTTGTCCGCCTGCGCCTCCTGCCGGCGCGACTGCTCCGTATATTGCGCCTTGCGAATGTCGAGGTCCCTCTGCGCCTCAGCCTGCTTGCCCAGCGATGCAGTCTCCGCGATCACCCGGTCCTGGTCGCTCGCGGCTTTCGCAATCGCAGCCTCGCGCAGCGCATGCGCCCGGCGGATCGCCGTATCGCGCTCGGCCTCGGCGCTGGCAATCTCCGCATCCCGGCGAACCCGCGCCACGTCCGGACGACCCATGTTGGTGATGTACTCGTTCTTGTCGCGCACCTCGCGGATAGTGAAGCTGATCACCTCGAGACCCATCTTCGACATGTCATCCATGCAGGTGGCCCGCATGCGCTCGGCCACCATCTCCGGCTCCTTCACAATCTGCTCGACCGTAAGCTGGCCAATGATGCCGCGCAGGTGGCCTTCCATCACCAGCCGGATCAGCGACTCCCTCTGGTCGGGCGTCTTTGAAAGAAACTGCTCGGCCGCGGTCAGGATCGACTCCTCATCCGAGCGGACCTTGATCTGCGCGACCGCCTCCACCGTGACCGCGACTCCCTGCTTGGTGTAAAGATCCTGCTGCGGCGCCACGTCAAAGCTCATCAGCTCAAGGGTCAGCTCGCGATAGCTTTCAACCACAGGGAAAATGATGGCCGCGCCGGACTTGATCACCCGCGGCTTGCGAAAGCCGTACACAATAATCGCTTGGTTGGGCGCGGCTTTCCGAAACATGCGGCCGATCGCAATGGCGAGGGCAAAGAGTGCGAATAAGGCTAGCGAAACGATCACGGTGATGGATTGCATGGAAATGTCCCTTTCGAGAGACGGTTAGAGGGTCGACAACTCGTTGAGCGGGCGCACGTAGGCGATGCCGCGCTCGTAGCGCAGTACCACAACTTCAGTACCGCGGGGGATGTGGATGCCGTCTTCACTGCGCGCCGGCGCGGCGCGCCGAACCCCGGTCTGGGTAAAGAGGATTTCTCCGATGCCGTCGCGCGCACGCACTTCATCGGACACGCGCGCCAGGACGCCTTCCATGCGCGTGTCATCGGCGCTCAGCACCCGCTCGCGCGGCAGCAGGAACTTGAACAGAAACATGTAGAGAATCGCGGCCCCGGCGAGCCCGGCTGCTGCCGCCGCAGCGATCACCAGCAGCGCGATCCACGAGCTGTAAACCTCAAGCAGGTATCCCGCGCCGCCAAACCAGCAGAGAAAGGCCGCGAGCGTAAATCCGTTGATCGCAGAGAGGTGCGTGCCGCCGGCCTTGACCCGGACGTGCGCGTGACCCAGATGCGCGTGACCCAGATGACCCGGGCCGGAGAAAGCGGCCAGCACGCTCAGCACCAGCCCCACAATGAAGCAGCAAAGATAAAGGGTGATCATTTTGCGGCCTTTCTTTTCTTCTGGGCCGACCCTTGTCCGCCCGGCGCGGGACGGAGTACCTGGCACAGGCGATCGACCAGCGCCGGCGTTTCAAGAATCGTCTCGAGCAGCAGCAGGCAGCGGCGCGAATCCTGGTGCTGCGCCAGCGTCAGCAACGCCCGGCACAGCTTCGGGTCACTGCGGCCAAAGCGCTCCGCGCCGTTCACCAGCCACAGGTCCAGGCGGTCTTCTGCCAGCGACTGCGCCAGTTCCGGTGTGCGAAACTCCGCCTGGAAGTCCTCCGGGTCCTCGACCAGGTAGCCGGGATGCACCTTGAAGAAGCGCGCCAGCAGCAGCCGCGTGGTATTGGTCAGGTGCGGCCGCGCGCCGGACTCGATCTGCGACAGGTACGACTGCGAGAGCGATTTGCCCGGCGTCTCTTCGGCGATGGCGCGCACCAGCTCCTGCTGGGTCATCGCGCGGCCCAAACCGCGCAGGGAGCCTTCGATCTCACGCAGGTAGCGAATCTTGTCGGAAAGCTTCACAGCCTTGGCCGTCCCGCGGCCCAATTGCAATCTGCGATAATACTATCGCAAATTGCAATGTCACGCAAGATGACTTAAGCCAGGCGCCTTGCACTGCGGCTAAGCCTGGAAGCAGGGCACCATGGCCGCGCCCAGCAGTCCTGAATCTGAGCCCAGGCGGGCCGGCATGATGTTCGTCTTACCCTTCTCGAACTTCGACGTGTCCGCAGGCTTCGTCAGCCGGTACACGTAGCTCGCGCGTTCAAGCTCGCGGAACATCACCGGCGCAAACAGCGGCCAGGCCGCCGCCGCCCCGCCGCCCAGCGTGTAGAGCGGCAGGTTGAGGGTGTTGACCATGTCCGCAAGCCCCAGGCCAAGCGCGCGTCCGCAGGTGTCATAGGCAGAGAGCGCGCCCTGGTCGCCCTGTTCGGCAAAGCAGGCCACATCGCGTGCGGTGATCCGCTGTTCATGATCGATGAACTCGCGGGTCTTCGGCGACCGGCCTTCCGCTGCAGCCTCGCGCGCCATCCGCGCAATCCCGGTCGCCGATGCAAACAGCTCCAGGCACCCGCGGTTGCCGCAGCTGCAGGCAATGCCCTCCGGCCATACCGAGACATGTCCTACCTCCCCGGCCATCCCGTTAAAGCCGTGCCAGATCTTGCCGCCGAGCACGATCCCGCCGCCCACCCCGGTGCCCAGCGTCACCATGCAAAGCGAATCGACGCCGTGCTCCCGCCCCAGCCCGGCATGCGCCTCGGCCAGTGCCGCGGCATTGGCATCGCACTCGATGATCACCGGCCGCTCCAGCAGCTTTTCGAGCTCCACCTTGAGCTCCAGCTGATCAAAGCCGGGCAGGTTCGGCGGCGACAGCAGCCGTCCCTCAGGCAGCTCAATCGGCCCCGGGCTGCCGACGGCAATGCCGACCAGCTCACCCTCCGCGTGCCCCGCCGCCGAGGCCGAGTCGATCAGGCGACGGATGGCATCCGCCATGTCGGAGAGCACTGCGCCCGGACCATCTGCAACCCGGGTCGGGATCGCCACCGACTCCAGCCGCTCCCACGCAAGAGTAAACGAGGCTATGCGAAGGTTGGTCCCGCCCAGATCTACGCCGATCGAGTATTGTGCCATACACGGCTCCCCGGTCTATCCTATGCGAGTCGCGGACGACTCAGCCCTTCATGTCTGCTTCGTTGACGGGAGCACCGGCTAGTACGACCCCTCGATCACATTCTCGAGCGGCTCTCCACGCACATAGCGCCCGAGCTGCGCCGCCACAAAATCGTACACGCGGCGCATAAAAACAGGGCTCGATCCGGCCACGTGCGGAGTAAGCAGCAGGTTGGGCGCGGACCAGAGCGGGTGCCCGGCGGGAAGCGGCTCCGGGTCGGTGACGTCGAGCGCAGCGCGGATCTGTCCCGCTGCAAGCGCCGCCACCAGCGCATCAGTGTCGATCACCCCGCCCCGCGCCGCGTTGACCACCAGCGCTCCCTGCTTCATCCGCGCCATCGCTTCGCTGTTGATCAGGTGACGCGTCTCCTCCGTCAGCGGCGTGATCAGCACGATGATGTCAGCGCTGGGCAGCAGCTCGGCTAAATCGACTACCGCCGACACACCCTCGCGCGCAGACCGCGCCACCCGCACCACGTCGACGCCGAATCCTGAGAGCCGTTCCTCGATCGCCTTCCCGATCGCTCCATAGCCCACGATCAGGACCTGCTTGCCGTACAGCTCTTCAATGAGTACGGGGATGGGGTAGTCGGTCTGGTCACGGTGGATAGCCTTGTACATCTCCGTCACCCGCGCGTCCGCGACCCATCGGCCCAGCTGTTGCTGATCCCGATAGAAAGGGAAGTACTTGAGCGAGGCGAGAATGGCGCCGACCGCCCACTCCGCCGTCGATGCGTTGTGAATCCCCTGCGCGTTCGCGAGCACGGCTCCCTCCGGAACCAGAGGCACCAGCCAGTCGACGCCGGCTGAGACAGACTGCAGCACCCGAACTCCCTTCACCCGCGGCAGAACCTGCTCTGCTTCAACGCGGGCGAAAGGCACAACCAGGAAGTCGACCTCGATCGCTTCCGCAGAACGCCGGTCGTAGCGAACAACTTCCGTTCCCGCCGGAAAGCCGCGCAGCAGCTCCTGGTCGACCCAATGTACGACGCCCACTCGGACCATGTGCACCGGCCTAATTCTTCTGGTGAAAGAGGGCGGCGTTGATATTCGGCCAGAACTCCTGGAACAGGTAAACGCCGCCATCCAGGCCGACATTCAGGAACCAGCGCTGCCCGGTCTTCGTCCAGGTCTTCTCGCTCGCAGGATAGTAGAGGTAGGAGATGCCGGCCGCGGTCCCGGCGCCGACGATCTCGGATGCATTGAAGGCCTCGCCGCCCGAATCTGTGCGCGTGACAAAGATGCGGGTGAACGCGTACCCGGCCCGCTTCACCACGCCTCCATGGCCCAGCGTGTAGTAGCGCGAATCCTGGTGCAGGGCAGCCGGCAGAATGAACTGCACCCAGTAGTTCTCATCCGTCTGGTCGGCGAAGTTATGCCAGAAGTAGCGCCCGTAGGCGGGTGCGCCATGGTGAAACTGCGGGACGCTGTTCTCAGCCTGCGCCACGCCTGCAAGCACTCCGGAAAAGACAATCGCCGAGTAGTCAAAACTTTGCTGCGTGGTCCCCAGAAACTTCTGCTTCACCGTCTGCGGAGGCAAATGCTCATCGGCCGAGACGGCGCGGAAGTTAGGAATGATTCCGAGGATTCGCTTGGTCTGCTTCGGCTGGCCTGTACCCGGCTGCACCGGTCCCTGCGGCGTCTGGACCGTCGGCGTCTGCCGATCGGCCTGCGCCGCGACCGCCGAGGGCGCATCAGGAATCGGCGTCGTTGCCGCAACCGCCTCTGTCTCACTTGGGCCCTGCGCGTTGGCGCTGCCCAACCCTGAACAGGCAGCAAAAAGAAGGAGAGAAAAGCCCATCAGACGAAACATGCGCGTTAGACTCGCTTCCGCGTCCGGAAGACGCTTAAATTCGTTGGTTCCTTGCTATACGGAACCAGGCCCGCTTCGGACGCGCGTTTAGCTTCCGAGACCGCGCAACGCCTCGAGCCCGGCCTCGATCACCTCCATCGAAGTGGCGTATCCGAAGCGCACGTGTCCCTCGCCCTCGGCCCCGAAGACAATGCCCGGGATAGTCGCGACCTGCGCTTCGTCGAGCAGGATGGCCGCGGCCTTGCGGCTGTCCGGGTCAATCGAGCGGACGTCCGGAAAAGCATAGAAAGCGCCCTGCGGAAGCGTGCACGGCAGCCCCACCTGGTTGAGCCCGTCGACCAGCAAATCGCGCCTCGCTCGGTATTCGTCCCGCCGCTCCGCAAGCACGGCAAGGGGCGTTCTCAGCGCTTCCAGGGCCGCCCACTGCATAGGCGTCGACACGCCGTTGGTCGAGTACAGCACCATCTTCCTGAGCCCGGACATAAACGGTTCCGCCGCCACCGCGTAACCGACCCTCCAGCCGGTCATGGCGTAGGACTTCGAGAAAGTGTAAGTGGTGATGGTGCGCTCGAACATGCCCGGCACGGAAGCGATCGAGAAGTGCGCGCCGGAGTAGACGATGTCCTCGTAAGCCTCATCGGCAATGACTACCAGATCGTGCGCCATCGCGAAGGCCGCGACCTCCTCGGCATGCGCGCGGGTAAACACGGTGCCCGAAGGGTTCTGCGGAGTGTTGTAGTAAATCGCCCGCGTCGATGCAGTCAGAAAGCTCTCAAGCGCGGCTCCCAGCCCGGTCTTGAGCGCCTCGGCGGTAGGCACCATGATAGGCCGGGCGCCGGTGCCCAGGATCATGTCGGCGATCGGCGTCCAGAACGGTGAGAACACCAGGACTTCATCGCCCGGATCCAGCACCGCCTGGAAAGCCGCGAACAAGGCGTGGCAGCCGCCGGTGGTGACCAGGATCTCTTCGACCCGCGCCGCGATGCCGTTGCGCTCAGCCAGCTTCTGCTGAAGAGCCTCGCGCAGCGGGGCGATCCCCGACGAAGGTGCGTACCTGGTCTGGTTGCCGGCGAGCGCCTCGGCGGTCGCCGCCTTGATCGGCAGAGGCGTCTCGAAAAACGGCTCCCCGCCGTGAAACGCGTGTACCACCCGCCCGGCTTCGCGCAGCGCGATCACGCGGTTGCGGACCTGCACAATGTCAGAAAATCCTACCGGGTCGAGGCGTCGCGCCGTGCGCAGCGCCGACCCGGCCCGCAGTGCCGACCCAGTCCGGAGCGCCGTTGTTTTCCGAGTCATACAGTGTTCGATTGCGCGGCTCGCCGAAAGTCTCAAAGTGTCTGCCGATGCTACGCTCAAAGGCATGCGCCGATGGATGATCTGGCTGCTCTTGACCCTGCTGTGGGTGGCCCAGGGCGTGTATTCGGCCGTCCATCACAACTTGCTGCAGGCGGCCATCAAGCTGTGTGCAGCGGCCATCTTCCTGATGGTCGGGCTGGTGGTGCGCTCGCGGGACTTGCGTCCCCGAACCTGATCAGGCAAGAATGCTTCCCGTGTAGACGGCCATGCCGGCGACCGCGTCCACGCCAAGCGCGTCCAGGGCATCGATCTCCGCCTGGTCGCGGATGCCACCGGCGACAATCAGCCGACGCGCGGTAAGCGCCCGCAGCTTACGCGCCTGCTCCAGAGGAAAGCCCTGCATGGTCCCCTCGGTATCAACATGGGTGTAGAGGAAGCCGCCGCAGAACGGCTCGAGCTCAGCGACCGCCTGCTCCGGGGTGAGATCGACGGAGTCCTGCCAGCCGCGCACCGCTACGCGTCCGCCCTTGGTATCGATACTGGCCAGAAACCGGTCGGCTCCTATGGCCTCGCTGATCTCCTGGGCTAGAACGGTGCTGACGCCGCCGGCCGCGAACAGTGCTGATCCGAAGATCACCCTGCGCACGCCGGCTTTCAGCAGCCGCTCTGCGTCCGCGACCGACCTTATCCCTCCGCCTACCTGGCATGGCAACGCGCGGGCGATGCGCTCGATCAGCGCCGCATTCGAGCCCTGGCGCTTGGCCGCGTCCAGATCGATCAACTGGACTAAGGCGTAGGCGCTGAACCGATCGATCCAGTAGTCGAAGTCATCAAACGCAAGCTCGAGCCGCTCACCGTGAACCAGCTGGACAATCCGGCCGCCCATCAGGTCAATCGCCGGGATCAGCATGGCAGTCTCATCGGGACACCGCGGCCGGCAACCGCCTCTTTCAGCTGCCGCACATCGGCGACCCCGAAGTGGAAGATGCCCGCGGCCAGCGCGGCATCGGCCTTGCCCCCGCCTGGTTCGTGGCTCAGAACTTTCGCGAAATGCTCGGCGTTCCCCGCTCCTCCCGACGCGATCACCGGGATTTGCACCGCCTCCGACACAGCCGCGGTGAGCTCGCAGTCAAAGCCCGCGCGGGTGCCGTCCTCGTCCATTGAGGTAAGCAGGATTTCTCCCGCGCCTCGCGCCTCGGCCTCGCGCGCCCACTCGACGGCCGTGCGGCCCGTGGGCCTGCGGCCGCCATTGACGTAGACCCCGGCGTGTTCGGGCGAGCCTCCGCCGCGCCGGGCGTCGATCGCGACAATCACCGCCTGCGCCCCGAAGCGCCGGCCGATCTCGCCGATCAGCTCGGGCCGCGCCAGTGCAGCCGAGTTGATGCTGACCTTGTCCGCGCCCGCGTCAAAGACCGCCGTCGCGTCGTCCGAGGTGCGAATACCGCCGCCGACAGTGAAAGGAACGAAGAGCCGCAGCGCCGTCTTCCTCACCGTTTCGAGCAAGGTTCCGCGACCCTCGTGCGTGGCCGTGATGTCGAGCAGAACGATCTCGTCCGCGCCCGCTGCGGCGTGTCGCGCGGCAAGCTCGGGCGGCGAGCCGGCGTCGACCAGGTCCTCAAACTGCACCCCCTTCACCACCCGCCCGTCGGTGACATCCAGGCAGGCGATAATGCGCCTGGTCAGCATGGCAGACCGACAAAGTTCTCCAGCAGGCGCACGCCTGTAGCGCCGGACTTCTCCGGGTGGAACTGCACGCCCATGATGTTCGCCCGCTCGACGATCGCCGAGAAGGCTCCGCCGTAGTCGGTGGTCGCAATCGTGTCTTCAACCACCGGAGCGCGGTAGGAATGCGTGTAGTAGACGAATGCGCCCTCGTCGATCCCTCTAGTCAACGCCGACGGTCGCGTGAGTGCGAGCGAGTTCCACCCCACATGCGGGCACTTAGCCCCTGAGTTGAAGCGCTCGCACGCGCCGCGAAAGACGCCCAGCCCGGCGATGTCTGCCGACTCCGTGCTGCCCTCGAACAGCCATTGCAGCCCGACGCAGATGCCGAGAAACGGAACCCCTTCGGCGGTGCGCTCGCGGACCGCTTTCGTCAGTCCATGAGCATCGAGGAAAGAGGTCGCGGCAAAATGGCCGACACCGGGCAGCACGATCTTCTCCGCCCGGCGCACGACCTCCGGATCCTCAGTCGCCACGCACTCTGCACTGACAGAGGAGAGCGCCTTCATCACCGAGGTGAGATTGCCCGCCTTGTAGTCGATCACTGCGATCACAGCAGCCCCTTGGTGCTGGGCAAGATCTCCGCCATCTGTCCGTCGCGGGCGCAGGCAAAGCGCAGGGCGCGGGCGAACGCCTTGAATAATGCTTCAATCTTGTGGTGGTTTGAGCGGCCGTACAACACCTTCATGTGCACGTTGGCGCGCGCGCCCCTCGCGAATCCTTCAAAGAAGTCTTCGACCAGCTCCGACTGCAGGTCGCCCACCAGGCGCGTCTTGACCTTGGTCTTCACCACGCAGGACACGCGTCCGCTCAGGTCGATGGCCGCCACCCCCAATGTCTCGTCCATCGGCATCACGAAGTAGCCCGCGCGCATGATGCCTTTCCTGTCGCCCAGCGCCTGGGCGAAGGCTTCGCCCAGCGCAATGCCCACGTCTTCGACGGTGTGGTGCTGGTCGACATCGAGATCGCCCTTCGCCGCCAGCTCCAGGTCAAAGCCCCCGTGACGGGTGAAGAGCTCCAGCATGTGATCGAAGAAGCGGATGCCGGTCGAGATGGAGTACTTGCCCGTGCCCTCAAGGCTGAGCTTGAGCGCGATCCGGGTCTCGCTGGTGTTGCGTTCGATGGTGGCGCCGCGCGCAGCTCGCCGCACCACGCGCCCGGTCCGCGGCTTCCGCGGCTTCTTCGTTTCGGCCGTCCCCGGCTCCGCCGTCTTGCTCAACAGAGGTCTCCCTGTTCCCATCCTATGGCAGCGAGCGACTCCCGCAGCGCCGTCGCCGACGCCGCCATCTGCTCCCGCGTGCCGACGGTGATGCGCACGCATCCCTCGCAGCCGGGGTCGGCCGAGCGGTCGCGCACCAGCACGCCGCGCGCGTGCATCGCCGAGACAAACTCACGGTGGCAGGCGCCCACGCGAACCAGGACGAAGTTCGCCTGCGAAGGCCAGCAGGGCAGCCCATGCCCGACCAGCGCCCGGTGAAACTGTTCGCGCGCCGCCTTTACCTCGCTCACATACCAGTCGAGGTAGTCCGTGTCGTCGAGCGCCGCAGGCAGGCAGGCGAGCGCCAGCGCATTCACGCTGTAAGGAGAGATGACGCGGCGCAGCCAGCGCATGACGTCGGGGTTGGCAACCAGGGCGCCGAGTCGCAGCCCGGCCAGCCCGTAGGCCTTTGAAAAGGTGCGTGAGACCACCAGGTTCGGGTACCGGTCGAGCAGGTCAAGCACCGTCTCCCCGAAAAAGTGGAAGTAGGCCTCATCGACCAGCACGATCGCCTGCGGCGCAGCGTCAAGAAGGCGGACGATCTCCTCGCGCGGCGCGATCGCTCCCGTAGGACTGTTCGGGTTCGCGATCGCGATCACGCGGGTCTTGTCCGTAATCGCCGACAGCAGCCGGTCCGCAGGAAAGTGAAAGCCTTCTGTGCTCGCAACAGTTACAATTCTCGCCCGCGTTGCCGACGCGTAAATCTCATACATGGTGTAGGTCGGCACCGGCAGCAGCATCTCGGCCGTCTCATCGAGGTACGTCTGGCACAGGATGTGAATGGCTTCGTCGACGCCGTTGGTCAGCAGAACCTGCGCGGGCTCGACTCCGAGCAGCTCAGCAACCCGCGCCTCCACCGGGGCCCGTTCCGGGTAGCGCGTCAGGTCGCCGGCCGAGATCCGGCCGAGCGCCTCCAGCACCCGCGGCGAGCAGGCGACAGTGTTCTCGTTGAAGTCGAGGCGCAGACCATCCCGGCCGCCGAGCGGCGGGTGATACTCCTTCACCTGCGCAATGTTCGCCGACGGCGCGGGCGCCTGCTGAACCACCTTGTCCATCAGGCGATCCCCCGCACACGCACCGCGGCCGTGTGCCCGGACAGCCCCTCGGCCTCCGCCAGCCGGATCGCCGCCGGCCCCAGCGTCTCGAGCCCGGCGCGTCTGTACTGCTGCACGGTGATCACCTTGAGATAGTCAACCACGCTCAGCCCCCCGCGCAGTCGCGCCTGCCCGCCGGTCGGCAGCGTGTGGTTGGGTCCGGAGACATAGTCCCCCATCGGCTGCGGCGAGTAGCGCCCGACAAACACCGACCCCGCGTTGCGCACCCAGCCCAGGTCGCTCGCGTCATCGACGGTCAGGTGTTCTCCCGCCAGCAGGTTGGTGATCACCCGCGCTTCCTCGACCGAGCCCGCGATGATAGCCACGCCATTGTCCTCAAGCGCCTGCCTGGCGACCGCGTTAGCCGCGGCCTGCAGCTTGACCTCCGCGACCACCTGCTTCGCCAGCCCGGCAGTCGCCGTGATAAACACCGCCAGCGCGTCCGGATCATGCTCCGCCTGCGCCACCAGGTCGCTCGCGATCTCCCGCGGATCGCCGCGCTCGCTGGTCACAAGAATCTCGGTCGGCCCGGCCAGCATGTCGATGGCGCAGGCGCCGCTTGCCGACACGATCCGCTTCGCCGCGGTCACGTACGCGTTCCCGGGACCAACGATCTTGTCCACGCGCTCAATCGTGTCCGTTCCATAGGCAAGCGCCGCCACCGCCTGCGCGCCGCCAATCCGGTAAAACTCCATCGCTCCCGATCCACCGCCAACCAGCGCCGCCGCCGCCAGGGTCTCGGGCGCCGGATTCGGCGACACCACCACCATCCGCCGCACTCCCGCCACCTGCGCAGGAATCGCCGTCATCAGCAACGTCGACGGCAGCGGATGCCGGCCGCCCGGCACGTAGCAGCCGACCGAGTCGAGCGCGCGCACACGCTGCCCAACCGTGAGCCCCGCCACCGGCTCAGAATCCCACTCCGGCGGCAGCTGCCGCTCGGCAAAGGCGCGGATGTTCGCGGCCGCCGTGGCCATCGCGGCGCGCAAACCGGGATCGATGGCCGCGAGCGCCGCCTCCATCTCCTCCTCCGGCACCCGCAGCGCTCCGCGCGCCGGCAGCCGGTCGAGCTTCTCCGCATACCGCCGCAGCGCCCGGTCCCCCGACCCGCGCACCGCCTTCACAATGGACTCCGCCGTCGCCAGCACCCGCCGGTCTACCGCGTCGCGGCGGTTCGCAAGCCTCGACACCGTGTTGCGCCCGCGCCGTCCGCTCAGTCCCGTGGTTCGGACTAACTCCATCTTCGTGTCCCTCTTCTACTGGCTTGTCCTTCTGAGCGGAGCGAAAAATCTGCTTTCGCCCTTGCTGCTCCTCGCGACCGGCCAGCGTCTTTGTCCTTGGCAGCTGCCGCGTTACAGCACCACCTTGTTCAGCGGATACTCGACGATGCCCGTCGCCTTCGCCGCCTTCAGACGCGGGATGATCTCCCGCACCGTGCTCTCCTCCAGGATCACGTTGACCGCGACCCATCCGGCATCGCTCAGCGCGGAGATGGTTGGCGAGTTCAGCGCCGGCAGCACCGCCAGCGCGGCTTCCAGATTCTCCCTGGCAACGTTCAGCATCAGTCCCACCTGCCCCTGGGCGTCGATCGCGCCCTTCAGCATCAGGGCCAGCGACTCGACCTTCGCCCGCTTCCACTCCTCCGTCCAGCTCGCCCGGTTGACGATCAGGTGCGTCTCGCTCTCCATCACCGTGTCGATAATGCGCAGCCGATTCGCCCGCAGCGAGCTTCCGGTCTCGGTCACCTCGACGATCGCGTCAGCCAGCATCGGCGGCTTGACCTCGGTCGCGCCCCAGCTGAACTCAACCGTCACCGGCACGCCCTTGGCCGCGAAGTAGCGCCTGGTCACCTCGACCAGCTCAGTCGCAATCGTCTTGCCGCCCAGGTCCTCCGCCCGCTCAAAGCCCGAATCCTCAGGCACCGCGAGCACCCACTTCACCCGCTGCCGCGACTGCTTGGCGTAGACCAGCGAGCAGGCGCTCTCGACCTCAAGCCCGCTCTCGACCACCCAGTCAATGCCGGTCAGCCCCGCGTCCAGCACCCCGGAGTGAACGTAACGCGCCATCTCCTGCGCCCGGATCAGCATGCACTCGATCTCCGGATCGTCAATCGCCGGGAAGTACGAGCGGCCGTTCGCGTAGATGGTCCACCCGGCGCGCGCAAACAGCGCAATGGTCGAGTCCTGCAGGCTGCCCTTGGGGATGCCGAGCCTGAGCTTGTTCCCTCGGTCCGGCATCAGTTTGCCACCGCTTGCGTTTCCACCGGGATCGGCCGGGTGAAGCAGCTGACCGAACCCTCGTGGCAGGTGAGGCCGTCGCCCTCAACCACCACCCGGAACAGCAGCGTGTCCTGGTCGCAGTCGGTTGCCGCCTCGACCACCCGCAGCCGGTTGCCGCTGCTCTCGCCCTTCATCCACAGCTTCGACCGGCTGCGGCTCCAGAAGGTGACAAAGCCGGACTCGAGCGTCCTCCGGTAACTCTCCTGGTTCAGGAACCCGACCATCAGCACCGCGCCGGTCGCCGCATCCTGCACCACCCCCGGCACCAGCCCATCGAGCTTGGTGAAATCAATCTCCATTGCTATACCCCTCATTTCCTGCCCGTCTCCGCACCCCAAACGCAGAAAGCCCGCCCTCGCATCGCGCGCCGGGCGGGCCCTGGTCCATCCTTGAACTGCTTTCGCCTTCTACCGCAGGCTGCAAGGCCCCCCTGGCACGCTCGTCGCATGATGGTGGTGGGGCCGATGGTGGATGGAGTTCCGCATCTCGAATAGAACGCTACCGTCGTAGATGCACGGTGTCAAGCCGGGGCCGTTCGCCCATGCCTCAACTCGTCGCCCGCAGGCGCAGCATTCATGCTGGCTTCACATTCCATGCTGCGCTACCATCACTGGGGCATTCCCCGCTTAAGGTAGGTCGTTCGCATTCTCCAAGCAACTCCAGCTCAGCCTGAAAAGGCGCGCCCGGCGGCTCGAGCCTTCCGCCATTGGAGCGGTTTGCGCCAGTTGCGCGCCGCCCCCAACCAGTTAACCTTCCTGCGCCTCTGCATGGTTCCGTTTCTGGTGCTGCAGATTCTGGACGGCCACTATCGCGGCGCCTTTGCCCTGTTTGTGATCGCCGGCATTACGGACGCCCTCGACGGCATCCTGGCCAGGCTGCTGAAGCAGCGCACGCGCCTCGGTCAGTATCTTGATCCGGTGGCCGACAAGCTGCTCCTCTCGACCCTGTTCCTGGTTCTCAACCATGTCGGGCTGATCGCGCAGCGGGTCACCGTGCTGGTGTTTGCCCGGGATTTCGGGATCCTGATGATCGCCGCCGTGTTGTTTGCGGCAACCGGGCTCAGGGACTTTCGCCCCAGCCTCTTCGGCAAGGCCAACACCCTGGCGCAGATCGTTGCCCTGGTTACCGTGCTCCTGGCCCAGTTCTATGCGCCGGCGCCGGTCGTCTTTGTGCGCCGCTGGTCGCTCGACGCAACCATGGCGCTCACCGTTCTCTCGGCGCTCGATTACGCGAGAACCATGGCCGTCAGGCTCAACGCGCCCGGACCGGTGATGGTCGATCGGGCCGCAGCGGACAGGTAAGTCGCTAAAGCCGTCAGGCTTAAGCTCCTCTCTTTTAGACCCGTCAGGCCCAAGCTTCTTCTTTAGACCCGTCAGGCTAAGCTTTTTTCAAACCCGGCAGGGGCTCAAGCTTCTTCTTCGTGGACTTCCTTGGGCAAGGACAGGTCGGCGGTAGCCTCGATCTCCATGTCCCGGAACTCGTCCGAGTCGAAGACCTCGCCGCACTCCAGGCATTCAACAAATTCAGCATCTTCCTCGCGTGCGACCACGCGGACTTGGGGGTGCTTGCAGGGCGTATTCATGGGGTAGGTTGGTCACGGGCCAGGGGCCGGACGCCATGATTGTAGCGCCGGAGCCGCTTGGGCGGAAAGCAGGAAAGTGCTCCTCCAGGAGCCCTTCCACGGCGTCCGGCAAATAAAAGTTATCGGGCGCAAAAAGCACCTGCGCGGCGGCAGAAGGGGAAATGCTTGTTTGAGGACCGTTCGGGTCCTATACTGGAGTGGATGCTGAGGCTGACCAAAAAAGCGGATTATGGGCTGATGGCGCTCAAGTATCTGGCCGAGCATCCGGAGTCGCCTGCCCTCAGCGCCAAGGAGATTGCAGAGGCCTACCACATCCCGCCCCCGCTTCTGGCCAAGATCCTGCAGCGGCTGGCGAAGGTCGGTCTGGTGCGCTCAAGCGCCGGGATGAACGGCGGCTACCTGCTGGCCAGAGACCCCGCCCGCATCACCGCCATGGAAGTGATCCTGGCCGTCGACGGTCCGCAGTTCTTGACCGCATGCACCACGGGCAAGAAGAGCTGCGACCTCAGCAATAGCTGCACCATCAAAGAACCGATGGCCCGCGTCAATGAGAGCATCGCCGAGCTGCTCAAGAATATCCGTATTGGCGACCTGGTGGAGTACGGGCGACAACACGAACACGCGCAAAAGCCGCAACAGCACCTGGTCAGCATCGCAATCTGATCTGACCGGCAGACCGAACCACAACAGCAGGCGGAGAGAGCACACCATGGGCACGACAGTCGTAGCCGGACACACCATCATCCCTGAGGACGCAGTCGTCCAGGCCAATACCTCGAGGAAGCTGAAGTTGCCCATCTACATGGACAACCACGCGACTACCCCGCTTGACCCGCGCGTGCTCGACGCGATGCTGCCCTACTTTACCGGCAAGTTCGGTAACGCCGCCAGCCGCAATCACGGGTTTGGCTGGGAGGCGGAGCAGGGTGTCGAGGGCGCGCGCGAGCAGATCGCGAAGCTGATCGGCGCGACCGCCAAGGAGATTATCTTTACCTCCGGCGCCACCGAGTCGAACAACCTGGCGCTCAAGGGCATTGCCGAGATGTACAAGGAGCGCGGCAACCACATCATCACCCAGGTGACCGAGCACAAGGCGGTGCTCGATACCTGCAAGCGGCTGGAGAAGTCCGGCTACCGGGTCACCTACCTGCCCGTCCAGGCCGACGGGCTGATCTCGCTCGAGGATCTGAAGGCCGCGATGACTGACAAGACCATCCTGGTCTCGATCATGTACGCGAACAACGAGATCGGCGTCATCCAGCCCATCCGCGAGATCGGCGCCCTCTGCCATGAGCGCAGCGTGATCTTCCACACCGATGGCGTGCAGGCGGTGGGCAAGATCCCGGTCAACGTCCTCGCCGACAACATCGATGTCATGTCCCTGACCTCGCACAAGATCTACGGGCCCAAGGGTGTAGGCGCGCTCTACGTTCGCAGGCGCAATCCGCGCGTCCAGATCTCTGAGCAGATCAACGGCGGCGGCCATGAGCGCGGCATGCGCTCGGGCACGCTCAACGTGCCGGGCATCGTCGGCATGGGCAAGGCCTGCGAGCTCGCCGGCCAGGAAATGGAGGCCGAGGGCAGGCGGCAGCTGGCGCTGCGCACCAGGCTGCAGAAGCGCTTCGAGGAGTCGCTCGATTACGTCTTCGTCAACGGGTCGATGGAACACCGGCTGCCGGGAAACCTCAACATGAGCTTCGTCTATGTTGAAGGCGAGTCGCTCTTGATGGGCATCAACGATATCGCGGTTTCGAGCGGCTCCGCCTGCACCTCGGCCACGCTTGAGCCATCCTATGTTCTGAAGGCGCTCGGACTTGGCGACGATGTGGCGCACAGCTCGATCCGTTTTGGGCTGGGACGCTTCAACACCGAAGAGGAAGTCGATTATGTTGCCGATAAGCTGATCGATGTGGTGCAGAAATTGCGGGAATTGTCACCCTTGTATGAGATGGTCAAGGAAGGCATTGACCTTTCAAAGATCGAGTGGGCAGCGCACTGATTTGGCGGTAAAAGGGCTGATACTTAAGTTTTGACTTCACTATTCTCCAGGAGGAGAAAACCATGGCATACAGCGATAAAGTCGTAGACCACTACAGCAATCCCCGAAATGTCGGCACCCTCGACAAGAGCTCGTCCGAAGTAGGCACAGGCCTAGTAGGCGCCCCCGAGTGTGGCGACGTAATGCGCCTGCAGATCAAGGTCAACCCTGAAACCCAGGTGATTGAAGAAGCCAAGTTCAAGACCTTCGGCTGCGGCTCCGCAATCGCTTCTTCGTCACTGGCAACCGAGTGGGTCAAGGGCAAGACCGTCGCCGAGGCGCTCACCATCTCGAACACCGACATCGTCAAGGAACTCGCCCTGCCGCCGGTTAAGATCCACTGCTCCGTGCTCGCCGAAGATGCGATTCGCGCAGCCATTGGTGACTGGAAAGCCAAGAACGGGGTAGGGGAAGAAGCGTCACAGGCTGTAGTCACCGCCTAGTTATCGGTCGCGCCCCCACATCGCCGGCACAGGTTGTGCCGGCGATGTGGTGTGAAGGAAAACACATTGACCACGCAGCCACTCGTCCTTGAACCCGGAAATATCACCCCTGCGCAGAAGGGCATTCAGGTCACCGACCGCGCGCTCCAGAGGATCCGCGTGGCCATGGCTAAGGAAGGCGTCTCGCCGACCGAGGGCGGTCTTAGGCTTGGCATTACCGGAGGCGGGTGCTCGGGGCTCTCCTATAACATCCGCTTCGATACGCAGCCCCGGGAGCGCGACCGCGTCTATAACTTCGACGATGTGCGTATCTTCGTCGACCCGAAGTCGTTCATCTACCTGCACGGCATGATTCTCGACTACGAAGAGACACTGATGCGCCAGGGTTTCAACTTCATCAATCCGCACTCGACCAAGTCGTGCGGTTGCGGCTCGTCATTCTCCGCCTAAGTCATCACCCGCAAAGGAACGAAGTCCTTGTCTGCTGAGCAGAATTACTTTGAGGTTTTTGCTCTGCCGCGCAAACTTCATCTCGACATCAAAACACTGGAGCAGGCTTTCTATGCGCAAAGTCGCGCATGTCACCCGGATCGCTTCGCTTCGGCAGACCCGGAAAAGCAGGCATGGGCGCTTGAACAAACGGCTCTGCTCAATGACGCGTACCGTACGCTTAAGCATCCGCTCTCGCGTACCGAGTACCTGCTCAGGCTGGAAGGTGTAACGCTCAGCGACGAGAAAGAAAAGCCAAAGCCGCCGTCTGACCTGCTCGAAGAAGTGTTTGAGCTGAACATGCAGCTAGAAGAAGTGCGGATGAATCGCACGACAGGCGAAGATGACCCGCAGCTGCGCGCAGAGTTGGCGGCGGCAAAAGCTAACTTCGAAGCACAGCTCTCTGACATTGATCGCCAGATCGAAGATAACTTGCAGTTGTGGGATGGCGCGGTAGATTTACGGGATGAACGTGAACAGGCGCTCGCAAAGGTTAACTTAGCCGCATTGCTCGACAAGCGTCGCTACGTTCGCAACCTCGTGCGTGATGTAAATGAAGCGCTGGCCTAACGGGAAGAAGCATGGGAGACGAGCTCATCGAAATCAGCGGGAATAATCAGGCGTCCAGCGCGACTCCGGTTGTCGGAATCGATCTCGGCACCACCAACTCACTCGTCGCCTTCATGCAAGGGGACACGCCGGTAGTTATCCCCGGCGAGGATGGCCTCAACCTCGTGCCTTCAGTCGTCGCCATGCCCGCCGGCGGCAAGCCGCTGATCGGCAATCGCGCCCGCACGGCGCTCGCTACAACGCCCGAGCGCGTCGTCTACTCGGCCAAGCGACTGATGGGACGCGGACTTGAGGACATCCAAGAGGAACTGAAGCTTTTTCCCTTCCGCATCGCGCCGGACCTGCAGCCGGGCGAGGTCATCCGGCTCGTGGTCGGCGATCAGCAGTTCACCCCACCCGAAATCTCGGCGCAGGTGCTGCGCCAGCTCAAGCGCAATGCCGAGCGCTACTTCGGCCAGCCGGTCACGCGTGCGGTCGTGACCGTGCCGGCGTACTTCAATGACGCGCAGCGCCAGGCCACCAAGGACGCGGGGCGGATGGCGGGGCTCGAAATTTTGCGGCTGGTAAACGAACCGACGGCCGCCGCGCTCGCCTACGGGCTGGATCGTAAGCGCGACGGGCTGGTCGCTGTCTATGACTTCGGCGGCGGGACGTTCGACATCTCCATTCTTCGCCTGCACGAAGGCATCTTCGAGGTCATCGCCACCAACGGCGACACGCATCTCGGCGGCGATGACATCGACAACCTGCTGATGGCGATCGCGCTGGACGACATAGCCGGCGACTTCTCCCTCGATCTGCGTACCGAACCGCAAGCTGTTCAGGCGGTCCGCAAGGCAGTTATCGAAGCCAAGATCACGCTTTCATTTTCTCAGACAACATATATCTCGCTTGACCTGCCCGACGGGCGACCCTATCGCCGCGAACTTACGCGAGCGCAGTTTGACGAGCTTATCCGGCCCATCGTCGAGCGCACGCTCGGCCCTCTCCGCCAGGCGCTTGCAGACGCGCAGCTGTCTCCGGGAAAGATCGACGAGGTGGTCATGGTAGGCGGGTCTACACGCATCCCGCTCGTACAACAACTGGTCGCAGAGGCCTTTGATCTGGCGGCGCGCGGTCGTACGCTGCATACCGAGCTCAACCCGGACGAGGTGGTCGCGCTCGGCGCCGCTATCCAGGCGAACATTCTTGGCGGCGGTTCGCTTGCGACCGAAAACATGCTGCTGCTCGACGTCACCCCGCTCTCGCTCGGCATCGAGGCGCTAGGCGGTGTAGTCGCAAAGATTATCCAGCGCAACTCAACTATTCCGGCGTCCGAGACAGAGCACTTTACCACTGGCGTCGACGGCCAGACTAACGTGGCCATCCATGTGGTGCAAGGCGAGCGCGAACTCGCGAAGGACTGCCGCTCGCTCGCGCGCTTCGATCTGAAAGGCATTCCGCCCATGTCCGCCGGTCTCCCGCGCATCGAGGTCAAGTTTCTCATCGATGCGAACGGCATCCTCCATGTCTCTGCCCGCGAGCAGCGTTCCGGCAAAGCTGCCGAGATCGAGGTGAAGCCTACCTATGGGCTTACAGACGAGCAGGTCGAATCGATGATCCTTGAGTCCTTCGACTACGCCGAGGCTGACTTTGAGGCGCGTCAGCTGATCGAGGCGCGCGGCGAGGCGGACACCGTGCTGGCCGCGGTCGATAAAGCTCGTACGCACCGGGCTTGGCGCGCGCTCACCTCCGACGAGATCAACGAAATCAATCAGCTTTCGGACGAGGTCCGTGTCCTCAAGGAGGGAGACGACCTGAAGGCTTTGCGCGCCGCCAGCGAGGCGCTTGATAAGGCCACGCACAGGCTCGCGGAGATGATGTTCGACACCACCCTGACCACTGCGCTGCACGGCGATACACTGGACAAGCCGGATTCGCTTGGCGAAGCACCCACAGCGCCGCACCCGTTTGCCCGCGCCGAAATCAAGTAAGCCAAAGTAGAGATAAAGTATGAGCCAGGTATCAAGCACACTCACGAAAATAGATCTAAGTCAGCCACCCGCGGAGAATATCGTGCGCGTGACCTTTGTGCCCGAGGGCCGCACGGTGGAGTTCGAGTACGGCACGCTTCCTTATGACGAGCACGGCAAGCCGATGGGCGTCCTCGATGTCGCTGAAAATTACCACATCTTCCTTGATCATGCCTGTGGTGGAGTCTGCGCCTGCACGACTTGCCACGTCTACGTGAAGGAAGGCGCAGAGAACCTGAGCGAAGCGGAAGAGATGGAACTCGACCGGCTGGACCTGGCGCCTGGGCTGCAGTTGAACTCGCGCCTGGGCTGCCAGGCAGTCATCACCAAGCCCGGCTCCTACACCTTTGAAATTCCTAAGTGGAATAAGAACTATGTCTCCGAAGGCAAGCCGCTCACCTTAGCCGACGGAAACTAGGAGAAGCGCATGCCTTCAGATGAATTGCTTTGGACCGACGCCGAAGATATTGGGATAACCCTGCAGGAAATGTACCCTGACCTTGATCCCTTGGCGGTACGTTTTACTACGCTGCATAAGTATGTGACGGAACTACCGAATTTCCGCGATGATCCTGCTAAGTCCACGGAGTCTAAGCTCGAAGCAATCCAGATGGCCTGGTATGAGGAGTATCAGGAGGCGCATAAGTAGGAGTGCGAATGATCGCGAACCGGCCTCCGCGCGCTCCATTTTCTAGTCCGGGAAAGCTGCTCTGGTGGCCGGCGCCGTGGCGGCATCGAAGCAGTTATCGCTCAGCGGCCCCTTGGTAGTGAAGGCGGACATCGGTATCGCACCCTGCCGCGCCGGCGCTGTCTGGATGGACGTCACTTCGTCGAAGAGCGTCGCGCGCGCTTTTGGAGACATCGCTCCTCGCGACATCCTGGTCAACAATGCAGGGGTCGGCTATGGAGTGTTCGAGGGACCCTGGTAGCGAGCCACGAGCAGCGTGAGATCGTCCGACTGGTCTGCCTGGCCGGTAAATGCCTCGATAGCAAGAAAGACCTCCTTTTGAAGAGTCTCAAGCGACGCGTCTGGCTGCTGTTCCAGCACTTGCTTCAGGCGAAAATCCTGGAACAGATTTCTTTCCCTGTCTTCAGCCTCGGTCACGCCATCGGTGTAAAGCAGGAGCGTGTCTCCCGGTTCAAGCCGGCTGAAGGTTGAAGCATACGCTGCATGCTTCAGTAAACCGACGGGCAGAGATCCCTCGCTGTAGAGCTCGCTTACCGCTCCTCGCCGCAACAGCAGAGGGGACGGATGACCGGCGCGAAGGAATTCAATGGTGCCGTCGGGGCTGATGAGGCCAAAGAACATGGTTGCGCAGCGACCCACGGCCGCGCGGCCACAAAGAAAGTCATTGAGGTGGTTGAAGACCTTCACCGCATCGACGCCAAGGGTCATGCCTGAGAGCGCGCCCTGGAGCATGGTGGTTACCAGGGCCGGACCCAGTCCTTTGCCGGCAACGTCGGCAATCAAGAGCGCGATGCGGCCGTCCGGCAGGGGAAAGACGTCGAAGTAATCGCCTCCCACCTGCTCACAAGGCCTGTAAGTGCCGGCGACGGAGAGATGGCGGAAGTGCTGCAGGCCCTTGGGGACAAGGGCCTGCTGGATCTCCCGGGCAATGCTGAGCTCCTGCTCGAAACGTCGATTTTCTCTCTCCTGCTCGATCAGCCTGGCATTCTCAAGAATGCTCCCTGCTTGCGCGCCCAATGCATCGAGGATCTTGCGGTCGAGCGCAGAAAAGGTGGCAGTCCGTTTCGAGTCGAGATAGACGGCGCCCAGCAGTTCTCGCCCGGTGTTTTCAGTGGGCGCATTGGCCTGCCGCCGCGGCGCACAGTACAACGGAATCACGACAGCCGAGCGCAGAAGCTGGACGACCACGCTTTGCGCGCTCTGTAGATCAACTTCGGCCAGGTTCAGATCTCCGTTGATGACCGCGGTCTCAAGCTCGATGGCTTTGCCGATTACCGAGCGACTGGGATTGACTGCATCGCGATCCAGGCTCTCGCCCTCCCGTCCACGCGCAACCCTGACCTGCAGTACACCGGCTGCATCCGGCTCCAGCAACATGCCGCGGTCCGCTCGCGTGATCGCGACCGCCTGGTCGAGCATCGTCGCCAGCACTGACTCCAAGGGGAGCTGCGATTGCATTAGTGACGCGGCTTCAAGAAGAAGCTTGAGCCCGTTCAGCTCCTCGGCGGAATCGTGTCCCATGGATCCAAGAATGCCGCGCAGTTTTGTTTCAGCTGTGTCCTGGGTCCCTGTTTCCGAAGCGGTCTCGGGAGGAAGACGGAAGATAAGCTGGCACTCGTCATCGTTGCCCAGGCGAATGCGGTCGCCATGAACCAGCAGCCGGCGCTTGACCGGTTCGCCGTTGATGAAGATGCCTTCACGCTGGCCGCGATCCTCAATTGCCAGCCCGAACGGACTTGCCGAGATGGCCAGGCACTTACGCGATATACGGAGATCGTCGATAGAGAAATGGTTCCCGCTATCCTTGCCTCGCCCAACGCAGAAAGGGAGCTCAATGATCGGCACTGCCTGGCCGGGGAGATTCGGAAAGGCAAGTTCAAGATAGGCGCTGACGATTGCTGAATCAGACATAAAACGTATGTACGCGACTTCCCCGGTCTGTTGATTGTAGCGCCTGAGCAGCGACCTGGCTGGGAAGTAACCGTGATTACGACCGTTCCGGTGCACGATTACGATTGATGTAGAAGCAGGATGATACATTGTTATGTCCCCGATTTCCTTGACAGCCCTGCATAGCTTAAATAGCCTAGGAGCATTATCCCCGGTAAAATGAAAGTATCGGCGGCCTGCTCGGCTACTTAGGCTGACGAACTAACTGCCGGGCGTGTCATCTCTTCTTCATACTGAGACGTACTTCATTTAGCGCGCTAATTCTTGTATCTCCGCGTCCGAGTGCTTTGACGGAAGAGTTTGAGCGAGATAAGCCAGTTCGGAGTCACACTCAGGAGATTGCTTCGATGGTTTCTTCGTTTCAAGCCTCGACGCCTGAGGCATCTTTCTCAAGTGGGACCGTCTCTGTGAAGGATTCGCCCGCGTCGTATCTTGAGCTTCTTCTAAGAGCCAAACTTCTGCTGAAAAGCTGCTGCTCCGAGCCTAACCGCGCGAAACGTCTTTTTACCTACTTACTCTTCGTTTTGCTGATTATGGTTTTTTCCGCGCCCACGCAGGGGCAGACCCTGGCGCCCTCCTGGTATCAGCAGAATCCGCAGACCAGCCCCCCGTCCCGCTACATTGACGCGGTCACCTATGACGCCGCGCACGGGCAGGTCGTCCTGTTTGGAGGCTATGGGCACGGTGCCGATCTCAACGATACCTGGCTCTGGAACGGCACCAACTGGACGGAGGCCAACCCAGCCACCATCCCCCCGGCGCGCGCTGCGGAAGCGATGGTCTACGACGCCGCCCACGGCAACGTGGTCATGTTCGGAGGCCTGGTGGGCGTAGGCACCCGTCTGGGGGATACCTGGATCTGGAATGGAACCAACTGGACGGAGGCGACTCCCGCCAACAGTCCGCCCGGTCGTGCCAGCACCGAGATGGTGTACGACGCCGCTACCCGCCAGGTCCTCTTGTTCGGGGGACTGAACACGAACGGTCAAGATTTAGGAGACACCTGGGTCTGGAACGGCACGAACTGGACACAATTGTTCCCGACCAACAGCCCTTCGGCTCGCGACAGCTACAGCATGGTGTACGACGCGGCGCTCGGGGAAGTCGTTCTCTTTGGAGGCTCCGCGAACGGCGTCGACCAGAACGATACCTGGACCTGGAACGGGACCAACTGGACGCAACTAGTAACGGCGAACAGCCCCCAGGCACGCCAGTCGCAGGGTATGGCTTACAACGCTGCCCTTGGACAAGTGGTAATGTTCTCCGGCTACAGCGGGAGCTCTCCGAATGGCAGCTTCCTGATGGATACCTGGCTCTTCAACGGTACCAACTGGACCCCGGACTTTACAGCCACGAGTCCCTCTGCGCGCTACGCGCCGAACGGGATGACCTACGATGCGGCGCGGCAACAGGTGCTCCTCTTTGGCGGGTACGCCACAGTGCAGGACGACGACACCTGGGAGTGGGGGCTGCCCGGTAATTTCGGCAATATCAATGTGTGTCCTGCCGCGCAAAGCACTCCGGCGCCTTGCACCAGCACGGTCGGATTCACGTATAACATTACCTCCACAACAACCTTTGGGACACCTAAGGTCGTCGAGCAGGGCACGCCCGGCCCCGATTACAACTTCGGGAGCAACACCTCCTGCACCGGTACGGTCTCTCCAGGCACCTGCACCGTCAACGTCACCTTTACACCGGTTTCCCCTGGACTGCGCTCGGGCGCCCTGGAACTCGTCGACGGCACCGGCAACCTGCTGGTAAGCACACCGATTTACGGCAACGGCCAGGGACCGGCAGCGGCGATCGGACCCGGCATTGAAAGTCTTCTGAACACTGGCGACTACTCTTTTGAGGGGCCTCAGGGCGTGGCGCTCGACCCAAAGGGCAACGTCTATGTGGCAAATGTCGGCTCCGGCCAAGTAGTTAAAGTGTCACCGGCCGGGAATGTATCGACCGTGGCTACGGGACTCAGCTCTCCGCAAGGCCTAGCCTTTGACGGCGCCGGTGATCTGTTCATCGCCGATAGCGGCCTTGAAGAAGTGGTTGAAGTTCCGTCTGGCTGCGCCAGCAGCAGCTGCCACCAGGTGCTGGGCCAGAATCTGCAAGGCCAGCTGGGCGTGGCGGTCGACGGCGCCGGCGACGTCTTCATCGGGGACAATGACATCGGGGAGGTGGTTGAGAGTCCGGTAGGCTGCACCACCAGCGCCTGCCAGATCGTGGTCTACAGCCCCGCAGGTGCGGCGCCGGCCGGGCTGGCGGTGGACGCGGCCGGGGATCTCTTCATCGCGGATCCGGGTCTCCACCAGGTGGCGGAGATACCCTCCGGCTGCACCGTCAGCGCCTGCCAGGCGACTGTAGGGCATGGGTGGAATCAGCCAATAGCGGTGGCGGTCGATGCCGCGGGGAACGCGTTTGTCGCGGACCAGACGCAAGCGGCGGTGGTGGAGGTGCCCGCAGGGTGCACGACCAGCAGCTGCCAGTCGACCGTGTTCGGCGGGGTGAATCCGCTCGGCGTGGCTGTCGATCCCGCGGGCGATGTCTTTGTTGCGGGCCTGAATACCAATGAGGTGTACGAGGTAAACCGGTCCCAGGCGCCGTCGTTGACCTTTGCCTCGACTAGTGTCGGCAGCACCAGCAGCGACAGCCCGAAGTCGGTCTTCCTCGAGAACATCGGCAACCAGACGCTCAGCGCGGTTGGCCCAGGATTGTCTGCCGGCGGACCCAACTTCGCGCAGGTTGCGGGGTCGGGCACGCTCCCCGACTGTTCCAGCAGCTTTTCGCTGCCCCCGGGGCAGTCCTGCAATCTCAGTCTCAGCTTCGCGCCGACGATGGCGGGCAATCCGCTCACCAGCGCGGCGGTGTTGACAGACAACGCGCTGAATGCCGCTTCCGCTACCCAGAGTATCGCCCTCAGCGGTGTCGGTGTGGCAGCCGCCGGTTCCACGTTGAGCGTGACCGAGATCGGCTCGGGGTCGGGAACAGTCACCGACAACCTCGGGCAGATCAATTGCACAGAGACCAACGGCGCGACCGCCGGAAGCTGTACCGGGACCTACTCGAACGGAACCCAGGTCACGCTGTCGGCAAGTGCCTCCGGGAGCTCGAAATTTCTGGGCTGGGGCGGCGTCTGCGCCAGTGCGGGAACGAGCTCGACGTGCTCGATCGCCTTCAGCCAGGCCGCCAACGCAACCGCGAGCTTCGTCAACCAGAACCTCGGCAGTGTCCATGTCTGCCCGCCGGGGACGAACACCCCCGGGACCTGCACCATCACCAGCCCTATCTCCTTTAATCTCGCTGCCACCACGACCATCGGCGCGATCAAGGTAGTCACGCAGGGTGCCACCGGGCTCGACTTCACGCTCAGCAGCGGCACCTGTGCGGGAACCATCCCGGCCGGCAACGCCTGCACGGCGAATGTTGTGTTTACGCCGCTTGCGGCCGGGCTGCGCCTGGCCGCGATCGAGCTCTTTGACAACAACGCCAACCTGGTGGCGTCCGCGCCTATTTACGGTGTAGGCCAGGAGCCGGAGATCGCCTTCAGTCCCGCTCCGCAGGCCCGGGTGAACACCAACGCGAGCTATCCTCTGGCCGCCCCCAAAGGCATTACCGTCGATGCGGCGGGAGATACATTCATCGCCGATACCGGCGCCGCACGCGTGGTCAAGGTAGCGGCCAACGGCATCGCGAGCACAGTCGGTTCCGGGCTGCAATCCCCCCAGGGGCTGGCAGTGGACGGCGCGGGTAATCTCTTCATCGCCGACAACCTTCTGAATGAAGTGGTGGAAGTGCCCTTCGGCTGTGCGACAGCCTCCTGCCAAACGACGGTGGGCGTCGGCCTTTCCGGCCAGTCTGGAGTGGCAGTCGATGGAGCGGGGAACGTCTTCATCGACGCTGCAGGGACGAGTCAGGTGGTTGAGGTGCCGGCCGGCTGCACCACGAACAGCTGCCAGATCGTGGCCTACAACCAGGGAGAAGGTTCAAGCCCGGTCGGGATTGCCCTGGACGCCGCGGGAGATCTCTTTGTCGCCGATGCGCGGCTGGCCAAGGTAATCGAGGTTCCGGCGGGCTGCACCAGCAGCAGCTGCCACGTCACCGTTGGCCAGGGCTTTGCGCAGCCGACAGCGGTCGCGGTCGATGCTGCGGGCGATGTCTTTGTTGCGGATCCGTCGCTCCAGAGCGTCACCGAGGTGCCGGCTGGCTGTACCAGCGCCGGCTGCCAGGCGGTGGTGCTGCCCGCCATCGACTCGGTCGGCGTAGCTGTCGATGGAGCGGGAGACGTGTTCACGACCGATGCGGCCAACAAGCAGGCGGTGAAGCTCAGCCGCCCGCAGCCGCCCGCACTCGGCTTTGCCCAGACCAATGCGGGCGCGACCAGCAGCGATAGCCCGCAGGTGCTCCTGGTTCAGAATGTCGGGAACCAGCCGCTGACGGGGTCGCTGGCGTTGAACCTGGGGACGAGCTTTACCCAGAGTCTGGCGACCGATTGCACCTCCGGATTTCCGCTGGCTCCGGGCGCGACCTGCAGGGAGAGCTTCAGCTTCAAGCCGCAAAGCGCCACCTACTTCTCGGGAACAGCGCTACTTAGTGACAATGCCCTGAACACCACGCAGGCCGGCGCCCAGCAAATCACCCTCAGCGGTGTGGGCGCGACTGCCGGCGTCGCCGGCACGGTCGCCGTTCCCAACCTGGTGGGCCTCGCGCAAACGGCGGTCACCACGCCGATCGCCGCCGTGGGCCTGGTCACCGGAACCCTCAACACCGCCGCGAGCAGCACCGTTCCCGCGGGCAGTGTGATCGACCAGACCCCGGCTGCGGGCACCCAGGTCAGCGTCGGGTCCGCGGTCAACCTGCTGGTCTCAAGCGGCATTGCGCAACCAACCGCTCCCAACCCGCTCTCGTTCAACAACAACTACTTCGTGACCGGCGACTACGTCGCGGCCGGGGTCACCCTGCGCGGGACCGGGAAGGCGGGAATGGCGACCGGCACCATCACTATCCCCACCTATGCCCAGAGCACGACCGCGGGTGTCCCGCCCGGCGCCGATATCATCGATGCCTTCCTCTACTGGGAGACGCTCGAGAACACGGCTGTCGCTTCGTCGACCAACGGAACCTTCGACAACTATCCCATTGTGGGCCAGCAGATCGGCGACGATCAGCCCAACTATGCCGATGGCAAATTTACCGGGACCATCCGCTCGTATCGAGCGGACGTGAACGAGTACCTTCCAGTCGGGGCGAACGGGATTCGCTTCGCCGCGGGCACGTACACGGTCGGCTTGCCGGACAGCGGAGGAGCTGCGCTGCCGCTGACCCAGGGCGCGAGCCTGGTGATCATCTATCGCGTGCTGTCGCCCAACTTCCCGCTCAAGGCGGTCGTCATCTACGACGGCGCGGCGGTTCCGGCGAGCACCCAGACCCAGCCAGTCCAAGGCTTTTATGACGCCGTCGGCGGAGCCTCCGGCACCGGCAAGGCTACCAGTCTTTACGCCTCGGCCGGCACCTGGAACACCAGCGTCAATCCGTCAACAACGCTTGGTGCGTCGAGCCAGTACAGTGCGCCGCTCACCGCTGGGAGCGCCTACGCGGCCGTGATCCTCTCGACTCCGGTCAACAACAGCGACAATGACGGCATCCTCGATGCGTGGAAGACCGGACCGCCCGCGAGCGACTTCCACGCCGGACAGCCGGGCTACTACGACGCGAAGACCGCTACCTGGGTCGGTCTGCCGGGCGCCAAGCACGGTCAGAAAGACCTGTTTGTGCAGCTGGACTACATGTGCGGCAACGTGCTGGCGAGCGGCGCGTGCGACCCCGCGCAGGAGAATCTGTTCCCCTCGCCGGACATCAACGGCAACGATCCGCTGGCGATGACCCAGCAGGCCTTCGCCGCCTCCGGAGTGCAGCTGCACCTCACCATCGGCAACGCGATTCCCGAATCTACCTGCACCGATAATCTCGCTGTCAGTCCGCCCCAGCTATGCCAGTTCCCGAATGAGCCTGGGGTCGTGGGCTGGAAGAACAGCGTCGAGTTCGCGAAGCTTTACCCGCGCAACCTGGCTGCTTGCCTTTCGGGCGGCGACTGTACCACCCGCTTTCCCTACGGGCAGAAGGACAGCTACCACTACGTTCTCTTTGGGCACTCGCTCGCGATTCCGGCGTGGAACACGCGCTACGGGACCCTGACCTCGATCACTGTGGCGAATGGCATCACCACCATCGTCACCGCGGACCGCGGCTCCGGGATCAACAGGTGCCCGAGTCGCATCACGCTTGAAGGTGTGCTTGGCGACCCGGCGCTCAATGGCGTCTACAACACCGCCAGCTGCCCGGATACCAAGACCATCACCGTGGCTACGCCCGGCGTCCCTAATTACACCTACCCCAACACCACGCTGCCGGAGCCGGCGATCGGCCTTACCTCGGGCACCGTGACCAGCATCTCCGGCTACTCCGACCTGGGGGGCTCTGATTCTGCTGTGACCCTGGGCCTGTGGCTCACGGCGCCCAACCAGGATATGAGCAAGCGCGCCAACGTCATCGCCGGGACGCTCTTCCACGAGATCGGCCACACTCTCGGCCTCAGCCACGGCGGCCTCTACTACGACACCCCGGGCAGCTACGTGCCGACCTTCGACGCCAACTGCAAGCCGAACTTCCAGAGCGTCATGAATTACCTTTTCCAGCTTGACCTGGTTGGACCCAATCAGTCCCTCGCCTTCTCGAACCAGACGCTGATCCCCATCAACGAGAACGCGGCCGGCTCGATATCCCAGCTGACGGACACCTCGGGCAACCCGGCGACCTTCCCCACATCGGCCTGGTATGTTCCCACTCCCCCCGGCCCCGCGGCCAGCGCAGCGACGCTCCACTGCGATGGCACGCCGCTCGCCGGCGAGCAGGGCTACCGGATTGACTCCTCCGTCGCTCCCATGATTACTCCGGCGTGGACCAACGGAGAGGACCTCAGCTTTACCGGCACCCTGCAACCGAACGAGCGCGGGTATAACGACCTGGCTAACCTTGATCTGCGCCAGGTGGGCGCCACCGGGGGCGAGTTTGCCTCGCTGGCGACGCTGCTCTCGTTCGGCTCCTCAGTGGCGCCGTTGAACATCTCGAGCGGCGGCAACGTGACCCTGGGCAGCGGCGGCACGGTAGCCGTGGGCAGTGGCGGCACGGTGACCCTGGGCAGCGGTGGCAACGTCACCCTAGGGAGCGGCGGCACCATCACCTTGGGCAGCGGTGGGAACGTCACCCTGGGCAGCGGCGGCAATGTCACTCTGGGT
>CAXUND010000034.1:0-31222 GCA_964252445.1 uncultured Acidobacteriaceae bacterium | reverse complement strand
GATTATCGCCGTAGTAGTAGCTGGTCGAGTCCGCTCCGTCCACGGTGAACGCGCTCGAGCCATTCGCATTCGAGGCGCCTCCTGAGGTGTTGTTATACCCGGAAAGATCGCCGCCCGACTGTCCGGCGAAGCTGATATGGCCGAACTGCCCGTCGGCGGTTACATTCGGCGTCAGCAGGACAAAGTCCGTGTAGCGGCGGCCGCTTAAAGGCAGGCCGTCAATCGTCGATTTCTCGACCAGTGTGCCGACCGTGGTGTCTGTCGGATTGAGGTCGGTGATGGCCGCCTCAACCTGCACCTGCTCCGTTGCGCTCCCGATCTGGAGCGTGGTGCCGCCGTCGGTGGTGTGGCCGACACCGACGTCTACATTCGAGAGCTGCGTGCTCTTAAATCCCTGCGCGGTAAACGTAAGCGTGTAGGTGCCCACCTGCAGGGCAGGGAAGCCATAAATACCGTCGCCGTTCGTGGTCGATGTCAGCCGAATGCCGGTCGCCGTGTCGAGCGCGGTGACCGTCACCCCCGGAACTGCAGCGCCTTTCGGGTCGAGAACCTGGCCGGAGACGGACCCGGTTGAGACCGCATTCTGCCCCCGCGCAACAGTCGAGACGAGAAGCAAAGAAACACAGAGCAGCAAGGATACGAGCTTGAGCGAACGGGCCATCGTCGAACTCCTGGAAGTTGGGGGAATGCACATGCCTGCCGCTGTTTGGGCGACAGGCGCTAAGCTGTATGCAATTATGTATTGAGTCTGAAACGTAACGGGAGAGCCGCTATTTGTCAATGAGGAAATGGTTCGGCGCTACTTCCGGTCGCGTTGAAATGCTTCCACTTCGCTTCGCGTCGGCATGGAAGGCTGTGCGCCCGCGCGAGTTACGGACAGCGCCGCTGCGGCAACAGCAAGCTCCAAGGCGTCGCCTGGAGATAGGCCGCTGGTCACACCGGCAGCAAAGGCGCCGTTGCAGGTGTCGCCGGCTGCGGTGGTGTCAACAGCTGCGACCAGAGGCGACGTAGCGCGGTGCTGCTGGCCTGCTGTTGCAAGCATCGCGCCGCGCGCACCCTGCTTGAGGATCACGCCCTTGATGCCCATCGCGAGCAGCGCCGAAGCCGGTTCTCCAGCCTGCGACTTATCGTAGAAAGCGGCCTCTGTTTCATTGGGCGTGAACCAGGTAATGAGGGGGAAGAGATCGCGGGGCAGCTCCTGTGCCGGTGCAGGATCAAGCATCAGCGGTATCTCTCGTTGCGCGCAGAGGCGCCCCAGTTCCAGTACCGTCTCAATCGGAATCTCCAGTTGCGCCAGGACCATGCTCGTACCGTCTAGCAGGTGCTGCTGGCTGCGGAGATATTCTGGCGTCACCGCAGCATTGGCTCCCGCAGCGATGACGATCATGTTTTCGGCGTCCGCATCGACGGTGATGGCGGCCACTCCGCTTGCACCCTCCGCCGTTCCGACTCCAGCTGTGTCAATGCCTTCGCGCTCAAGCCCGGCGCGCAGCAACGACGCAAACTCGTCATCGCCAAGCATGCCGATCATGCGCACTTCTGCGCCCATGCGCGCCGCCGCGACCGCCTGGTTCGCGCCCTTGCCGCCGGGATGCATGCCGAAGCTCCGGCCGGAGATCGTCTCACCCGGTGAAGGAAAGCGGTCGACCGTGGTCACGAGATCGAGGTTAATGCTGCCTACAACGACAATAGCCATCGCTGCCCATCATAGCCTCGCCGTGCTGGGGCGAGCTCTCGGGCGCTTTTTCTTTGCGCTTCCGCCCCGACGCCTGCAAGATAAGCAGAAGATAAGCAGATCAAGACCTCGCAATCGACCGGAGACCCATGGCACTGACAACACAGGAAGTAGTCGCGCTGACCCGCAAACACAATTATGGAACCTGGCGGAAGCAGAAGACCTGGAACCCCGCGCACCTGGTAAGTGCCGACGGTTGCTACTTTACCGACGGCAATGGCCGGCGCGTGCTGGACTTCTCCTCGCAACTGATGTGCGTGAACCTTGGCCATAACAATCCGGCCGTGGTGAAGGCTATCCAGGACCAAGCGGCCACGCTGCCCTACGCCGCGCCGTCGTATGCGACTACGGCGCGAGCGGAGTTGAGCCAGGCTCTGCTCGAGGTGCTGCCTGCCGGGTTGACCAAGTTTTTCTTCACCACATCCGGTACTGAGGCCAATGAAGCTGCTTTCAAGATCGCGCGCATGTACACGGGCAAGACGAAGATCATCGCCCGCTATCGCTCCTATCACGGCTCTACCAACTCCTCGATTGCCGCCACGGGAGACCCGCGCCGCTGGCCCATGGAGCCGGGCGGCAAGGGGCAGGGTGTGATCTTTGCGCCCGAAGTGAATTGCTATAAGTGCCCGATCAAGCACACGTATCCGGGCTGTGGGATCGCGTGCGCCGACTATCTCGAACACATGATCCGGAACGAGAGCGACGTGGCGGCGGTGCTGGTCGAGCCGGTAGTCGGTACCAACGGAGTTCTTATCCCTCCGCCAGAGTATTTTCCGAAACTGCGCCGGATTTGCGACGAACGTAACGTGCTGCTGATCGGCGATGAAGTGATGAGCGGCTGGGGCCGCACCGGCAAGTGGTTTGCGCTCGATCACTGGGGCGTCACGCCGGACATCCTGACCACCGCGAAAGGGATCACCTCTGCCTATGTACCGCTTGGCCTGTGTGCGACGACCGAGAAAATCGCCGAATATTTTGAAGAACATTTCTTTGCACACGGCCACACTTACGAAGCGCATCCGATGACGCTCGCGCCGGCAGTGGCCACCATTCACGAGATGCAGCGCCTGGGGCTGGTGGAGCGATCGGCGGAGATGGGTAACTACCTCGGTGACAAACTGCATGCTTTAAAGGCGAAGCATCCTTCGATCGGTGAAGTGCGCGGGCTGGGGCTCTTCTGGGCGGTCGAGTTGGTGAAGGATCAGCAGACCAAGGAGCCATTGAATAGCTGGCAGGAGAAGCTCGACGGCAAAGCGCTAATCGTGGATCAAGTCGCGGGCAAGATGCTTGCTGCCGGCGTTGCCATGCAGGCATGGATGAGCCACTTTGTCCTGGCGCCGCCGCTGATTGTTGAGCATGCGCAGATCGATGAAGCGGTCACGGCGCTCGATGAAGCGCTGGTGCTGGCCGACGCGTTGCTTGCCGAACCCGTGCTCGCCGCAATCTGATGTTTCTGCCGCAAACCATTCTGCGCAGGAAGCGGAACGGCGAGGAGCTGTCTGCGGCCGAGATCGCTGAGTTCGTGCACGGCATCATAAGCGGCGCCGTGGGCGAAGGGCAGATTGCTGCGTTCACCATGGCGACGTATTTGCGCGGCATGACAGTCGCTGAGAGCACTGCGCTCACGCTCGCGATGCGCGACTCGGGGGCCGTGATCGACTGGCAGCCGATCGTCGGCGCAGGTCGGAAGATCATTGAAAAGCACTCAAGCGGCGGCGTCGGCGATGAGAAAGTGACGTTGATGGTGACTCCGCTGGCGGCCGCCTGCGGGGTGGTTTCGCCAAATATCTCGGGGCGGTCCCTGGGGCACACGGGCGGGGAACTAGACCTGCTCGAGGCGATTCCTGGCTACGCTATCGAGCCAAGCCGCGAAGTCTTCGAGAGGGTGGTCGCGGCTATTGGTACAGCGATCATCGGACCAACCTCAGACCTCGCGCCCGCAGACCGGGCCATCTTCCACGTGCGAGACGTTACGGCTACCGTCGAGAGCATTCCTTTGATCGTTTCCTCCATCCTTTCGAAGAAGCTGGCGTCTGGGGCTCAAGGCCTGGTCATGACCGTGCCCTTCGGGAGCGGTGCCTTTATGAGGACCGAAGCCGATGCCGGTGAGTTGGCGAAGGCCCTGATTGAGGTCGCTGACACTGCCGGGCTGCCGATGGTGGCGCTGATCAGCGACCTTGAAGAAGTGCTCGGCAATTCCGTCGGAAACGCACTCCAAATGCGGGAGGTGATCGACTTTCTGCTGGGACGCGAGCAAGACGTGCGGTTGAGGGAAGTAGTGCTTACGATTGCCGAGGAGATTGTCCAGCTTGCAACTGGTGTGGGAGATCCTAAGGCAACCCGAACGTTGGTGCAGGAGAAGCTCGATGACGGCAGCGCGGTGGCTAAGTTCACGGAGATGGTGCGTGCTCTCGGCGGTCCTGCCGATTTGGTCAAGTTACCTGAGAACTACCTTGCGCACGCGGCGGTCATCCTCCCGGTGCACAGCGATCGCGGCGGCTTCGTCCAGAGCATGGACTGCTACCGGATCGGCATGGCGTTGAACGGGCTCGGAGCAGGCAGGGCGCAGCCGTCGGACGCTATCGACTATGCGGTCGGCATCAGCCGGGTCGCGCACCTCGGGGATGCGGTCGGGGCCGAGCGGCCGCTCTGCATTCTGCATGCGCAGAATCATGAGCAGTGGGAGATCGCGGCCGAGCAAATTCGGATGGCGGTCAGCATAGGTTCGGCATCCACTAAGCCAAAACCAGTGATACGGCAGCGTTTGAAGACGGGAGCGAGATGAGCCAGAGCATCGCGGCAGAAGAAGCGGCACTCAGTGCGCATTACCACCAGCCGAAGCAGGTCGAACAATTCGGCGTGGAACCTATACCCCTGGCGCTGAAGACTGTTCGCTGGTACGACCTGTTCTTCATCATCATTAACTTCATGATTAATCCAGCTACCATTCTCACTGCAGGAATGGCAGTGGCTGCTGGATTGTCGTTCTGGGCAGCGATTGCGGCGCAAACACTTGGCTGCCTGATCGCTTTCTCCGCCTATGTCGCTCTTGCAACCATCGGTGTGGACTACGGCCTCCCCGGACAGGTGGGGACGCGCATCACCTTCGGACTTTCGGGCTCGCGCTGGCTTACTTCTCTGCCGCGATCGATCGCCTCTGTCTATTGGTTCTCCTTCCAGGCGATCGCCGGCTCGATCATCATCGTCGGTGCGTGGGATCGCTGGCGCGGCGGGCACCACTCCTTGATCGCCGTGAGTATCTTCTTCAGCTTGGGACAGGTGATCGTCGCTGTCATTGGCTACGAGTCGCTGAAGGTCCTTTCGCGGATCGCCTTCCCCGTCAAACTGCTCATTCTAGCCGCGATCCTGGTGATCATGGCGCGCTATCCTGATCCGGCATTTCATCCGGGAGCCGTATTTCGATTTCAGGGTCGTGTCGGTTGGTCATGGACAATCTTCGTGGTGTGGATGAACGGCATGGCCGCGGCGTGGCTCACCATGATTACCGACGCAGCCGACTTCTGCCGCTACTCGCGCTCCCGGGGAGACATGTGGGTGGGAACCATCACCGCCGCACTTACTGGTACGTTAGTTGCCAGCTTTATCGGCGCGTATGGCGCGGCGGCTACGCTCGGGAACCGTTCGAACATCTTTGAGGTTGTCACCGGTATAACTACCAGCCATCTGATGCTGCTGCTGATCGTGATCCTGATCGTGCTAGAAAACTGGACGATTAACGTTCTCAACTTATACACAGGCGGCCTTTCACTTACCAACATCTTCGGCAGTGTAGGGCGTTTCTGGACCACTCTGGCCATAGGTGTAGCGGGCGTGGTGCTCTCCACGCAGGCAGCCGTCGTTCACGGCTACATGCGGTATACCACTGACCTTGGCAATCTGTTTGCTCCTATAGCCGGAGTGCTGCTTGCTGATTACCTGTTCATCAAGCAAGGCCGCATTGACGTGGCCGCACTCTACAGGAGGGACGGCACCTACTGGTACTGGCACGGTGTTAACCCCGTGGCGGTTTTTTGGGTAGCCGCCGGGCTTGCTACTTACTTTTTGCTGCCCGTGGAGGCCATCCAGTCTCTTAGTACGGTCTTGATCACCGGCTCCGGCTACTTCGTCTCGATGCGGCTGCTGGTGCCGCGCTTCTCGCGGCTTCAACGCGCATCTCTCGTGGCGGTGACGCAAGCGGAGGCCGCATGATTTTTGTTACTCAGAGTATCTCGGATGTTTGCCTCCTGGTCGAAAACCTGGAGACGATGATGGACTTTTACCGTGACACGATCGGCTTCAAGCTACGCAGGCATGCGCCGGGTTTCGCAGATTTCTTCACCGGCGGCGTGACGCTTGCGCTGTGGGAGCGCAGCCACTTCAACGAACATGTCGGGATCAACGTTCCGCGTCTGAGCGCGAGCGGATCGATCTCTGCGGTCGAGGTGAGAGCGCCAAAGAATGTTGACGATTATTTCCGTGAACTTACAGAGAAGGGCGTTCATTTTCCGGTCGTGCCTCGCTTCTACCCATGGAACGCTTACGCCTGTTACTTCGAAGACCCGGAGCACCACCTTTGGGAAATCTACGCCTGGGGCGAAGGAGGTCATGCCGGCCTGCTCCCGGTCTGATCTATGCCTCGCTCAATTATTATCGACACCGATCCCTCACCCGATGACGCGGTCGCTTTCCTGATGGCGCTCGCCTCGCCGGAGGAGTTGGAGGTGCTTGCCATCACCACCGTTGCCGGCAATGTACCGGTCGAGCTCACGTCAAAGAACGCGCTTAAGGCGCTTGAGCTGGCCTGCCGGACAGACGTGCCTGTGTTTCGCGGCGCAGAAGGACCTCTGCTGCGCCCACTGGTCACCGCGGAGCACGTTCACGGACGCACTGGCTTTGACGGCTATGATCTGCCCGAACCGGCCACCGCACTCGCGACGGGCTATGCGCCGGATGCCATCATTGACCTGGTCATGGCGCGTCCGGCCAGATCTGTAACCCTCTGCTGCCTAGCGCCGCTCACCAACGTAGCGCTCGCGCTGATCAAGCGACCAAGCCTGGCGGACCGCCTCGACCAGATAGTCCTGATGGGCGGCGCTTTCTCTGAGGGCGGCAACGTGACTGCCGCAGCCGAGTTTAACTTTTATGTCGACCCCGAAGCGGCGCACCGCGTCTTCACCTCCGGCATTCCGATCACCATGATTCCGCTCGACTGCACGCACCAGGCGCTTTCCACCAGAGCGCGTCTCGACCGTCTGCGTGCCGCCGGAACCCCGGTCACGGAAGCCTTTTACCACCTCATCAGTTTCAACAAGCTCTTCGATGAGCGGAAGTATGGCTGGGCCGGCGGCCCGCTGCACGATCCGACCGTGATCGCGTGGCTACTGCAGCCGGAGATCTTTCGCGGGCGTCACGTGCACGTGGCGATCGAGCACACCAGTTCGCTGACTCTGGGCATGAGCGTGGTGGACTGGTGGGGGGTGTCCGGACTCGCGCCGAACGCAAACGTGCTGCGCGAGATCGACGCCGATGCCTACTTTCGCTTGGTGATTGAACGTCTATCACGGCTGTAAGGTCGACCAGTGTCGTTGCCGCCGCCAGGCGCGCGCCGCGTATTTACTGCGTGCAGCCTGGGGCTACCTGCTTATACATTGCCTGCAACTGCTGCTTCAGATCGATGCGAGCGGGCTGCTCCCGTATCCCCTGTTCCAGAGCGTCTGCTGCGTCATACCAGATTCCATGGTGCAGGTAGACCTGGGCGCGCGCGAGCGGATCCGCGGCCTCCGGGGCGGCGAGTTCCTTGGTCAGCCCATCCTGCGCTGCCTTGCTTTCGATCATGATGCTGAGCGGATCGGGCAACTTGTCCACGCCGCCTCCCGAGACCTTCCACGAGTAATGCTGTCCGGCTGCGAGGGCCTGTGCGTCGGCGGGATATTGGAAGCTGCTGCCGGTCACGCTGGCTTCATAGAGCACGTCGCCCGAATCGCTGAGAACAGAAAGGGTAAGCGGTTCGCCCGGCTGCGACGCGCGCCACTCGAAGATCGGCCGAACAGTTGAGGAAAGTCCCTGCCTGGGAGCACATAGGGTGATTGTCTGCTCAGTGCCTCGGCTGGCTGTGCCCGTCTGGTTAGGAGCCGAGGAACGCGGAGACTGGTCCAGGTGGAAGCTGCTCAGGTCTGCCACCACGCGAGGCGCCCTGGCATTGTTCTTTGCCGGGGGCGCGCTGGTCGCAGGCGCTTGCGCATGCACCAGCAAGGCAGGCGCCACCAGCAAGATCAGTTCGTAACGCCAGGCTATTGCCATTTCGTACTCGCCTCTCCCGACGCACCAACGTTGATCTGCAAGAAGTTGCTGGACCGGGAGCAGTCGACGATTGGGTCGAAGAGGTAGAGATCCTGCTTGGGCAGCTTGTAGGGAGCATCGTTAAGCTTGATCTGCATCAGCAGCGGTCCGGCATGTTCGTCGACTTCCAGGATGCCCTCATTGATGCCCAGAGACTCCTCCTTTTCATCAATGATGGCGGTGTAGGACTTGGAGATGGCATGGCGCTCGACATAGTTAATCCGCATCTTGATCTTGCAGGTGGTGGCCGCCTTCTGCACCGGCACGACGCCGGTCGCGATAACCTTGCTGGCTACCGAGCTCGCCGCCTCCACACTTTGCCGGGCCAGGTCGAAGGCCGCTTTGCCGACCGGACTTTTGTCGAAGTTGCGGCTCGGCTGGTACATGCCTTCCTGGTAATACCCGGTAGGCAGATTGTGCAGACCGTAATTAATCATGGCACTGCGATCCTTGAGCGGAGTGCCGGCGGTGGTGGTCATCAGAGGGTCCCCGGTTTTTGGATCAAGCTGGGCCGACCGCAGATGAAGGATCAGGTCCCCCTTCTTCGGATTCTCGGGCTGGATGAAGGTGGTCGCAAGCACCAGGTCCACGGGGCTGTCGAGGGTCTGAACGTACTCCGCGATGTAGCTGGTGCCGGTCGGATCGTATAGGCCTCCCGGGTTAAGGAAGACAGGACGGAAGCGTGGATTGACGGCGAACTGCTGGTAGAGCATGCCCGTCAGCATCTGGCTCACCGGCCCGCCATAGGACTCTCCGCTGCTGTCGTACGTGGGCAGGATGCCGACCACGATCTTCTTCTCCTGCCCCTGCGCTCCGCCCGCCGCAAGCAAGAGGGTAAGCGCTGCGAAGCCGTACACGATCCGCTTTCGCATGGGTGTCCCCATCACTGCGCCTTTGTCGCCGCGACCGTCTTCTTGGTGGCTCTAACCGGAGCAGGCGACTTGCTATCCGTGCTCGCCGGCATCACCGTGGGAGCAGTCGTCGCGCTGCGGGCGATATCGGAAACCGTCGCCGGTCCCGGCGAACCGCCCTGCGAGACGTGCAGGGGTTCCACGTACTTGGTGGATACGACCGCAGTCGGCGCCACATACCATGAGGTATCCCCGGCCAGCTGCATATAGTCGTACAGGATGGGCATGTTGGTCGGAACCGCACCGGTGTGTTCACGCTGGTAGAGCGCGACATACAGCTGAAGCTCCTTGCGGATATCGTCCTTCTGCGCCGGATTGTTCTGGGCGATCATATCAATCGCACGCTCCAGGTGCGGATCCGGGTAGGCGCCACGACCTTCGTCATACTGGATCGCCTTGAGGTAGTGGTCCATGCCCTGCTGGCGGTCGTCAGCGGTGCGCGCGGTCATCGAAATGACTTTGCCGAGATAGAGCTGCGCACGCGCATCGTTCGAGCGCAGGTTGACCGCCTCCTCCAGGTTATCGCGCGACATCGCGAACAGGTCGTAGTCAAGCGCGATGATGCCGTTGTCGCGCTTGAGCGCGGACATCAGCAGCGGGAACTCGGGCGTCGACGCGGTCAGCCCGCCGGCCTTGAGCTTGGCGTCAATCTGCGCCTTGATCGAACCGGAGAGCAGCTCCTGCATGTGAGAAGTACGCAGCTTCACGCGGTCCGCTCGGGCGATGAAGCCGAGGCCGACACGGGAGTCGCGGTTGGTAAGTCCGGACATGCGTACGAACAGCCGAGGAATCTCGCGCGCATCGTAGTTCTGGTTCAGCATGTATGGAAGCGCGGCCTCATCAGCCTCGTTCTCGTTGATCTCGCTCCACTCGGTCACCGTGGTGTTGGAGCGGAAAAGCAATTGCCCTACCAGTGAGCTGCCGGCAAAGCCGAGAACCGAGCCGACGACGGCGCCGCCCGCCCCTTTCGCAACTCCGCCGATGACGCCCCCAGCTACTGTGGTGGCCGCAGTCAGGATCGCCCGCTTTTGAGCCGCATCACGTTCGTGCTCCTGATTCAGCTCGTCCTGAATAATGCTGTTCTTGATCTCGTTGTAGTGATGGTTCTTCTCGACATGCGCGATCTCATGCGCAAGCACGTAGGAGAGCTGCGCCTCATTGTCCAGCAGTGCGACTAACCCGGTAGACACATAAATGGAGCCTGTCGAAAGCGCCTCCGCTCTTGGAACCGGATCAAGCAGCAGCCGGAAGGAATAAACATTGGGCGAGTCCTTGGGCACCAATCGCTGGCCGATGTTGTTTAGGTAGCGCTGCAGGATCGGATTGTCATAGAGCTGGCCATAATCATTGCGGAACTTCACTGCCTGCTCGACTGACCCTGTCGAGTAGCCGATCGACCCATTGATGGTGAAGGCGTAATCCAGGTCTTTGCGCCGAACCTCGTCCCACGCGTCGCGGATGCGCGCCTGCACCTCGGGCCGCTGTTCGATATCGGCCATTTTTTTCTTGTCAGCGTCCGTCAACTCGGGCGGCTTATCAGTAGGGCCCTGCTTTTTCTTACCAAACTGCGCATGAGCAGAGTTGACGAGCGCGAGCGCGAGGAGACACAGCAGAAGGCGACGGAACAAAGTGGTCATGAGGGCACTCCAGGATTTTCAAGGGCGGTTGGGTACCGCGCAGACGGACGTGGAAACACACCTTGTCCGATCGCCACGGAGAATAGCTGCAAAGTCATGGTAGGGTCAACTACATTCTTTTGTGTAACGGTTTCGAGCAGCTCTTCGGATGCTGCTGTGTGGAGGCGATTTCCCATGACTCTTACGCGTATCCCTTGGCGGAAGCTCTCGCTGGTACTTGCCCTGGTGTTCATCATCCAGTTAACAATTCACGGAGTGGTAGCTCCGCTAAAACCGGGAGAGATATCGCTCGAGATCCCCGAGGCCGGCGCCAAGCTGGAAGCCAATTCCACCACCCAAATATCGACCGCGCCGATCACCTACCTCAAGCTGCATATCGCGCGCAACGCGAGCGATATCGACTACGGTTCAATTCACACCCGCATCAACACGGAAGCCTCCGACACCCTGATGACGACCACCGGGACCGTGGACGGAATCCTGTGCAACCTCGACCTCAATCGCCACGGCGGGTTTCAGCTAGCCGAGGGCCGCAACTCAATAGAGGTGGACTACTTGGACCATTTCCATCGACTGCACTATGCCAGCTTTCTGCTGGATCGCGGGACCGGCAGGCCCCCGCGGCTGCTGGCGGCGAGCGGACCGCCGGTGCGCATCACCGGCCAGAAGTATGCTGTCGTGGTTGGGGTGGCCAAATACCAGAACGCTGGCGCCGGCCTTGTGAACCTGCGCTACGCAGACCGCGATGCGGACAGCTTCCGCAGCTTTCTGGAAAGTCCTTCAGGCGGCAGCTTCCCCAAGCAAAATATCCTTACACTTCTGAACGAAGATGCGACGAACGAAGCATTGCGAAGTGCCCTGTTTACGTTTTTGAGTAAACCGCGACCCGACGACTTAGTCGTTATCTACCTGGCCGGCCATGGCTCACCCGACCCAAATGACAGCCGCAACTTATACTTCCTCACTTACGATACAAAGGTCGATGACATGGGTGGAACGGCATTCCCTATGTTCCAGTTCCAGGACGTGTTTGACCGTGTGCTCAAGGCGCGCCGCGTCATCACATTTGTGGACTCGTGCCATAGCTTCGGCATTACGGGTGAGAAAAACCTTGGCGGTCAGCACAACAACCTCATCAATCAATACATCCAGCGCTTCGCATCCAACGGAGAGCGCGCCGTGCTGACGGCCAGTAACACGAGCGAACTATCGTTTGAGGATAGCCGCTGGGGAGGCGGTCACGGCGTATTTACTTACTACTTGCTGAAGGGTCTGGCCCGTGACGCAGATGCCAATCGGGACGGCACGGTAACGATCGCCGAACTCTCCACCTTTTTGCGAGACAAGGTGACCGGCGACACGGATGGACGACAGAACCCTCAGGCCATTGTGGGAGGGGTAGGAAACATTCCCGTGAGTGCGGTGGGCCGCGAGCTCGCGTCTGTGCACGGACCTGTGCACGATCTTCCGGTGCGTACCGGCGGCCGATGAGGCACGGTGCCGCGCGCTGGCCGACTCGCGGCGCGAGAGGATTCGTTAGTAGAATCCGAAGGTGACAACACGTGTGCACGCGATTGAAGGAATGGCGGTCGACGACCTGCTGGTGGGCAGGCGCAGGCTGGTGCGGGAGCTGCGCCAGGCAGGCGGATCGCGTGAGCTGCGGATCGCCGTGCTGGGCGGCAATACGACAGTAGAAGTGGTGCAGCTGCTGGAGCTGCTGCTGCTCGCGAACGGCTTTAACCCAATCTTTTACGAGTCTGGCTATGGCCGCTTCTACGAGGAGGCGGTGCAGGATCCCGCGGCGCTGGTAGAGTTTCGTCCGCAGCTGGTCTACATCCAGACCTCGTATCGGGACGTGCTCACGTTCCCACCCGTTGCCGCAACCGAACAGCAGCATCAGGAACAGGTGCAGCGCGAGTTCGGCAGGTTCAAGGAGATATGGACCAGCCTGGGTACGCAGCTCGGGTGCCAAGTGATCCAGAATAACTTCGAGCTGCCGCCCTACACGTTACTGGGCAACCTGGACGCGGTCGCGAGCGGCGGCCGCTCGCGCTTTCTACTCGATCTGAACACAGCTTTTGCAGCAGAGGCGCGAACCAACTCGCGCCTGCTCATCCAGGATCTGCATGGCATCTCAAGCCGCCTAGGCTTGAACAACTGGTTCGACTGGAACCGCTGGTTCAGCTACAAGATCCTCTACACGCCCGAAGGCAACCTGGCCGTAGCACGGTCGTTAAACGCGATCATTAAGGCTATTTACGGCAAGTCGCGCAAGGTACTCGCCCTTGATCTGGATAACACGCTGTGGGGCGGCGTGATAGGGGATGATGGCCTGGAGAAGATCCAGATAGGGCGCGAGACGCCGGTTGCTGAGGCATTCACCGCGTTCCAGGAGTACTGCCTGCTGCAGCGGGATCGCGGCATCCTGCTCGCTGTGTGTTCAAAGAATGATGAGGGCGTCGCGAGGAGCGGCTTTACTCATCCAGACTCTGTGCTGAAGCCCGAACACTTCGCAGCTTTTAAAGCGAACTGGGAGCCGAAGCATGAGAACCTCATCCAGATCGCTAAAGAGCTTGATCTCGGTGTAGATAGCTTTGTCTTTGTCGATGACAACCCGGCCGAGAGGGCGATTGTCGAGGCGCAAGCGCCCGGCGTCGCGGTTCCGGATGTAGGTGCTGAGGTGGCTGCCTTTATCTCGGTCCTGGACGCCGGGCGATACTTCGAGCCGGCCGCCCTCTCGCAGGAGGATGTTGCGCGCGCTGCGATGTACGCCAGCAGGAAGGAGCAGGCGGCGCTGCAGAGCAAATACGCGAACTACGGCGAGTATCTCAATTCGCTCGAAATGATTGCCGAGATCGATGCGTTTCGACCTGTGTATCTTGATAGGATCGCGCAGTTAACGAATAAGACGAATCAGTTCAACTTGACCACCCGGCGCTACAATGCGGCCGACCTGGAGGCCTTTGCGGTCAGCTCAGAATACATAACGCTCTACGGGAGGCTTCGCGACCGGTTTGGAGACAATGGCCTGGTGACACTGATCGTGGGCCGCAAGCAAGACGATGCCCTGCACCTGGACCTTTGGCTGATGAGCTGTCGCGTACTGAAGCGCGATATGGAAGTCGCCATGCTCGACAGCCTGGTGGAGCGTGCACGGCTCGCTAACATGTCTGCGCTGGTAGGTTACTATATCCCTACAAGCAAGAACGGAATGGTTGCAGATCACTACAAGAAGCTAGGATTTAATCTTATAGGTGAGGTCGACGGAGTGACCACCTGGCGCTTGGAGCTAGCCGATTATTTGCAAAAAAATCGTCATATTCGCGTCACCGGGATGAGCCATGGATAGCCAGTCGTATTTGGACGAATTGCAACCTATTTTTCAGGATATTCTTGACCAGCCTGACCTCGTGATTACGCGGGCGTCGAATGCACAGAACGTAGAGGATTGGGACTCGCTGGCGCACGTCAACCTGGTGACCGCGATAGAGCGGCACTTCAAGATCAGGTTCGCACTGGCCGAGCTGCAGGGGCTCAAAAACGTCGGGGAGATGATTGACCTGATCGAACAGAAGCAGCGAGCGAAGTGAACGAGTACCGATGGGAAGACGTCCGGCTTAAGCTGCGCGCGCAATTTGAGGCGTCTTTTTCAGATGCAATGATGCTTCAATTTGCGAGTGTTTCCGGCGACACCAATCCCCTGCACATGGATGCAAGTTACGCCCGCTCATCGGGCTTCAACGGTCGGGTAGTCTTCGGGATGATGACGGCTGCCCTGTACTCAAGGCTGATCGGCGTCTACCTGCCGGGAAAATATGCGCTCCTTCAGGGCATTGACATCGACTTTCACGCTGCAGCCTTTGCCGGAGAACGACTGCTGGTTGAGGGTGAGGTCTCATACCTTACTGAGGCGTACCGCCGCTTTGAGGTACGGGCGCGCATCCGCAAGGCTGATGGCAAGCTGGTCTCAAAGGCAACCATCCGGGTGGGCTTCCATGCCTGATGGATTGACGCTTATCACCGGAGCATCGTCGGACATAGGGGTAGCGCTGATGCGGCATCTGCTGGTGAACACGCGGCGGACGATTGTCGCGCATTCATTTCGCGGAAACGCCCGGATCGCCGAGTTACAGCAGGAGTTTGGCGAACGGGTGATTTCTATTGAGGCGGACCTCGGTGATCTCCAGGCTGTGCGCGCCTTTGTGGAGCAAGTGGCCGGGCTCGGGTCTATCTCGGCCGTCGTGCACTTGCCGGCCCTACGACCGGTGAATGAGCGCTTCACCAAGTTCGACTGGGCGCACTTCGAGCGGGACTTCACCATCCAGCTGCGATCCGTCGCCATGTTACTGCAGCGATTACTGCCTAAGATGGCGAAAAATGCCGACACGCGCGTGGTCTTTATGCTTTCGAGTTATGTGCATAACATGCCACCGAAGTTCACGGCGATGTACACGATCGCAAAATATGCACAGTTAGGACTGATGCGATCTCTGGCCGCGGAATATGCGTCCACGCAGGTGCGGATCAATGCTATATCACCAAGCATGGTTGAGACACAGTTCCTGGGTGCGATCCCGGAGCTCGCCGTCCAGATGACGGCTGCAGCAAATCCGCTGGCCCGCAATGCGACGCCGGCCGATCTGATCGGAGTGTTCGATCTGCTGCTTTCGCCAGCTTCGGCATACATGATGGGTGTGGATGTTCCGGTGGCAGCGGGTACGGTCGTATAAGTCAATCGCTAAGTGCCTGGTGGATGACGTTGACCAGCAGCTCTGTCGTGTAAGGTGCGGAAGCTGCAGTAGGGTGCCCGTGGGTCGGGTCATCGGCGATATCCTCAGGCGGCACAACGACCGGCGGCATGATCTCCAAGCCTGAATACTGTCGACCGGCGATGGCGTCGACATTCTGGCAAGCCGGGATGGGTGAAAGATAGGCGATGGTTCTGGTGCCCGGTGATCGATACTGTCGCAGAAGTTCCTCAACGGAGCCGGTGGCCATCTGAGCGACCTCGAAGTCGGGGAAGATACAGTCGTGGGGGAGCGTCCGTGTCAGCAGATTTGGTGTGTACCCCTGGACCACTTGAGCGACCCGCACCGTGCGCCCGTTGAAGAGCGAAGTAAGCGCCACCGGAGTGACATAAAAGCGCCAGGGAAAGTAGAGCATGTCGAGAGGATGCGCGAGCGCGAATCTAACAAAATAGCCCGGAGATGCATGGCGGACTACCTGCTCATCCCCCTCGTAGGGAGCCGGGTTGATCGGCATCTGGTGGAAGTCCAGATTCCAGGGCGAAGTTTCAAAGACGATGAGTCGTGGTGGTTTGTTGTGCGCCAGGTACTCGCGCAAGACCCAGTCACCGGTATCGGCAAGGCTGCCATAGGTGTTGGGCAGGTTGATGATCTTGAGTCCTAACTCACGAGATAACTGGGGAGTGTCGACGCCGTACATGACCGTAGAGTCGCCAAAGAAGACGACGTCGGCATCTACGCCGGACAAGCCGTGTGCGTAATCGAGAATACTGCCGCCGTAGGTGACGCTCCAGTGGCTGAGAGGCGGAACGCGCTCGGCTACAAATGGGAAAACAAAGCCGAGGAACGGAATGAGTAGAAAATAGAGCAGGTAACGCAGACCTAGTCGCTCCGCGAGCGGCGAACTTATATGAGGCGCATATGTCGGTTCGGGAACGGTTGCCATAACGATTTACTGCCGGAGCGCTTAGAACTGAAAGTAGAGAAAGCTGCTGGGATTTTGAAGATTAACAAGGGCTACCAGGATGACGGCGCCGAGTGCGAGACCCCAGAGCAGGCTGGGTTCCCAGTAGAGTGGCACGCTGCGTGTGCTCTCATCAGTAGGCGCAAGAGCAAGCGCCGGCTTGTAACGAGCCAGGATCTCCTGCGTGTTCGGAAAGCACCAGACGATGACAGCAACCAGGGCAAGATGGATAAGTTGCTCGCGGGTAACAGGGAAAACGAAAGGCGGGTTCCTGGCATGATTGAAGGCGAGGCGCTTGATAAGGCGGGCACCTTCCTGAACAGAAGATGCCCGAAAAAATACGAGGCTGACCAGTACGCATAAAAAGGTGAGCACGACGCGGGCCGCCCGGGAGATCATGCCGACTGCGCCTGTAAGATCAGGTATTTTGCGCGCGTGCCGAAAGATGCGCCAGCCGTGGTTGGCCGTAAGATATAGCCCATGGAGTAAACCGAAAACCATGAATTGCAAACCCGCGCCGTGCCAGATACCTGCGATGAACATGGTCACCAACGTCGGAACAGCAACCATTTGCAGGAACCCCTCGGGCGTTGCCTGAGCCTTGCGCGAGACTTTCTTGCCCCTCTTCTGCCGCCACGCGCTGATGAGGAACTGGATGGGGCTGTAGAGATAACTCCCGATATATTGGGTGAGCGTCATGTGCCAGCGCTGCCAGAACTCGATAATACTTGCAGCTTTGTAAGGCGAGCTGAAGTTCAGCGGAAAGTCGATCGAAAACATGCGCGCAAGGCCGCAGGCCATGTCGCAGTAGCCTGAAAAGTCAAAGTAAAGCTGAAAAACATAGCTGACGGCGCCCATCCATGCTTCAGCCGGACGCACGTTCCCATAGACACCGAAGATGAGATTAGCAGTTGGTGCGAGGTTATCGGCGATCAGCACCTTCTTGCCCAGCCCCATCGCAAACCAGCTGAAGCCTACAGAAAGGTCATGCAATGAGAGACCATACTTACGATCCTGCTGGAACTGGGGCATGATATCGCGGTGATGCAGAATAGGACCCGCAATAAGGTGGGGAAAAAAAGTGACGAAAAGCAGATAACTGAAGAAGTCCTGCTGCTCGGCTGCTCCTTGTTGCAGGTCAACCAGGTAGGCGATTTGCGTAAAGGTGAAGAACGAGATCCCAAGCGGAAGAAGCACCTCGCCCCAATGGCGTTTAGCATGAAGGTGGGTGCCTGCGAAGTTCAGCAGCGGAAATAGGTATTTGAACCAGCACAGTGCGCCAAGATTCCCGGCGATCGCAAACCATAATAGAACGCGTGTGCTCACGGAATTAGCAAACCTTCGGCTAATCAGGCAGGATACGAGATAGTTAAAGACTATCGACGTGCCAAGCACCAGCAGGAATCGAGGCTGCCAGTAGCCGTAGAAAATCAGGGAGGCGCAGCCGAGCCAGATCACCACCGCCTTACGGTGAAACCTACTAACCAGTTGATAGACAACGAGCGTCGCAGGAAGAAAACAGAGCAGGAAGACATACGAGTTAAAGAGCATCGATGTACCTGGTTTCTCCCTTTCTGGACCGTGCTTTGCAGAAGGTGTACGGTTGTTAATGCGCCAATTTAGTTAACGGCTATAACTGACGAGCCCAAGGGTCTACGATGGGGTAGTGGTAAGTAACCTAGCTTTGTCGTCAGGATATCCTCCGCCTTCGGCTGGGCGCAAGGGGCGCTCCTTGGCCAAGCTGCGATACTGTGGTGGATATGATCCGCTGGTGTTCTTTGTCCGCCCTGCTTCTTCTGGCCGCGCTCGCGCTGTACGCCCACCCGGTACTTCCTGTCGAAACAGGGAAGCAACCACCTATTGGATTTGGTGTGCGGGATATCTTCAGCGCCTATCAGCTGCCACCGCTCAAGAATCATCCTGATGACTCTCTCTGGCAGAGCGTACAGGGCACGCAGGTGATGGCCCGTGCGCAAAGCAGGAAACTGGCCGCTTTCTCGGCTTCGCAGGCGTGGCGCCTGTCGGAGGTGACGTTTGCGCGTGCAAAGGCGCGGGCCGAGGAACTGCCTGTCGGGTCACCTCGCATCTTCACCGGTAACCGTGCGTCTGCGCTCAACGCGGAGATAGCGCAAGGAGGTGCGGCGTCCATCAAGGTTTCCGGACCGCAACTGCTGGTCGATGTTCCGCTGAGGATCGGAAACGACCACGTCAACCTGGATCTCGGGGAAGTGCAGCTGCGGGCGGATAAGAGCATAGGTCCATACATGGTGAGGGTCGAGGGTGCACACGATGTGCGCATCCGCGGCGGAGTGTTCGTGGCCGGCAACTATGGCGTCTTGGTGCGGCAAAGCAAGCATGTGGTGCTGCGGGGTCTGGTGATGGATTCGCTTGCCGGCGGTGGCGTGCTGATTACCGATGCAGAGGATGTGGTTCTGTGGGGCAGCCACTTTCGACGGCTCGGGGGTGCACCCATCATGCTGCATGGCAACACGTTCAACACGACGGTCGCTGAAAACGATGTTTCAGACAATCTAAATTCTTCTAACTGGCGGGCGGGCATTGTCATCACAGATCGGAATGCGGACCTGGCAAAGGATCCGAACAGCCTGCTCAATCCAGACCTGTTCGGAGTGCGTGAGCAGCCGATGGCTGAGCGCGTCAACATCCCCCATGACAATGTAATCGCACTCAATCACATTGCCGGCAATCAATCGTCAGGCATCTACTCAGACGGCGCGGCGCGAACGGTCTTCACCGGCAACAGGATTGAGAGTAACGCGAAGGAAGGGATCTGTCTTGATAACGGGTCTTTGGCCAACGTGGTGGCCTACAACCTGGTACAGGCGAATGGAAAACGGTGGGGCAAGAGCGATTTTGAGCTGCAGCGAGAGTTTATCTTCGGCTTCGGCCGGCTTCCCGACGGCACCTCTCCGGCGAAGGCTCCTGCTATCTCCATGGATAACGCGGCTTATAACGAGGTGTTGTTCAACGAGGTAGACGGGAACTTTGGCGGTGGCGTAAAGATGGTGCGCACTGACTTCTATAACTTTGTGGGTTTGAACACCATCGTGGACAATAACGAGGGTCAGAACGCCCGGTTTCACTTCTTTGGAGTGGAGCTGGGATCTGCAAAGGCGGACGTCCAGGTGAAAGACCTGAATTTTATGCCCAGTCGCGGGAATATCGTTTTTGGCAACCTCATCCGGGGCAGTCATTACAGCGGAATCTTCTTTGCCGAGGGCGCGGATAACAACGACGCCTTCGACAACACCATCTTTGGCGCGACAAAGTGGGCCATGGAGTCGGTGATCGTGCAGCGAAACTCCACCCTGAATGATTTCTCAAATGAGCCGTCACGCAACATTTCACCCGGCCTGGATCCAAGGCTGACGGAGTACAGTGAAGGCCACTTCGACCGACCCTGAGTGAGAGTTGGGAAGGACGTCTGATCGCCGTACCACGATCGCCTAGCGCGTCGTCGCAGTCGTGCGGAGAAGCAAACCCTGTTCTAGGTTTCCGGCGGCTCTGGAACTCGCCGCTCCGTTCTCCACGGTGCTTGAGGCCATCTACCTCATCTTCAACAAGGGGCTACTCCCCTAACGCGGACCACGATTTTATGCGCCCGCACCCTCTGCGAAGACGCGCTGCGCCTCGGCCGCATCCTGCGCGCACTGACTCCCCTCTGAGGCAGAGACTCTAAGCCTGGTCGCTCTCATGGGGTCCACGCTTTGCGCCCCCGTGCCTCCGCCCATCTCAGCGGGCGAGCCAGTTTTACCCCTCGATCAGAGTCGCAGCCCATGGGACCGGCTCCTTATCGAGCGTGGAGTCAAAGCCATCGAAGGTGTCCGTAGAAGCAGCAGCCGCCGCACCTTCTTTCCTCCTCTAGGTTGAGATCGCCGCCTCCCACGCGCGCGGCCCGCGCGCCGCCGGACACTGCCAATAGCAGCACTGAGACCTGGCGCAGGCCATGTGCTTGACTTGAGCGGGCGGACAGCACAGCCCTGGGCCGAGTTCAGGCGGTGCCGTAGCCGGGTCACTCTGAAACATGTTTGGTATTGACAATGGCACGCTCCGCGCTCTTAAATGAGGTCCGCTTTCAATTGCGGAACAAATCCGAAACGGTTTTAAGGAGATCTGTATGGCGCATCGTGGTCTGGCCCGCTCAGCGTTTGCCGGCTGGGTTCTGTTCATGGTTTGTTCGGTGTTGGCCATCGGCCAGGGCAACCAGGGGGCGATCCGCGGCACGGTGACCGACCCGAGTGGCGCCGTCTTGCCCAACGTGACTGTTGTCGTCACCAGCGAAGCGACGGGAGTGGCAGTTCGATTGACGACAAAGAGCGACGGCTTTTACTCAGCAGAGGCTCTGACCCCGGGGGCCTACACAGTTGAGGCGGAGGTCCCGGGCTTCAAGCGTGAAACGCTCGAACATGTGCAGGTGGATCCAGGCCAGACCCGCGAGGCAAGTCTGACCCTCACCGTCGGCGCCAGTAGTGAGGTTCTGAATGTCGAGGCGGATGCCCTGGCCGTCGAAACACAGGAGTCCGGGAATGCAGGCACCATAACATCGAAACAAGTCGACACCCTGATGCTCAATGGCCGCAACTTCCAATCCATGGGGCAGTTGATCCCTGGGGTGAGCAGTACGGCCGGCAACAACCAGCAGCAGGGTGGCGGACTCACCGGTTCTACGACATTGATAGTGAACGGGCAATCTGTCGAGTACAGCGTGTACACCCTGGATGGGGTATACAACATGAACACCGGCAATCTGGCCAATATTAATATTTTGCCGATTGTGGACTCGATCGATGAATTCCGTATTCTGAAGGACAACTACAGCGCGCGCTATGGTCTTGCCGGCTCCGGCCAAGTAGTGGTGCAGACCAAGTCGGGTTCGCAGCAGTTTCACGGGAGTGCATGGGACTATCTCCGCAACGACGCTACCGATGCCATCCCCTACTTCAACACCACGACCACCAAACTGCGCCAGAATATCTTCGGTTACACCCTGGGCGGACCGCTGTTTGTGCCTCGCCTATTTAACGCCGATCGTCAACGGAAGCTCTTCTTCTTCGCCTCAAATGAGTGGAGGAGAAACACCATCGGGTCTTCACTGCAGGCGACCGTATTCTCGCAGGCACAGCGCGCCGGCACCTTTACCAACCCGCTCACGTTGAGTCCGCTGGACCTAACCCAGTTGGCCGCACGAGGTGCGACTAATTGTCAGACTGGTCCCAACACCATTAATCCGGCTTGCTTTGATCCCTCGGCAGTAGCCCTGGTGAACACCTTTATGCCGCTTCCTAACAACAACTCGGGCAGCGGTGAAAACTACATCAACACCAACCCAAGTACGTTTGGCCAGGACAGCTATAACTACCGCGTTGACGACTACCTCACCGAAAAAGAGGTAATTACCGGTCGTTTCAGCTACGAACAGGTCAAGAACGGAGTGCCCAACAATTCCTTCGCCGGCAGCAATCTCTCGACCATACCGACCACATACTACACGACCGGCCTGAACATGCTGCTGCGTCTTACGTCCACTCTCACGCCGGCGCTTATCAACAGCGCCAGTGTCGCTGAGACCTATGACAAGCCGCGTATTACGGTCGCTAACTTCATCACTCCTGCAGGGGTGACGATTGCGCAGGCATTCCCGAATGCAAACACGCTTGATAAGGCGCCCTTCATTGCTCCGACAGGCGGTTACTCCAGCTTCGGTGCAGGCACACCTCCCATTCACGCGTCCGACGGCGAGGGGATCATCTCCGATGATTTGAGCTGGACCAAGGGCGCGCACGTCCTTCAGTTTGGCGCGCTCTATATTGCAGGCATTAAAAATCAAAATGTATTTACTTATCCCAACGGAAATTTCACGTTCAACGGGACAAGAACTGGCGATCCAGCGGCGGATACCCTTCTCGGGCTCGACTCTTCGTACCATCAGGATAGTGGCCAGCGCAGTGGCTCCTTTCACTATCGGCAGGGAGAGGCGTATGCGCAGGACGATTGGCACGTCAACCGTCAACTGACGATTAACGCCGGCCTGCGCTGGCAGTATTTCTCACCGAACACAGAATCCGGGAACCAGGTGACGTCGTTCTATGCGTCCCAGTACAACGCCGCGCAAGCTCCTGTCGTGACTGTCGGCGGCGGCTTCGCGACGAATGCTGCAGGCGTTCCGGTGGACAGTGCAGGTACGCCCGCAAACCTGTATACGGGCCTGGTCTTCGCGGGACAGAACGGCGTTCCTTCAGGATTCTTCACTGCCAGCTACAAGGATTTTGCACCGCGCGTCGGCTTTGCCTATGACGTGAATGGAGACGGGAAAACCTCGATTCGCGGCGGCTACGGAATCGGCTACTCCCGTCTTGCGATCGAGGCGATCTACAACTCTTTCGGGCAGAATCCACCGTTCACCCAAAGCTCAAATATTCTGGACGGGACGCTAGAGAATCCGACGGCCGGCGCGAGCACCGGCGCGTCGCCACAGTCCCTCAACGCGGTAGGGCCCCGTTTCGTGCCCGCACAGCTACAGTCGTTCAGCTTGTCCGTGGATCGGCAGCTGTTTCCGAACGCGGTACTGGGTCTTACGTATGCCGGAACCCTGGTACGTCACGCGGATACGTTCAACTACGATCAAAACGAGCCTCTGCCGGTCACAGCGCCCTCCCAGGCAGGATGCCTCGCACCGAACCAAGCCGCGTCTGCCACTTACGACTACGATCCCTGCATCAACACGGGCGCCAGCAGCCCTAACTACACGCGTCCTTATAAGGGCTATTCCTCGATTCTTACCGAAGCCGGCGTCGGCAGTGCTAACTACAACGGCTTTCAAAGTGGCTTCCAATATCGTAAGAATACGGTGCAGGCGACGGTTGCTTACACCTACAGCAAGTCGCTCTCGCAGCTTGGGCACTCAACGACGATCGGCCAAAGTATCGGCGCGTCGGGCATCCAGGACTGGCGGAATCTTAGCCGAGAATACGGTCCCGCCAATTACGACCGCCCGCACGTGCTTACAACTTCTGCCATCTATGATTTCCCTGGCTTCCGGACGAGCGGCAACTTCCTGGAAAGGACATTCATCGGCGGTTGGAGTCTGGCCACTCTCGGTGTTCTGGAAAGCGGGTTTGCCTTCACCCCGGGGCTCAGCACGTCGACTGCAGGGCAGGCCATCCGTCCTGACCGGGTTGCACCCATCCGCCTGCTGAAGAACAAGAATGAATGGTTTGATACGACTGCCTTTGCCGCGCCGTTAAACGGTTTCTACGGAGACGCCAGCCCGGGGAGTATCCGTGGACCCCGGGAAATCTCCTTCAACGTGGCGACCTATAAGACCTTCCCTATTCACGAGCGGCTCAACCTGCAGTTCAGGGCTGAGGCTTTCAACTTCCTCAATCACCCGAATTTCGGCACCATCGATACCACCTTCGGTGATGCTGCTTATGGAAAGGTGACCTCGGCACTTGACCCCCGTATTCTTGAGTTCTCGCTGAGGGCATTGTTCTAACCCTTCGAAGCACAGGTTTGCAGCGGCATGCTTCGCGGAAGGAGACCATGCCGCTGTCTTCAAGCGATCGTATCGAAATAGGAGCACGATGCAGCGAATAGCCTTTCAGCTGCGGATCAGGGCAGGCAAGGAAGAAGAATATGACGAGGCTCACCGTAATGTGTGGCCGGAGCTGCTCGCCGAACTTGAATCCTTCGGTGTAGCGGAGTACTCGATCTTTCGCCGTGGCCAGGACTTATTTCTCTACCTTCATGCTCCCGAACGGGCCACGCTCTTCAAGCAATTAGGGGCGAGCGACGTGAACCAACGCTGGCAGGCGAGAATGGCGTCCATCTTTGAGCCGGTGCCGACACTAGGGGCAGGGGAAAGCCCCGCCTTTATGGAGGAGGTTTTCTTCTTTCAAGGTAGGCCCGTCGGACATTAATGAAGACGTTTCTGCCCATGCATCCGCAGTCAAGACAGGAGAGTAATGAAAAAGGCAAATCACTTCCGTCAACTAACCCAGGGAGCACTGCTGTCAGCTTGTATGTGCAGCATCGCGCTGGCGCAGGCGGGATCTTCTCTGGAGGAAGGGTTTGCCAATCCTCCGGCAAGCGCGCGTCCGCGGGTCTGGTGGCACTGGATGAATGGCAACGTCACCAAAGAAGGCATCAAGCTCGACCTGGAGTGGATGAACCGCTCCCACATAGCGGGCTTTCAGAACTTCGACGCGGCGCTGTTTACGCCGCAGTATGTAGACAAGCGGCTGGCCTATATGACGCCGGAGTGGAAAGACGCATTCAGATACGCGACTAACCTGGCGAAGGACCTCGGCATGGAAGAGGCTATCGCCGGATCGCCGGGTTGGAGCGAGACAGGGGGACCCTGGGTTCCTGGGTCGCAGGCTATGAAGAAGTACGTGTGGAGCGAGACCCATGTTGAAGGCGGGCGGCCGTTCACTGGCAAATTGTCCCACCCTCCGGGGAACACAGGCGCCTTCCAAAATCTGCCTATCCACGATCTCATGACTTCGGACACACCCGCTCCCGAGTTCTACGCAGACGCGGCCGTCGTGGCTTACAAGGCTCCAGAAGCAGAAGTGGCGGCGTCTTCTCTCAGACCCAAAGTCACGAGCAATGGTGGACCGGTTGACGCCAGCCTCTTGAGCGACGGTGACCTGATCCGCGGTGTCGAAATCCCTAAGGTACACAGCGCGGGTGAGAAGGCCTACATCCAGTTTGAGTACGCGCAGCCGCAAACCATCCGATCCATCACTGCGGTTATTGCGAGCGAGCAAAATCAGATTACAGACTTCATGGGCTTGAATCTGGACGGAGTGAGGGCGCTAGAGGCGAGCGATGACGGACAGAAATTCCGCCAAGTCCTCGAAGTACCGAAGGATGGCGCTGCTGAACATACCATCACTTTTGCGCCCGTCACTGCAAGGTTTTTCCGGCTGACGATCACTGCTCCGCCACCGCTGCCGTCGGGCATGTCTACTGAAAATATGGAGGCCTTCGGCATCAAGCTGCCAAAGCCTTCAACAACCATCTCAGTGGCGGAACTTGTTCTGCATCCCGACGAGCGCGTCAATCGCTTTGAGGAGAAAGCAGCATTCGTGCCCATGCTTGATCTTTATCAATTTTCCACTCCGGACGCAAACGCCGCGGAGGTCATAGACAAGAGCAGTGTCGTCGATCTCACGGGAAAAATGAAGCCGGACGGAACTCTGGCGTGGACACCGCCCCCGGGCCACTGGGTCGTGCTCAGGTTCGGTTATTCGCTCCTCGGCATCACCAATCACCCGGCGACCAAGGAAGCTACAGGCCTTGAAGTCGACAAGCTGAATCGGGGCTATGTGAAGAACTACATGGACCGCTACCTTGACAGCTATAAGGAGACTGTCGGGGCGGACATGATGGGGAGGCAGGGCATCCGCTACGTCATCACGGATAGCTGGGAGGCCGGTGCACAAAACTGGACTGATAATATGGTCGCCGAATTTGTCAAACGACGCGGCTACGATCCCCATCCGTGGATGCCAGTGCTTACAGGGCGCATCGTCGAGAGTGCGCAGGCGAGTGATCAGTTCCTTTGGGATCTTCGCAAGACCATCGCCGATCTCACCGCAGATGAGCACTATGGCCAGGTGCAGGCCTCGTTGAAAGAGCGCGGCATGGGGCATTACGGCGAATCGCATGAAGACCGCCGCGCTTTTATTGCAGACGGCATGGAGGTCAAGAAGCTTGATGACATTCCCATGAGCGCGATGTGGACGCAGACGCCGGGCGTTAATCACATCCAGTACGGTTTCAATGCCGATGACCGCGAATCTGCGTCCGTGGCTCACATCTATGGCCAGAACCTGGCCGCGGCAGAGTCGATGACCGCTGCGCAGGCCCCCTGGGGATGGTCCCCAGAAACTCTGAAGCCCACGGCTGACCAGGAATTTCTGAATGGGATCAACCGCTTTGTGATTCATGAGTCGGCCCATCAGCCATTCGCTGACAGGAAGCCTGGCTTGACCCTCGGACCCTTCGGCCAATGGTTCAACCGTAATGAAACCTGGGCTGAGGACGCACATGTGTGGATCGACTATCTCGCCCGCACCTCGTACATGCTGCAGCAAGGCAGGTTTGTCGCGGACATTCTCTACTTCTACGGCGAAGATTCAAATCTTACTGCGATTTTTGCTAAGTCGGCGCCCAGCCTGCCCTCCGGGTACAACTTCGACTACGTCAATGCCGATGCATTGATTCACGAGATCCATTCGGCCGACGGCAAGCTGACCACTAACAGTGGCATGGCGTATAGGATCCTTGCGCTTGACCCTTACAGTCGGCATATGTCTCTGCCGGTGCTGCGCGCCATCTATCGACTGGTTCAGCAGGGAGCAATCGTCGTGGGCACCAAGCCGATTGGAACGCCAAGTCTTGCAGACGACGCGCAGGAGTTCAAACGCCTCAACGACCAGCTCTTTGGCGATGGTAGCGGAGTACATTCCGTCGGCGCAGGCAAAGTTTATGCAGGGCAGGACGCGGCAGTCGCGCTTAAGCAGCTCAACATTCCCGCCGACTTTGATCAGGGACCCGCGAAGCCGGATAACCCCGTACTGTTCGCGCATCGTAAGCTGCCGGATGCGGACATATACTTCGTCGATAACCGCAGCACGCAGACCGTGGACATAAACGCGACCTTTCGCGTCGCTGGCAAAGAACCCGAACTCTGGTACGCGGAGACAGGCACCACGCGGCCTGCCGGCTACAAGATCGCGGGCGGACAAACGACCGTTCCCCTGCACTTCGAACCGTGGGGCACTGTCTTTGTAGTCTTTCGTAAGTCGACGACAGAGATGGCTCGGGTGCTGCCCACCGCCACCGAAAAGCAACTGACGGCCGTAGTCGGATCGTGGGACGTCGCCTTTGAGGCTGGTCGTGGGGCCCCCACCAACATGACTATGCCGGCCCTTGCTTCCTGGAGCGAAAGTCAGGACAAAGGGATCAAGTATTTCTCAGGTATCGGCACTTACACCAAGACAATAGAAGCGTCATCGGACTGGTTCAAGCCCGGTGCGACGATCTGGATTGATCTTGGAGATGTGAAGAATATTGCCGACCTCACGGTCAACGGAACAGCTGTTAGAACTCTGTGGCATGCTCCCTTCCGCGCAGATGTGACAGGCATCTTAAAGCCGGGCAAGAACAGGATCGAAGTCAAGGTCACAAACCTCTGGGTGAACCGCCTCATCGGCGATCAACAACCTGATGCCACCACCAAGTACACCTTTGCCGACGTAAAACCGTACAAGGCAGACTCGCCCCTTCTTCCGTCCGGGCTTTTAGGACCTGTGACGGTGTTGCAGCAGAGCCGGCAGTAGAGCATTAAGGTGGAGCATGGTGAACCGGAGAGCTCTCCTCAAACAAGGTGTGCTCGCGAGTTGTGGAGCTCTCTCCCCGCATGCGAGCCTATTCTTGTACGCCCGGTCGCCCGCTCCTCAGACGCGCATCCTTGACGCACATATCCACCTCTTTGATCCCTCAAGGCCGGGTGGCGTGCCCTGGCCCCCGCGCGGTGATCTGATTTACAAGCCGGCCCTTCCCGCGCGCTACCAGGCAGGGGCGGAGCAGCTTGGGGTGGTAGGCGCGATCGCGATTGAGGCTAGTCCGCTTGCGAGCGACAACGACTGGCTGCTTGGCATTGTTCAGTCTTCGCCATTCATGGTCGGGATGATCGGCGACCTCGCTCCAACTGCAAACGACTTCGGTGCACAGCTCGAGCGTCTGCATCGCAATCCTTTGTTTCTCGGCGTGCGACATGGCAACCTCTGGAACCGAAGCATAAGCCAGGACCTCGCTGATCCAGCGTTCTGGACCGCCATGCGGCAGCTCTCTCAGGCGGGGCTGGTTCTCGAGAGCGCTAACCCGGACCTGCCGCTGCTGGCTGCGCTGCTCAAAGTCGTCGAGCGGGAACCCGGACTCTCGGTCGTCATCGATCACCTGCCGCACATGGCCGAGCCGACTTCTTCCCAGGATCAAGAGCTTCTTTCCGCTCTGCTCGCGCAATTAGGAAAAGCTCCACGCACCTTCGCAAAGCTTTCCGAAATTCCTGTACAGGTTGGTGGCGGACCGGTTCTGGATCTGGGCGTCTACCGCAGTCGCCTGGATCGACTCTGGAATGCCTTCGGTCCGGACAAGCTGATCTTCGGCAGCGACTGGCCGAACAGCGATCATGTTGCGAGTCTTACTGTAACTTTTGGGCTGGTGGAGAGATACCTTGCCGAGCGTAACAGCCGCTCTCGAGAGAAGTTCTTCTTCAGCAACTCGAAGGCGGCATACCGTTGGCAGCCGCGAGCTGCCACACAGTCGTGATGCGCGGATGCAGCCTGTGCACACACTTGAAAAGAAGGATCTTTGCGCACCCGCAGCGCAATCTTACGCAGGTCGAAGCTCGGCACGGGCGATCCGGCTGGCCCAGAGGTTGACTCCCCGCACAAAGCTTGTCGGATTAGCGGGAGAAGACCCTTCGAGCACGGCGCGCTGCACGGCAAAGTTGCCGACGGTCGAGCTTTCTGAAGGCCCGGTGAGGACCTGCATCCCGGTATTTCGCGCGGTCAGCTGTCGCAGCAAGGCATTCTGTGCACCGCCGCCTACCATCACGATGCGGCGCATTCTCTTCCCGGAGTGGGTGCAAAGGCGGTCGATGACTTCCGCATATCGAGCGGCAAGGCTATGCAGCAGGAGCGAGACCATCCTTGGTGCGTCTTTACGGTGCTCTGATAAGGCCGGAAGACCGCAAGACACACGTTGAGCGTTGATGCGGCTCGGCATCTGCCCCATGCCCATGAACTCAGGATCGTCGATGTGCAGCAGGTCGGAGGGTACGTCTTCAAGCTCAGCGGCTTGCAGCAGATCGACGATATCCCACGGCTCGCCGGTCTGAGCCCAGTGGTCCATGCATTGCTTCAGGATCCACATGCCGTTTATTCCCTTGTGAAAGCAGGTCATTCCGCCTATCGCGCCGAGATTAGTGAAGTTATCTTTTCGCACTTCGGCCGAGTTCAATGGGGCAGCAATCAAGGCTCCCACCAGGGACCAGGTGCCGGAGCTTATATAAGCCCAGTCATCACCCGCTTCCGAGATACCCGCGATGGCAGAGGCCGTATCGTGGCAGGCCGGGGCGATCAGCTCCGTTTCACTAAGTGCAGGAAGATCAGCGAGCGGTCCGGAAAGCCTGCCCAGCAGGGTGCCGGCCGGAACAATGCGAGCCGCGTCGCGCAAATTGAGTTCCGCTGCGCGAAAGATTTCGGGACTCCAGTCTCGAGTGCCAAGGTCGATCAACTGTGTATGCGAAGCGTTGGTGTACTCGGCAACCGGCTCGCCGCCCCATCGGTGAAGCAGATACTCGGGCAGGTTGAGCCACCTAGCAGCTGCCTTGCCGCTTAGCTTGTCGGCATACAGCTGGTAGAGCGTGTTGATCGGCTGTTGTTCGATACCCGTGATCTCGCGCACGGCCTCTGCAGAGATGCGCTGGTGGAGCGCAGCAGCAGCCGCGACATTCCGCGGGTCTCGATAGCAGAAAGGCTCCTCAAGATAGCTGCCGCGGCTACCGAGGCGGACATAGTCCACCGCCCATCCATCGACAGCAATCGAGGCAATCCCCTCCGGCGCCAGCTCGGCCGCGCGACGAATACCATGCTCGACACCGTCGATGATCGCTCGTAGCGGCCAACGGAGGGAGCCATCCGCCGAGCACACCGGCCCGTTGGGAAAGCGGCGTACCAGCCGCAGGTCAGGCTCACCTCCGGTCCAACGGAGCAGGGACACCCGGCAGCTCTCCGCTCCCAGATCGACCGCAATCGAGGCTCGGCCGGCTGCTGACCCCGGCGCCGGAGCTGACTCACTCACCGCAGCTGGGCCTCGATCAGACCACCGTCGACAGGGATGATGTGGCCGGTGGTGACTCGCGCCTGGGGACCGGCCAGAAACAGGATCGCCTCGGCATTATCCCTGGGATCGATGGGCACATGCGTGAGGGTGCGCTGCGCGTAGAACTCTGCCAGGGCGTCGCGGAGTTCATCGTCCGAAGCCGTCTCGTTAAACGGGATGTTGTACTTGCTCAGCGACGCTTTCACGCGGTCGCGCGGGAACATGGTTGAGCCCTTTACAACGGTTGCCGGACTGATGCCGTTTACACGTACCAGCGGCGCCATGCCCACCGCGAGCTCACGAACCAGGTGGCTGAGCGCAGCTTTCGAAACGTCGTAAGCCTCGCTGCCGCGCTTGGGCACAACAGCGTTGGCAGAGCTCGTGAGCACAATCGAGGCAGGCAGACCTTGCTTCTTGAGCACCTTGCCTGCTTCCTCAGCCAGCTTGAAGTTGCTGGTCACGTTAATGTCCAGTGTCGTCGCCCACAGTTCGTCTGAGATGACCCCGTCCGGTGACGAAGGAAAGATGGCGGCGGTATTGATGACGATGTCGATGCCGCCGAAGGTTCTCAGCGTCGCCTCCAGCGCAGCCCGAATAGTCACACGGTCGCGGATGTCAATGGACGTGAAGCTGACCGCCTCCTTACCGGCGATGCTCGCGCATTCTTGAGCTACTCGCGCGGCGCCGGCAAGATCCCGGTCCGCCACCATGATGTGTGCGCCGCGCTCGGCCGCCAGCAGTGCCGTCTGGTGACCGATGCCGGAGCCTCCGCCTACAATGAGCGCCACCTGTCGGCTGAGCTGCTTCTCTGGCGGCTGTCGGCGGATCTTTGCTTCTTCCAGCGCCCAGTACTCGATGCGGAATGCTTCGCCTGGTGGCAGCGCCACATAGTTCTCGTGCACGCTGAACTGCTCGGCACTCGCGGCCGGTCCGGCCTGAGGGATCTCCTCGCACTTCAGCCCGCCCCCGAG
>CAXUND010000033.1:1975-31747 GCA_964252445.1 uncultured Acidobacteriaceae bacterium | reverse complement strand
TTGAGGACGACCTGCTGCCCGCTCTTGGCCGAAAGGCCGGCCGAGCAGGGGGCAGGGCTGAGATAGATATCGTCCCGAATACGCGCGCGCGCAGCCTGGATATCGGCGAAGGTTACGGTGGCTTGCTCGGGCATGGCGGCGCTCCTTATGTTTACCGCAAAAGTGAAAAGCCACCAGCCGCTGGGTGCGGGTGGTGGCTTGTGGTCCTACAAAGTGGTAATGAATCGTTAGCCGTGTTCACCCGCGGTTCCGGTCGCGCGTCTTTGTGCATCCTGGAATACTTGAGCTTGGCACCACAGAGGACGGTTTTTTCACCAGCTGGGTGGAACGGGCAAGGCAACCTGCGGCCAAGTTCAAGCACGCTAAGAGTGCGAAATAGTTCCTCAGAAGAGCTAGATGAGCCGCTTGGATAGAGTTAGAAGTCCACATCCTCTCTACATCGTTATCTAGATGCCCTTGATCTCGAAGCATGTCCGCCGCAGATGCATCCTTATAATACTTAAGCGAGAAAGCCGTCTTTTCCGACCCCACCGTGACATAGATTCGGCGATGCTGAGAGGGCACGTCGATTCCTACAACACTTTTCTCGACGAGAGAGGCGTAGCGAACAAACAAATACACACTTCCAACAGCAGCGATCAGCACCAACATCACAGCTATCCTCTTACCATTGAGAATCGCCGGCATTGTCGCAATTAACCCAATTAAGACGCAGGCTACTCTGATAAGAAAGTGACCTGACGAACCTAGTGGTGGGAATAGGTACGGGTTACTTCCCGAGAGTAGACTGAAAGTAATCGGCAACCCGTAGATCGCGACCTGAACGCCTCGCATGACCCGCACATATGCGGTCATCGCATTTGCGCTCATTTGGTTCGGCATCCTAATCTTACTTCGTAAGACTTTGCGTCTTCCATGTAAGGGTCTGGGCGCACGAATCCTGGCTCACATCCTGGTTTGGAGAATTTAAAGGTCCACATAGCCAACGGAAATTTTAGGTCGTTAATATCCGTACGGTCGGCCATATCTTTATAGGGCTCACCAGTACGCATATAGGAGATGGATGCTCCTGATGGTGTACTTGAGAAGCTAATTGAGAACTCATCGGAGCCGTCCTCTGCAACTTTAAGGTATGCTCTGATGTTTCGCGTTAACCAGTCAATTGTAGTCGATGCATTCGGTGGCAGTGAGCCGGATAGGCTGGACTGATTGGACCCTTGGGTATATAGAATTGTGTGCGCACTTAAGGCTGAGAGGACAAGCTTGCCATTGTCACTGAGCATCCTCTTACTTTGTCTCTGTGATTCTGCTCGAAGATCTATAATTAACGCCCGATAGTTTCGATCAAAGTCTTCAAAAAATGGAGGAATGCGGTTCTGGGACCCGCTGAATAAAGAAACGTAGCCAACCTTTGCCTGCAAAAGCAACCGATCTGCTTCTTCAATAGCTTGGATTAGAAAGCTATCAGTTGACGGCGTTCGAGTCGCGTCTCGACTTAAACGAGCAACGACTTTCTCCCGTAGATGCTGCAATTCATCTGATTGTGTTTGTAGATATTGTTTTTGTGTAAGATTTAGTGAAACCTTTGCTTCTTTAGGACCTACGAGATTCTTCCCGGCAAGCACCTGTAATGAAGTCGGTGCGAATGTTAGATCGGTGGTTCTTGAAAGCCCAAACTGAACATACGATAGCTGATAGATTCCGCTAAGTGTGTCTGCTGGTACGACTAGCGTTAAGCTGACTTCCCGCTCGCCTTGACGAATCTGCACTCCTGAGGTAATCGGGGGGTTGGTAGACCCATTTGGCGGATTAAAGCCGATCCTGATGACTCCGCTATACGATGGAGCTGGCTCTACACTGAGGCCGATTACTACTGAATCACCGGCCTCAACGACTCCTTTGCTAAGAGTGAGTTTGGCGACATTTTGGGCGAGCAGTTTGGTAGGTACAGCAACGAACAGAGTGACACTTAGCAGAAGTATGTACGGCCGCATTCCGTTCTCGCTCCGATTCAGTGGGCTACGGCTTGGTGCCTGCGTCTAAGGGTGAGCACTAGTGGAATACACGTGGTAAGACGACGGACACCCATCGTAGGCTGCGTACCAGGGGGTGTACTTAGTGCATGTGGCGCAAGATCAGCAAGGAGCGCGATCCCGCTTACTCCACCGCCTGAATGTGCACCTGGGGCTCGTCCGAAGCGATCCGGTAGCCGCGCAGGCCGTAGTAGATCACGTACAAGTAGCACAGGAACGGCAGCGCCAGCGCGTGGTGGATGCCGATCTTATCTGCCAGGTAGCCCATAAACACCGGGAAGGCTGCTCCTCCGACGATCGCCTGCACCAGGAGGCCTGACCCGCGGCTGGTCAAGGGACCAAGCTCGGCCACACCGAGAGTAAAGATCGTGGGGAACATGATCGAGTTGAAGATGCCCACGGCGAGGTAGGTTCCGACCGCGAAGTAGCCGGTACCCAGCAGCGAACAGAGCACGAGCGCGCCCGCACCAAATCCGCAGATCGTCAACACCGTCGAAGGAGCCGTCTTCTGCATGACAGCCGATCCGATAAAACGGCCGATCATCATCAGGCCCCAAAAGATAGAGATCAGTTGAGTACCCTGCTTCAGGGTAAGGTGGCCGATGTTAGGATCCGCGAAGTAGTTCGCCGCGAAGTTGCCGAGTGAGACCTCCGCGCCGACATACACGAAGATGGCAATAGCGCCCAGGTACAGGTGAGGATGGTTCCAGATGCTGTCCTGCTTCATCTTGAGGTTGGCGGGGCGGAAGTCACGCGTCACCTCAAGCCGCGGAAAGCGGAATAAAGCGATGGCCGTGGCGAGCACCATCATGATGCCGGCGATGGCCAGATAGGTCGGCTTGAAACTGGCTGATTGATGGATGCGGTACGCCATGGCGGTCGCGCTTCCCGACACCGGTGGCCCGGTCTCGGAGGTAAGCGCGCCGCCCAGGAGAAAGATGCTGCCGATATATGGAGCGACGGTGTCGCCGAGCGTGTTGAACGCCTGGGTGAGATTCAGGCGGCTCGATGCGGTGGCCGGCGGACCCAGGATGGTGACATAGGGGTTGGCGGCCACCTGCAGCAACGTAACGCCCGCAGCCAGCACGATCTCCGATGTCAGAAACAGGTAGTACTCGCCGGAGCTGGCCGCCGGCAGAAACAGCAGCGCTCCGACTGCCATGGTCAGCAATCCTACGATCATCGAGCGCTTATAGCCGACCCACTCGATCAGCTTGCCCGAGGGCTGAGCGAAGATGAAATACGAGCCGAAGAAGGCCAGCTGGATCAGCGATGCCTGGAAGTAGCTAAGACCGAAAATATCTTTCAGATGGGGGGTGACGGCGTCGTTCAGCACGGTGCAGAAGCCCCACATAAAGAAGAGCGTGGTCACCATTGCCATGGCGCTCTTGTTGGTTTCGCCGGGTGCGGCCATGGAGGCCGAGCCGGCCTTCCCTACACTTGTCATCGCCATCGTGTGTCATCCCTCTCGCGCGCAGCCGTTGGTCCTGATCCTGCCGCTGGGCTGCACGACATTCTAGCCGATTCCCAGTGCACTTCGCCCGGCGTCGGCTTCGGCTGAAACTTTCACCGGCTCGGGGCGTCTGTTCCGGTGAGGGGCGAAGCAGCCCCATCCACACACAGACCCGGAGAACGATTTGAATTTGCACCTCCGCACGCGGCACGCCCTGCTTCTCGCCGCAGCTCTTGCTACGCCGCACTTGACTCTTGCGCAGGCGCAGACAACCGCCGCAGCCCAGGCTGCGGGCGGCACACGCCTGATCGGCACGGTGGTCGCGGCGGGTGCGGGGAGAGTGACGCTCAAGCTCGAGGCCGGCGGAGAAGCTGTCATCGCGGTCTCCGCGGACACCAGGCTGGTGCGTACCGCTCCCGGCGCAAAGACACTCGCGGGCGCCACGGTTATCAAGCTTGAAGACCTCGCGCCCGGCGACCGCATCCTGGTTCGCGCAACTCCCGGGGCCGACGCGACCCACTACGGAGCCACGGCCGTGATCGCCATGAAGCAGGCGGACATCGCGCAGGCGCAGCAGCAGTCTGAACAGGACTGGCAGCATCGCGGAGTGTCGGGCATTGTGAAGTCCCTCGATCAGAGTTCTACGCCGCCCAGCATCGTCCTGGGTACAGCGCGCCCGGGCCAGACGCTCACCATCAAGCTGACGCCGACGACCATTGTGCGGCGCTACTCGCCGGACTCGGTGAAGTTTGCCGACGCAAAGATGTCGACCGTCGATCAGATTCACGCGGGCGACCAGCTCCGCGCACGAGGGGAGCGCAGCGGCGATGAGGTAACAGCGGAGGAGATTGTTGCCGGCACCTTTCGCAACGTCGCCGGAACCGTCTCGTCTGTCGATGCTGCATCGAACACTATAACCGTTTCCGACCTGGCGACGAAGAAACCTATTACCCTCACCCTGAACAGCGACACGCAGGCACGCAGGCTGGCGCCTGAAGTCGCGCAGCGCATCGCGGCACGCTTCAAGAACAGCGGAGCCGACGCGGCACCGCGCGGCTCTGCCAGCGGGCCACCCAGCCTCTCCCCATCACCATCGACCGATCAGGCCGGCGCGCCCCAGCAACCGCGGGGCGACCTGGCCACGCTGCTCCAGCGCGCACCGTCGGTCACGCTTGCCGACCTCAAGAAGGGGGACGCGGTGATGGTCGTAGCCTCGCAAGGCACACCCGGCGCTGCCACTGCTATCACCCTGCTTGCCGGCGTTGAGCCCCTGCTTGAAGGTTCCTCCACCGCGAGCCGCGATGTCTTCTCCGCCTCCTGGAACCTTGGTGGGAACGCGCCCGGAGCAGAAGCAGCCCAGTAACGAATCCGCTGACGACCGCACTTCAACACTGAACTGCACGGAGACCTGTGAAACGGCACCCTCGTACCCTTCCCTTGCTCATGCTTGCCAGCCTGCTGCTTGCGAACTACGCAGCCCGGCCGGCGTTTTCTCAGGCACCCGCCACCACCGCGCCCCAGTCGAACACGACCGGGCGCGCGCAGCTACACGGCCAGATTGCCGACCCTACGGGCGCGGTTATCCCCGGAGCCACGATCACGCTCACCACGCCCGACGGACACACGGTCGGATCGGTTGCGTCCGATGGCAGCGGCGCCTACCAGCTGAGAGGCGTGGCGCCCGGGCTCTACATCGTCCTGATCAACGCACCCGGGTTTGCTCCCTTCGCCTCAAAGGCGGTCACGCTGGCTGCCGGCCAGAATCGCCAGTTCGACGCCACGCTTGCCATTCAGACCGCGCAGCAGACCATTCAGGTGAACGAGAACACGCCGACGATTTCCGTGAGCCCGGATCAAAACGCAAACAGCATCGTGATCTCCGGCAAGGACCTGGATGCACTCTCGGACGACCCTGATGAGTTATCAGACGAGCTGACCGCGCTTGCCGGACCGGCCGCGGGACCAAGCGGCGGCCAGGTCTTTATCGACGGATTTACCGCGGGGCAATTGCCGCCTAAGTCTGCGATCCGCGAGATACGCGTCAACCAGAACCCCTACTCCGCGCAGTATGACAAGCTCGGTTTTGGTCGGGTTGAGATCCTGACGAAACCTGGGTCCGACAAATACCACGGCCAGTTCTTTGCCCAGGGAAATGCCCGCCAATTTAACACCGGCAATCCGTTTACGAAGAATATTCCGGACTACGACACCTACCAATACAACGGCACGGTAAGTGGGCCGCTCGGCAAGAATGCTTCTTTTTTTATAAGTGCCGAGCATCGCGCCATCCAGGACGATGCGGTTGTCGCCGCCTACCAGTTGCTGGGTGAGATCAACGGCGACTTTGCCGCTGGCAACTACGGCAATCCGGCTGACTTCGGCATCGCGCCCTCGAACAGTGCAGTCAACGTGCCGCGCAGCCGCACCAACATCAGCCCGCGGTTCGACCTGCAGCTGGGCGAGAAGAATACGCTGGTGGCGCGCTACCAGTTTGAGCGCGACACCGAAGGGAACCAGGGCGTAGGCCAGTTCTCGCTTGCCTCCCAGGCCTACAGCAGTACCTCGAGCGAAAATACGATCCAGCTAAGTGACACCTTCATCATCAGCCCGAAGGTTATTAATGAAACGCATTTGCAGCTGCTCTTCGACCGTTCCACGCAGACGCCGGCGTTCACGACTCCGCAGGTACAGGTGCAGGGGCTTGAGACCTTCGGCGGACAGAGCGAGCAGTTCATCAACGATCACACCGACCGTTACGAGCTCTCGAATCTGACTGAGATTGCTGCCGGCAATCACGCTATCAACTTTGGCGGACGGCTGCGTGCGACGCGCGAAGCCAACTCAGCCAACTCGAGCTTTAACGGTCTCTACACCTTTGGCGCCCGTGCCTGCCCAACAACCGGAACCTGCGCGCCGGGCGCGCAGCTCACGGCGGCACAGACGTACGCCCTTACACTGCAGGGCCAGGCGGCAGGGCAAAGCTTTGCCCAGATCCAGGCAGCCGGCGGAGGTCCCAGCCAGCTCGTCTACGTGACCGGAAGTCCCAAGGCAGAAGTATCGCTCGTCGACGTCGGCCTCTACTATCAGGACGATTGGAAAGTGAAGCCCAATCTTACCTTCAGCTACGGCGTGCGCTTCGAGTCGCAAAACGATATTCACGATAAGAATGACTGGGCACCGCGCTTCGCGCTTGCTTACGGCTTTATGCACAATGGCAAGCCGACCAAGGATGTGCTCCGCCTAGGGTATGGCTGGTTCTACGATCGCTTCGGCGTCAGCGGTGTACTCGAGTCGGCTCGAAACAACGGTATCGTGCAGCAGGAGACCGTCATCCAGGACCCTACCTGCTATCTGCCCGGTGGACTGCCCTCGGCTGCGTTTCTCCAGGCTGAATGCGCGCAAGGCTCCGTACAACAGCCAAGTTACTCGACAGGCGCCATTTACCAGATCAATCCCTTTCTACACGCGCCGATTAACGAGCAGGGTTCAATCGGCATCGATCACCAGTTGACTAAGCAGACGACTCTTTCCGTCACTTACATCAATTCGCGCGGCGTTCACGCACTCGACACCATCAACGCGAATGCACCGTACTCTCCGGCCTACAACCCCGCACTCGGCAACGTGTACCAGTATTTCTCCGGCGCGGTCTATCACCAGAACCAGCTCTTCGTGAACATCAACGCCCGTTTTAACCAGAAGTTTTCGCTCTTCGGCTTTTACGGGCTGAACTACGCGAACAGTGACACCGCAGGCCAGAGCAGCAATCCGACCAACTCGCTGGATATTGGGCAGGACTATGGTCGCGCTTCGTTTGACACCCGCAACCGCCTCTTCCTCATCGGCACCTATGCGGCGCCACACCACTTCCGGCTCAGCCCGTTTGTCGTCGCGGCTTCAGGTTCGCCGTTTAACATCACGCTCTCGCAGGATACGAACGGCGATTCATTCTTCAACAATCGTCCATCATTTGCGCCCAAAGGATCGACCGGCGCCAACATTGTGACTAACTCGTACGGAACCTTCAACACAACGCCGGCCGCGACCAACGCGCCCATCCCGATCAATTATGGCAATGGTCCGGTCCTGTTTACCTTTAATCTGCGATTGAGCAAGACCTTCGGCTTGGGTCCTGCGTCCGGTGCTCCCGCGAGTAACAGCGGCGGTGGTCCGGGACCGGTAGGCCCGGCGGGATTGGGACGCGGTGGCCCCGGGGGCGGCGGTGGACGAGGCGGCCCCGGCGGTGGAGGCCCAGGTGGCGGCGGCGATAATACAGGGAAGCGCTACAACCTGACCTTCAATGCGCAGGCGTTGAATCTCTTCAACGTGATCAACTATGCGCCTCCCACCGGCACCATTGACTCACCCGAGTTCGGCCGCTCGAATGCGCTCGCAGGCATGATCTTCTCCTCGGGGTCGGCTGCACGGAGGATCAACCTGCAGGCCACGTTCACGTTTTAGCCGGACCGGGAGTCTTGTGCAGTAGCGCTGAAATCGCCGGCACCAACAGGAGTCCTGTGCGTGTTCTCACGAAGACGCGGAGCCGGTTTGCTACACTTCGGCTACTGTGATGAAGTCGTTTGTCCTGCTGAGTACGCTCGCCGCCGTGCTTCCCGTTTGCGCCCAGACCATGTCTCTGAGAAATCTCGGCCCAATCGTCATTGACACGCATGCGGACACCACGCAGCGCATGCTCGACGAGCACTACGACCTGACGCAGCCGCTCGGCGACGGTAACTTGAACTTCGATTCGGCGATGCAGGGTGGTCTGGGCGCGGAGTTCTTTTCGATCTGGGTCGAGCCTGACTTATACAAGGATCACTATGCACGCCGGACCCTGGAGCTGATCGACGCAGTCGACCAGGCCGCCGCCGCGCATCCGGACAAGATGATGCTTGCCATCTCAGCTGCGGACATCGTTGCCGCGCACAAGGCTGGTAAGCTCGCCGCGCTCAAGGGGATTGAAGGCGGCCACTCGATCGAAAACTCGCTTGGCCTGCTGCGCGATTACTACAGGCTTGGCGTGCGCTACATGACGCTGACCTGGTCGAACTCGAATGATTGGGCTGACTCCTCCGGCGACATCAAAGACACGAAGATTCCACACACCAAGGACGGGCTCTCGGACTTCGGCAAGGATGTTGTCTTCGAGATGAATAAGCTGGGCATGATGGTGGATATCTCGCACGTCGCGGATAAGACGTTCTATCGCGCGCAGATCAGCTCGCGCGCGCCCATCTTTGCCTCGCACTCGGCAGCGCGCGCCATCTGTGACGCGCCGCGCAACATGACGGACGATATGCTGCGCGCGGTCGCGCGGTCTGGAGGCCCTCAGAGCAAGGGCGGCGTGGTCATGGTCAACTTCTACAGCGGCTTCATCAGCCAGGCGTATCGAGATGCGCAGCTGAAGCAGGAGCCCGAGGTCAAGGCTGCGACCGACGCGCTCAAGGCCAAGGCCGAAGCCGAGGGCAAGCAGGTCACCTACGGTGATTTAGAAAGATTGCAGCGCCAGTATGCGGATAAGATCCCTCGCCCGCCGCTGAGCGCGCTGATTGACAACATTGACCACATCGCGAAGGTCGCCGGCACTGACCACGTAGGCCTGGGGTCGGACTTCGACGGCGTCTCCGGACAGCTGCCGCAAGGGATCGACTCCGCCGCGGACTTGCCCAAGATCACCGCTGCGCTGAAGCAGCGCGGATATTCCGAAGTTGACTGCGAAAAGATATTGGGCGGCAATTTCCTCAGATTCTTCCGCGAAGTCGAAGCGACCGCGAAAGAGTTACAACAGCAGGAGCGGCCGAAGATCGACCGGGCGCAACCGTTTCAGAAGTAATCCTGAATCCGATGACGAAGTTATTGTCTTTTCTTCTGTTGCTTTTGACGCCAGCACTCACGGCGGGTACTGCCCCGAAAAAAGAGCAGATCTTCATCATCTTTTATGACGGCAGGACTGGGCATCGTATCTTTAGCCTTCGCGGAGTTTCCGTGTTTTTAGGTAGGAATGCGATTGAGACGATCACCGATCCTTTCCCCTTTAACAGAAGGACGGACATCTTTGGTAAAGCGACCATTGATGTCCGCGGAGTTCAACCCAGACAGATGAGAGTGTGGGTTGACTTTATAGACAGAGATTGCCGATACGAGCAGTCAAAAGCTCCTCCGCTCAGCTTTTCTTATACAGGTTCTACTTGGAGCGCGCTGCCTGTCTACTCTATCGATCAGATCGAGAAGACGGGAGTAGTTACGGATAACTACTGCGGGCCTTCTAAGCGAATTCCCGAGCCCGGAATTTTGGCGATTTACGTCGTCCCAGAGACACTCAGAGAACTGTGGAATAGCTGACGGACATCGACGGCGCCGAAGTTTAGGGCAATTTTGCGCACTGGTCTTCCCTCCCCCAATTCGTTACTCTTACAGATGGGATGAACACCGCCAAACTCCTTTTCGCTCCCGTCCTCCTCGCCGCCACGGCACTTGCCCCGCAGACCACGCCGGCCCCGCTTCCCGACTCCCCTGACGCCAACGTCAAGCCCGCGCTGCAGCCCACCGGACCTACCGCCGTCTTCGACACCAGCATGGGCCGCATGGTCTGCAAGCTCTACCAGAAGGAAGCGCCCGAAACGGTCGCGAACTTTATCGGCCTGGCTACCGGCACCAAGGACTGGACCGATCCCGTCACCCACAAGAAGATGCACGGCAAGCCGCTCTTCAACGGCACAACCTTCCACCGGGTCATCCCCAACTTCATGATTCAGGGTGGCGACCCCATCGGCACCGGCGAGGGCGACCCTGGCTACATGTTCGGAGACGAATTTAACCCAGACCTGAACTTCGACGTGCCCGGACGCCTGGCGATGGCCAACTCCGGCCCCAACACCAACGGCTCGCAGTTCTTTATCACCGAAGTCCCGACGCCGCACCTGAACCAGAAGCACACCATCTTCGGCCAGTGCGACGACTCGAGCATCGAGGTCGTGAAGACCATCGCTCGCGTCGAGACGGGCGCGAACGACAAGCCGGTCACGCCGGTGGTTCTCAACAAGGTCACCATCGTCCCTGACGGCAAGCCGCTTCCACCGGCACCCGGCGTGCTCAAGCCGGTCGCGCCTCCGGCCAAGTAAATCCGATCGAGCCGCTGATCCGTACTACCTATTTGGCCTTACGTTTTTTTCTGAAGGAGAAACACCATGTCCCGTTCCCCCGGTACCTACGCCGTTTTCAACACTACCCAAGGCCAGATCGTCTGCAAGCTCTTTGAGAAGGACGCGCCGAAGACCGTCGCCAACTTTATCGCTCTCGCCGAAGGCACGCGCGACTGGGTCCACCCCAGCGGCCAGAAGAAGTCCGCCGGCGACAAGCTCTACGACGGCACCATCTTTCACCGGGTCATCCCCGACTTCATGATCCAGGGCGGCGATCCCGCCGGCAACGGCATGGGCGGACCCGGCTACAAGTTCGAGGATGAGACCAAGGGCTCGCCGCACAAGTTCGACAAGCCGGGCAAGCTGGCGATGGCCAATGCCGGACCGAATACCAACGGCTCGCAATTCTTTATCACCGTCGCCGCAACCCAGTGGCTCACCGGCAACCACACTATCTTCGGCGAAGTGGTGGAAGGTCAGGACGTGGTCGAGAAGATCGTCAAGGTTCCGCGCGGCGCACAGGACAAACCCAAAACTCCGGTGGTACTCGAAACCGTGACCATCGAGCGCGTGTAAGACAAGACCCCCTGCGCGGGAGGCGCCACCTTCGGTGGAAGTAGAACGCCCCCCTTTGAGCAAAAGCATAAGGCCCCAGTGGTTCCGGGGCCTCGTTCTATTGTTGCGCCGCAGGCAGTCTGTCCCCGTCACGAAGTGGGCGCCAGCCGCGCAGGGGGTTCTGTAATCTACACCCCGATCACTGCGCACAGATCCTTCACAGACTGCGCACTGTTTTCGAGCGCCGCCTGCTCCTCTGGAGTCAGCTTGATCTCGATAATCTGCTCCAGGCCGCGCGCGCCCAGTTTGCACGGCACGCCGACGAACAACCCGTGGATCCCGTACTCGCCCTCAAGATACGCCGCGCAGGGCAGGATCTTTTTCTTGTCCTTGAGGATTGACTCGACCATATCAACCACAGCCGAGGATGGCGCATAGTAGGCGCTGCCGGTTTTCAAATACTTGACGATCTCCGCGCCGCCATCGCGCGTACGCCGGACCAACCGCTCGACGGTCGCTGCATCCATAAGCTCGGTGATGGGGATGCCGGCGACGGTCGAAAAGCGTGGCAGCGGCACCATTGAGTCTCCATGGCCGCCCAGCACAAACGCGGTCACATTTTCAACAGATACCTTCAGCTCCTCGGCAATAAACGCGCGGAAGCGCGCCGAGTCGAGCACGCCGGCCATGCCGATCACGCGCTCGCGGTTGAACTTCGCATGCCGGTAGGCGGCCTGCGCCATCGCATCCAACGGATTCGACACGATGATCAGGATCGAGTTGGGCGAGGCGGCAATCGCCTTACCGATCACGTCCGCCATGATCTTCGCGTTGGTGTGCAGCAGGTCGTCGCGACTCATGCCCGGCTTGCGCGGAATGCCCGCCGTCACCACCACGATGTCGGAGTTGGCGGTGTCGGCGTAGTCGTTGGTGCCGAGAATATGGCAGTCGCGCTTTTCGATAGGCATGGCTTCGAGCAGGTCGAGGGCCTTGCCCTGAGGGATGCCTTCCACCACGTCGATCAGGACAATGTCCGCCAGCTCTTTCGCCGCGATCCAGTGCGCAGCCGTCGCGCCTACGTTGCCCGCGCCCACGATGGTAACTTTCTTCCGCATAGCTCTCCCTGAATGAACCCAGACCGAGGTCTCAGGCTATCATCGCGTCGAAACGCGCGGCAATTGCGGGGCAACGACTGGCGTATGCTGAGGCAGTGACCAGATTGTTTTTATTGGTGGCCGTGCTGCTCGCCTCCTCCGCTGCGCGGCCGCAAGGCTACGTGACCCAGCAGAAGCCGATCGGGTCGCAGGCACAGCAGACACCGTCTTATCTGAAAGACGCGGGCATTGACCAGAACCTTAACCATCAGCTTCCGCTTGCAGATCATTTTCACGACGAGACCGGCCGCGACGTCGCTCTCGGCAGCCTGTTCACGGTAAACCGCCCGGTGATGCTGGCGCTGGTGTACTACAAGTGCGGCATGCTCTGTCCGCAGGTACTGCACGGGCTGGGCACTGCGCTCAATCAGAGCGGCATGCACGCAGGCCACGAGTATGACGTGATCGTCGCCAGCATTGACCCCTCAGATGCCCCTGCGGACACGGCGGCGCCGAAGCAGCGCCTGCTCGCGCTGATGGGACCGGGCACGGACGCAGCCAGCGTTCACTTCCTGACCGGCTCACAGCCTTCGATCAGCGACCTGGCAGCAGCGACCGGCTTCCACTACGTGCGCACGCCCGGACCCGACGGCAAGATGAATCAGTTTGCGCACTCCAGCGTGATCATGATCGCAACGCCTGACGGCCGCATGTCGAAGTACCTGTCCGGCATCGACTATCAGCCGCGCGACGTGCGCCTGGCTCTGGTCGAAGCCAGCAACCGCCACATCGGAACGTTGACGGACATGATCCTGCTCTACTGCTGCAACTACGTACCCATGCAGGGTCGGTATACCGTGGCCATCCTGCGCATCGTGGGACTCGCGGCGATGGGCTCGATTGGACTGCTGATCACCATGGTGTACCTCGCGACGCGCAAGCCGCAGGGCCGAACGGTCGTACAGTAACCAGAGTGGTTCCTAAGCGGCGCCGGCACATCTTCGCCTATTGTTCGCCCATTTGGTCACGCTTACTCTATGTCCATGTTTAGAGTGCTTAATCCCCGCATCTCCTTCGTTGTGACCTGCAGAGAGTGCCGCCGTTTGGTGTCAACTGGCCGCGCGCAATTCCCCTTTCAGTCGATTGTGGTTGCATGCGCTCTATGCAGCGCGGAGCACCGCTACCGTCCATCCGAGATCAAGCGCGGTCACCCGGAAGAGTACGTGGCGGCCAATGGCAAAGTCTGGCAACGCGGCCGGAAACACGGCCTGGCAGCGCGGCGAGCTTCGGCTTAGGTTGGTTCCTGTCCGCAGCCGTCCCACTTTCTCCAACTCTGCAGGTATCTGATGAGTTAGATTGTCGCGCTCGTTAAGGTCGGCCCGCGGCATTGCGAAAGACTTCCGCAGCTGCTGTTCGGCCAACCATCCTCACACATCCAGCCGATTCGCGGCAGCCACGCGCCCATACCAAAGCCCCGAATCCTTGATCGTGCGCTTCTGATTGCGGAAGTCGTTGTAGATCAGCCCGTAGCGCTCGGTGAAACCCTCTCCCCATTGGAAGTTGTCGAGCAGGGTCCAGGCGTGGAAGGCGCGCACGCGGGCTCCATCGGCGATGGCGCGCGACAACTCCGCGAGCGTCTCCCGATACCACTGGATGCGGCGCGCGTCCGGGATGCGGCCGCCTTGCAGCTCATCGGGGCCGTCGAGATACCCGCAGCCGCTCTCAGTTATTTCGATGATCGGATGGTTGTAATCGTTCGAAATCTTCGTGACCAGGTCATAGATACCGCGCGGCCATACCTCGAGGCCGGCATCGGTCAGCGGACCCTCAGTCGGCATCGCGGCGCGGAAGCGGGTGTAAGGGTCGCGGCCGCCCGGTGAGTTGTTCTCGATCTCGACGCCGCTGAAGGCGCCACCGCTCGAGAATTGCTCCTTGCTCGCATCCGAAACAACGCGGCGCGTGTAGTAATGAAAGCCCACCCAATCGAGCGGCGCGTAGAGCAGTTTTTCATCGCCTGCCTTGAAGCCCATCACGTCATAGGGCGGTTCGCCGACGAACGCCTGGGGATAGCGGCCATGCATCGCCGCCTCCAGAAAGAAGACATTGTTCATCGCGTGGTAGCGTGCGGCGGCGGCGCGGTCGTCGTCCGAGTTCGTCTTCGGGTAAGCGGGCGCCATCTCATACGCGCTCCCAAACGTTGCCTTCGGCGAGGCGGCTTTGACGGCGCGATGCGCCCCTGCCTGAGCCAGCGCCAGGGTATGCGCCGCTTTCAAAAAGTCCGAGAAGCTGGTTCGGCAAGGAGGCAAAGCGCCTGCAGCATAGCCCATGAAGGCGATGGCCCAGGGCATGTTAAACGGTGCCCAGACGGTAATGCGGTCGCCGAGATGCTTGGCGAGAATGCCGGCGTAATCCGCGAAGTAATTTGCGAGATCGCGGTTGGGCCAGCCGCCACGATCCTCAAGCGCCTGCGGAAGATCCCAGTGGTACATGGTGCACCAGGGCCGGATGCCGGCCGCGAGCAGCGCATCGACGTAGCGGCTGTAGTAGTCGAGCCCCTTCATGTTCGGCTCGCCGGTGCCGGAGGGTTGCACGCGCGGCCAGGAGATCGAAAAACGCTGGCTCTTCTGGTTCAGCCGCTTGGCTATCGCGATGTCCCCGGCGTACAGGTGGTACTCGTCGCAGGCAACGTCCCCGGTGACGCCGCCCCTCACTTTTCCGGGTGTATGCGTGAACCGGTCCCAGATGGACTCGCCCTTGCCGTCCGCGTTCCATGCGCCTTCCACCTGGTAGGAGGCCGTAGCCGTGCCCCAGAGAAAGCCTTCAGGAAATCGTGCCGCCTGGATCAGAGAGTCGGGCACTGCTCCGGGAACGGGCCCGGGAACATGCTCCGCGGCCACGCCGGAGTAGCGGTGGAGCACAGCACCCGCAGCGGCGGCCAGCGAGCGAGTAGCAAACTGACGACGGTTCATGACGACCTTTCTTTTTCGTATAAGCAGGTTATGTTAGTTCCCTGGGGAGCAGCAATTGATACTGCTTGATTGAAGTCGAGCGTGCGCGCCTGAACCTCAGAAGTAGGCTTCTGCCCGGCTGCCGCACGCTTGTCACCTGCCTCGAAAACCGGCAAGCTGTACGAATGCCCGAGCTGCCGGATATCGCCGCCTACCTCGTTGCGCTTGAAGAGCGCATCGCCGGCGAAACACTCGAGCATGTGCGCATCGCGAGCGCCTTCCTTTTGCGCACGGCGCAGCCACCGCTCAGCTCCGCAGAAGGGAAAAGAGTCCTCGAGTTGCGGCGCATCGGCAAACGCATCGCGATCGGCCTTGAGCACGATCTATGGCTGGTACTGCACCTGATGATCGCCGGACGCCTGCATTGGCGCGCTCCGGGAGCGAAGCTGAGCGGCCGGCAGAACCTTGCTGCCTTCGACTTTGCCCAGGGCTCGCTCGTGCTCACCGAAGCCGGCGTGAAGCGCCGTGCCTCCCTGCATGTACTGCGCACAGAAGATCTGTCCTCGATGGATCCCGGCGGCGTAGACGTGTTCGACTGCGACCTTGGCTCATTCCGTGCGGCGCTCTCGGCAGAGAACCGCACCCTCAAACGCGCGCTTACCGATCCGCGCATTCTCAGCGGCATCGGCAATGCGTATTCCGACGAGATCCTGCACGCCGCAAAGCTATCGCCCATTACCTTGACGCACAAGCTTAGAGCTGAAGACTGGGACCGGCTGTTTACCGCGACCCGCGCGACGCTCACGCTCTGGATAGAAAAGCTGCAGGCAGAAGCGAAACAAGGCTTTCCGGAAAGAGTGACCGCCTTCCGCAAAGATATGTCGGTGCATGGTCGCTTCGGCGAACCCTGCCCCCGCTGCGGACAGCCCATCCAGCGCATCCGCTACGCCGACAACGAGACCAACTACTGCGCCGAGTGCCAGACCGGCGGCAAAGTGCTTGCCGACCGCAGCCTGTCGCGGCTGCTCGGCGCAGACTGGCCGCGCTCGCTTGATGAGCTCGAAGCTCTCAAGCGGAAGTAGTTCGTGTGTTTGGCCTCCGGCAATGTGAGCTATGCCACAGCACCTGTGAGATCCTCCGTCACAGAGGACTGCGGGCCGCTCCTCTACTATGAACTCATCAAGCGTCGTCATGATTCAGGTCAAGGAGATACGCGTTGGCAAAGATCTCGCGCCGTAGATTTACAGCGTTCTGCGGAGCAGCGGTTGCTCTACGCACGCTCACAGAGTGGCCGTGCCTGGGCCAGAAGGCGGATGAAGGCGACGAGAGCCTCACCGGGATGACTCTGGTCGAGGCCTCGGCGAAGATCCACGCGCGCTCTGTGACCTCGACTCAGCTCACGCGGGCCATGCTGGCGCGCATCGCGACCTACAATCCCAAGGTCAACGCGTACATCACGGTCATGTCCACGCAGGCTCTCCGCCAGGCAGCTTTGTTAGACGAAGAGGCGAAAGCCGGCAAGTTCCGCAGTCCGCTGCACGGCATTCCGATCGCGCTCAAAGACAACATCGACACCGCCGGCGTACGCACCACCGCGGCCAGCCCCATGTTTCGCACCCGCGTGCCGACCGAGAACGCGGAAGTCGTGCGGAAACTCGACGCTGCCGGCGCCGTCGTCCTCGGCAAGCTGAACCTGCACGAGTTTGCCCTGGGCTGCACCGGCGATGTCTCCTACTTCGGACCGGCGCGCAATCCCTGGGCACTCGCGAATCTTACCGGCGGCTCGTCGTCAGGCTCCGGCGCGGCAGTCGCGGCCGAGCTCTGCTACGGCGCGCTCGGCACCGATACCGGCGGCAGCATCCGCGTACCCGCCTCGTGGTGCGGCATCGTCGGCATCAAGCCCACCACCGGCCTGGTCTCAATCCGCGGCATCATCCCCTGCGAGGCCTCCCTCGATCACTGCGGCCCCATGGCGCGCACTGTGGAAGACGTGGCCATGATGCTGACGGAGATGGCCGGCTATGACAATCTCGATATCTATAGCGTGCAGGGCGAGCGCGAGGACTACCTCAAGCTGATGAAGCAGCCGGTCTCCGGCTTTCGCCTGGGCGCACCGGTCGAGTACTACGATCATCTCGAGCCTGAAGTGCGGGAGACCGTCGCTGCCGCCTGCGACGTGCTGGCCAAGCTCACCCGCGGCATTACCTCCCGGGCCACCCTGCCGGATATGCCCCAGGGCGACAACTTCTTCACCGGTCTCGGCGACACGGCCGCCTACCATGAGCCGCTGATCAAGGACTCCGGCATGGCCTACATGCCGCCGACTGCAATCGACATCAAGGAGATCACCTCGAACTCGACCGCAGCCGACAGCGCCAACTCGCACAGCACGCTCGCGAGAATCCGGCGCACCATCGATGCCGCCTTCAACCAGCAGCAGATCGACCTGGTGGTCATGCCCACCACGACCAGTCTGCCGAAGACCATCAATGCGTCGCTCACCAAGGAGATGGCCGACCGCAAGCCGAATAAGGCATACGACTTTTTCGATCCCACCTCCGGCTGCGCCAACACCGCTTCGGCTGACGTGTACGGCATCCCGGCGCTGAGCCTGCCCTGCGGCTTTTCGAAAGACGGTCTTCCCGTAGGTCTGATGATCGCCGGCCCGCATTTCTCTGAAGGCAAGGTGCTGGCGCTCGCCTACGCTTATCAGCAGGCCACGGACTGGCACAAGCGCCGGCCGCCGCTCAACCCGGACACACCGGTGCCCGAGCTGGTCGAGTCGGCAAAGGAAGAAAACAAGAAGCCAAGTTGATGAGTTTCTCAGCGACGCCGCCGCGCATGCCTATACAGGGCAACGCAGGGTCCGCGCCTTCTTCCGGATACATGCTGACCGGGACGAGCAGCGTCTGGTGTTCTACCTGGCGGTGTTCGAAGACGGAGAACAAACCATTAGGACTAAGTGCCGGAAAATAGAAGCGATTCCGAATCCGTCATGACCCGGTTTCTAGCGGCCGGTAGCCTGAGAGATTGGTTGCCCACCAGGGATTCGAACCCCGATATGCTGAGTCAGAGTCAGCTGTCCTACCATTGAACGAGCGGGCAACAAGGCGAGTTCGCGTCAGGAAAGATGCACCGCCGCGACTGTTCCATCATAAAAGCTGCGGCGACCGCGGTCAACGTGGCCGCCTCTCTACTCCTCGCGCAGGACCTCAAGCGGCTTCTGCCCCAGAATGCGGTAGCTCGCGATCCAGCCGGTGACGACAGCGAGACCGGCGGTCAAGAGAACGGCGGCTACATCGGCCTTCCAGCCGCCGATAAACGGTACTTCAAGCCGGTTCAGCAAGATGCGCGTGAGCAGGTTAGCGAAGACCATGCCGACCAGCCCGGCGAGCAGTCCCAGCACGGTGAACTCCACGCTGAAGACTTCAGCAATGCGCACACGGGTGGCGCCGAGGGTCTTCAGCACCACCACTTCCCTCACCCGGCGGAAGCGCGTGCTCGCGATGCTGGACGCAAGGATGACGGCGCCCGAGAGGATCGAGAAGCCGGCCAGAAAGCGGATCACGATGGTGACCTGGCCGACCACCTGCTGAATGGTGTCAAGGATATCGGCGATGTTGATCACGGTGACGGTCGGGAACGCCGCGTAGAGTGCGCGCTGCATGGCGCCGATCTGGTTGGGTGCAACGTGGATGGCGCCGTACCAGACAACGGGAAGACTTTTCAGTGGACCCGGCGCGAAGATGAACTCGCTGCGGCTGGAGATGTGCTGGCCATCGACGCCATAGATTGCAGACACCCTGGCTGGGATCTCGCGGCCGTCCGAGACAAAGGTGATCGTCGATCCGATGTGCAGGCCTAGGCGCGCAGCCATGCGGTCGAGCACCGCGAACTCCGCAACATCAGGACTGGTCCACCATTTCCCTTTCACCAGCTTGAGCCCCGACGGCATCTCGGCGGCCCACGTGAGTGAGACCGTGCGCAGCAGGTGCTTGGGATAGTTCTTCACCTTCATCTGTTCGACCGGCGTGCCGTCAACACTCATCACCCGCGCTGTGAGGATCGGCAGCGCTTCCAACTTGCCCACGACGCCAGGCTGCTTGCTCAGCAATGCGCGGATTCCGTCAAGCTCGCCGGTCGTGATGTCGATGAGGAAGACGTTAGGAGTTGAGGGAGCAGCGGTGATCCGCAGATCGCTGACGATCGAGCGCTGCATGAGAAAGACGCTCAGGATCAGCATGACCCCGACGCCGAGCGCGGCGAGCACCGCCGCCGACTGGTTTCCGGGACGGTAGAGGTTGGCCAGGCCGTGGCGCAGGGCCGAGTTGAGGTAGAGGCGGGTCTTCGCAAGGACGGCACGAAGCAACCGCAGGAGACCGGCGGCCAGGCCGAGCAGGACAGCCAGGCTCGCCGCAAGCGAACCGGCAAACCATTTGCCCACCAGCCAGGAGTCGGCGAGACCCGCGGCGATGCCGGCAAGCGCGACGACGATCAGGACGACGGAGGCCGCCTGCGCCGGGTTCTCACGCAGCTTCTTCCAGCGGGAAGAGCCGGGCTCGGCCGTCTCCACCAGCCGGCGCAGCACGATGTTGGGGCGGATGGTGCGGACATCGAGCAGCGGCGGGATCGAGAACAGCATGGTGGTCAGGATGCCGGTGCCGAAGGCCGCAGACACGGCGCGCAGCGGCAGCCGGATAGGCGGACGCAGCGGCAGCAGCGATCCGAGCACGGCGGGAAGCGCAAACTCGACCAGCACTCCGAGGACCACGCCCAACAGCGCGCCGGCCGCGCCCAGGAAGAGCGTTTGCAGCACATAGATTCGCAGCACGTCAGACGATCGGGCGCCGATTGACTTCATGATGGCGATCGAATCGATCCTCTGCTGCAGGTGCGCGCGCATGGCCATGGCCACGCCGATCGCGCCGAGCACCATGGCCACCAGGCAGATGAGCGAGAGCAGGCCGGTGGCGCGAGTGAGGCCTTCGCTGAGAGCAGGTGCGGTCTCGCGGAAGTCCGCTACCTGCGCCTCCGGGAGGATCTTTTCAAGCTCGGGGCGGATGCGGGCGATGTTCTGCTCGGGCCGCAACCTGAAGAGGTACCGCCGCGTGGACCGGCTCCCCGGCTGCAGCAGACCGGTCGCGTCGAGCGCGTGCTGGGTGATCATGACCCGCGGGCCGACGCCCACGCCGGCGGTCAGACGGTCAGGCTCCTTGCGGATGAGCGCGGCAATGGTGAAGTTGTGGCCGCCCACGCGCAGCGTCTGCCCGACATGGGCCTGCAGCCGCACCAGCAGGCTCTCGTCGACGACCACGGTCTGGTCGGTGAGGGTGGTGGCCAAAGGTTTCTCCGGATCAAGCTTCACCTGTCCGTAGTAGGGGTAAACCGATGGATCGATCACCTTGAGCGTCACCAGCAGGGGTACGGGGTCGCCCTGCACGGACGCCATTGAGACCATCTCGGTGACCACGGTGCGATCGATGTGCTCTTTCGTCGCCAGGGCATCCAGCTGCGCGTTTTCCGCCGCCGTGATGCCGCGAGTCATGCGGGCCGAAAGGTCAGCCGCCATGATACTGCGCGCCTGGCCGAGCAGCGTGATCTGGAACGAGTCGCTGAAGCCGCGAACCCCGGTCAGCGCGGCGACACCGATTGCCACTGATATCAGGACAAAGAGGAACTTGACCCTTGAGGCAGACAGCTCACGGGCGGCGATCTTTGCCGCTGAAGCCCAGGGAAGAGCGGGCTTGCCGGTTTCAATGCGGGTCACCGCCGGTGCTGCGAGGGTTGCCACTTAGTGCGCTCCCGCATAGCTGGCGACCAGTTCATCGGCAACCACCAGGCCGTCGCGCATCATCACGCGGCGGTCCGCCCGCTCGGCGATCGCCGGGTCGTGCGTCACCATCACCAGGGTGGTCTCGGAGTCACGTTGGCGCCTGGTGAGCAGTTCAAGGACGTGCCGTCCGTTGACTGAATCAAGATTGCCGGTAGGCTCGTCTGCCAGCACGATCGGCGGCTCCAGCACGAACGCTCGCGCGAGCGCGACCCGCTGCTGCTCGCCGCCCGAAAGCTGCACGGGATAGTGGTGCAGCCGGTCGTTGAGGCCGACGCTTTCAAGCAGCGCGAGCGCCCGGCCACGGCCGTCTCCCGAAGCATTGAGCTCAAATGGCAGCAGCACGTTCTCAAGCGCAGTGAGCGTCGGGATCAATTGATACGACTGAAAAACAAAGCCGATCTTGCGCCCGCGCACCTGCGCCAGGGCGTCCTCCTGCATGCGGCTGATGTCGACACCATCCACCAGCACCTCGCCTTCACTTGGGGAATCAAGCCCTGCAAGCAATCCCAGCAAAGTGCTTTTGCCGCTACCCGATGAGCCCATAATGGCGACAAACTGACCGCGCGGAACGAACAGGTCAATGCCGCGCAGAATGTCAACTATGTGCTCTCCGTTGCGAATGGACTTTTTCAAACCGCGCGCTTCAACCATCTGTTCAGGGACCTTACCTTCCGCGCTGCACTTGATAAACTAAGACGGTGACCAAACGAATAAGTCTGCTGTGGCTTGCCTGGCTGTTATGGTTGCCGCTTGTCGGAGAGCCGGAGACCATCGTCTGCTTCGGTGACAGCCTTTCCGCCGGCTATGGCGCAGAGGCGGGTCACTCCTATCCAGATTACCTGCAAGCGGACCTCAACCGTCAGGGCTTTCACGCACGCGTACTTAATTATGGAGTGGATGGAAATACCTCAAAGGACGGTTTGCAGCGGCTGAAGAGCGTTCTGGACGCCCATCCGGACATCGTCATCTTCGAACTTGGCGGCAACGACGGCCTCCGCGGCACGCCTGTCCCGCAGATCCAGGCGAATCTGCAAACCATCCTTTCGACCCTGGTGCGCAACCACATCCGGGTGCTCCTTGCAGGCATTATTCTGCCGCCGAACTACGGGCCGGATTATGTTCCTGGTTTCAACGCGATGTATCCGGCACTGGCTGCGAAGTACAAGACCGCATTCATGCCTTTTCTGCTCAAGAACGTCTGGCAGGTTCCTGAAGATATGAACGAGGATGGCATCCACCCCACGGCACGCGGCTACAAGGTCGTCGCACAAGACGTGGAGCAGGTGCTCATCCCGATGCTCAAGAAGTAGTCAGCTCAGCACAACGGCGGGCTTAAAGAGCGTACCGGCAATGCGCTCGGCCACGGCGGCAAGCTCCGCCTGGTCCGCGAAGACCTTAACCAGCGGCGCCTGAGAAAACTCGGGCAGGTTTACTTGCATGCCGTGTCGCAGCCGCGTCATGGTTCCGGCATCTGCCGTGACCGAAGGCAGGTGCGGGAGCAGCGTGCGGGGGTGCGGCAGGGCCTGCTCGACGCCTATGCCTCGCGACTCGACTTCTGTGAGTGGCAGCGCCTGCTCTATGGTGAAAGGGCCTGCCGCGGTGCGCCGCAAGCTCGCCAGATGCGCGCCGCAGCCGAGCTGCCGGCCCAGCTCATGTGCAACCGAGCGTACATAGCCGCCGGCTGAGATCTGCATGGAGAAGCAGGCCACGTCGTCGATCAGCGACTCGATCAGGAATCCTTCGATGGTCACGGTGGCGGTTTTCAACTGGGGCGCGATGCCCGCCCGCGCCAGCGTGTAAGCAGGTTTGCCGCCAACCTTTTTAGCAGAAAAGGGAGGCGGCATTTGTTCGCTCGTCCCCAGGAAGCCGGCAGCGGCCTCACGCAGTCGTGAAAGGGTTACGCTGTCAATTGCAGAAGCAGGACCGGCGGAGCCCTCCGCGTCGTAGGTGTCCGTAGCAAAGCCAAGACGAATGGCGCCGGTGTAGTGTTTCTCGAGCGAGCCGAAATACTGCGCCAGGCGCGTGTACTTGCCCAACAACATTGGCAGAAGACCCGTAGCCATGGGGTCCAGCGTGCCCAGATGGCCGATCGACTTCTCCTGGGCCGCGCGCCGGACTCTTGCCACCACATCGTGCGACGTCATCCCCGCAGGCTTGTCGACCAGCAGCAAACCATTCATCTGGTTAGTCTAGCTGCGACGCTTTAACTTATGCCGGCGAAGCTGTGTCAGATCGATGCCGGGCGCTCATGCACAAGCGAGAGAAACTCCGCGCGTGTAGGTTGATTTTGAAAGACCCCGAGCATCGCCGAGGTCACCGTCGAAGAGTTCTGCTTTTCGACACCGCGCATCATCATGCACAAATGGCGCGCCTCGATCACCACGCCCACTCCCTGCGGGTTGATGGCTTCACAGATAGCGTCCGCGATCTGCCGGGTCATGCGCTCCTGCACCTGCAGACGCCTTGCATACACATCGACGAGGCGGGCAAGCTTGCTCAGGCCGACGACCCTCCCGTTCGGAATGTAGGCAATGTGAACTCTTCCAAAAAAAGGCAGCATGTGGTGCTCGCACAAAGAAAACATCTCGATGTCGCGCACGATCACCATCTCGTCGTAATCCACATCGAAAAGCGCGTCGTTGAGGATCTGCCTGGGATCCTGGTGATAGCCCTGGGTCAGGAAATCCATCGCCTTCGCCGCACGTTCAGGCGTGCGCAGCAGCCCATCCCGGGAAGGATCATGGTCGAAGCGATGAATCAGCTCTCGGTAGATATCCTCGGTGCTCGCCGGGGATAAGTCGGTCGCCTTTGACCGAGGAACAGTAAGTATTTCAGAGCTCATATCTCTCCTGCATACTCGAACGAATTCTTGGTCGTCTCTTCGATTCTTACCCGCTCCAGCTTCGCATGATGAAAGCTGTCGACCAGACGCCGGTAGATCTCGATGCAGAAGTTCTCGGTCGTGGGGACAACACTCTTAAAAGCATCATGGAGGTTCAGGTTCGTGTGGTCGAAAGCATCGATGACTCTCGCCTGCACAGAATGATCCAGTACTTTGAGATCGATGACCATGCCCGTAGCGACGCTGACGCGCCCACTTACGGTCACTTCCACCATGTAGTTGTGTCCATGCCCGTGCGGATTGGCGCACTTACCGAACAGGACGAGGTTCTCTTCCAGGTCGAGCTCCGGCGAGAAGAGCCGATGCGATGCGCTGAGCCTGTACCGGCGCGACAGGTGAACTTTCACGGTTCACCATAGTAGTCGGCAAACAGGTCATCTGCTTCAAACACACGCACCCGGTGCAAGCGCGCGCCCGGCACCTTGCCGTCAAGCCGAGCCCAGATAGCGACGGCCAGGTTTTCCGTCGTCGGAATGACACCTTGAAAATCTGCTACCTCGAGGTTCAGGTGGCGATGATCGTAAACGGCGATCACCTCCTGCTCCATAACCTCTTTAAGCTTCTTCAAGTCGACCACAAACCCTGTCTGCGGATCGATCTCGCCTTCGACTGTGACCTCAAGCGTGTAGTTGTGCCCGTGCCCATTGCGATTCGCACATGGGCCGAACACGCGGCGGTTTTCCTCCTCGCTCCAGGCGTCGTTCCAGTAAAAGTGAGCGGAGCAAAACTCCGCCTTGCGAGTTAATAAAATCATGTCTTACTTAGCGCCTTCCTGAACCGAATACCCGCACCTTGTACCAGCTCGTCACCAGCATCACGACAAAGGCCGGCAGGCCGAGCAGGCTCAACGCGACATCGCCTGCTGCTGCATTAGACAAGGCTGCGCGACGGTAGATTCGCCAAAGTGTTCTAGCCCATACCAGCAGCAGCCCAATCCGCGCCGGCAGATACCACCAGTAGTGAAATGCCAGCAGCGGCAGCCCGAGCACCAGGGCAACGTCGAGCGCGCGCCACGCTGCCAGCATCATGCTGTTGTCGATTAAGAGCGCGAGCTTCGAGGTCCACTCCTGCCACATCGCGCCGAAGCTCGAAGCCGCCGCCACATGCACTGCCTCGGGAGCGTACCGGTAGCGCAGCGGATGCTTGCGACGCTTAGCCTGGAACGCAAGATCGACCTCCGGCACGGCTGAACCGGACACCGCTTCGTGGCCGCCCAGTGCTCGGTAGGCATCACTGCGGATCAGCAGGAAGTGCCCGTCTGCGGCGGCCAGGCGCCGCTCGGGATCGTTGACCCTGGCCGCCGGATAGGCGTTCGCTATCTCGCTCAGGACCAGCGGCAACACCAGGCGCTCACCGAGGCCACGCAGGATGCGCAGAGGCGCGTAGGAGAGAAGCTGCACGGCGTACCGATCTGCCTCAACCACGGCGCGGCTGACCGCACCGGGCTGGATCAGGGAATCAGGATCGATGAACAGCAGCCACCGGGCAGTCGGAGAACCGGCCTGGGAACCCACCTGGCAGGCATGGTTCTTGGCCGTCCAGCCCTTCGGCACCGGTCCGGCCGTGCATGAACGTATCCCCTGGCCGAGAGGGGCAGTGGGCGCGTCCACCACCGTCAGTTCCCAGTGTTTCCCCAGCTCCCAGCCGGGCTCGCTCTGCGCTGTCAAAGACGCGAGGCAGGCCGCGAGAGCATGGCTGTCCCCGCAAGCTGGAACGACCACCCGGAGAATCAGCTCCGATCCGGTGGCGGCTTCCGGGATGAGGTCAACTTCAGGCACCTGCTCGTATTATAGAAAGGTGCGTACCTCTCGATGGTCTCGGCCGCTGCAGCTGCTTCTAAGTGCGGCGATGCTTGCCGGATCTGGCTGCGACCGCGGCGCTCACCCGGCGCAGATCAACCGTCCGGCGCCTTTGATCACGGTGAACGACGGCGCGCGTACGCTGCGTCTGGATCAGTACCGCGGCAAGGTGGTGGTGCTTAACTTCTGGGCAGCGTGGTGCCCGCCCTGCCTTGAGGAGTTCCCTTCCCTGATCGAGCTGCAGCGACAGATGCCAGGCGTGGCGGTGCTCGCCATCAGTTTCGATGACGACGAACAGCTCTATCGCCAGTTTCTCATCGACAACCATATCGATCTGCCGACGATCCGGGACGCGACCCAGCGCTCGAACCATGCCTACGGTACGACTCGGCCGCCCGAGACGTTCATCATCGATAGGAACGGCGTGCTACGTCGCAAATTCATCGGCGCGCAGGACTGGACGAGCCCGGAAATCGAGCAGTACCTGAAGCAGCTCTGATCCCGCTCCGCCCAGCCTGATGCGCTATGATGATCCGCATGACCCAACTGGACGTCCTGTTTCGCTATGCCGAGCACCCGTCCGAGCGCGCCATGTTCGCGCTCAGCAATTTGAATAAGGTCTACGGCATCCGCAAACTGCAGGTGAATGAAAAAGAAAAGACCATTCGCATCGAGTTTGACTCTACCCGCTTGACACGCGTGATTGTGGCTCAACTGGTGCGCCGCGCGGGGTTCGACGTGGTTGCGGAGCTTTCGCTGCTACCCCAGCAGCCGCCTCCGGCAGCGCCCGCGGAAGCAGCCCCAAAGCCTGCCTGACGGCCATTCCACCGATTGCAAGGCATGGCGGTTCTTGATATCGTAAGAAAGTCGCGACGCCCGTCGCGGCTGTCCAAAACCCCAGTGCGCCCGTAGCTCAGCTGGATAGAGCGACTGGCTACGAACCAGTAGGCCGGAGGTTCGACTCCTTCCGGGCGCACCAGATTCCGAGTGCCCATCTCAGTTCCACGCAGCCACAGGCGCGGCGCATGATGATCACGGCTGCCACAAAGCACTTGGACAACCGGCAGGCTACACTAGCCCGGCAGGGAAAGAGCAAGGGAACGCATATCGCAACTCTCATACGAGTTAGATCAGGACTCCGGAAGGGCGGTCTTCTCTACCTGCTCTTCGCACTCCTGACCTTTGCTACTGCGATCGCCCAGCAGTCTCAGCTGAGCCCGGGCGTGGTCGATGCGCGTACGCTCGGCAGCCCGGTAGACCTCTCGCCCAACTGGCTCTTTCAGGTCGGGAACAATCCACTCTATGCCAGCCCCACCCTCGACGATCGCAACTGGAAGGCGATCAACACCCGTCGAGAGCTCGCTACCTACGGCATCCCGCCGTTTCGTTCGTGCTGGTACCGTCTGCACGTCCAGGTGCAGCCAAACGTTCGCGACATTGCGCTCGGCATCGAGAACGTCGCAGGCAGCTATGAGCTCTTTGTCAACGGTGTGCGCCTCGGCGCCCAGGGCCCTATGCCCGCGGTCAGCAACCACTTCGAGGCGCCGGTCACGACGTACCGCATTCCTGATGCGATCATCGCGGCCGCAAAGGGCTCGCTGGTATTTGCCCTGCACTTCTCCATCGTGCCCCCCGGCCATATCGCACGTGAACCCACCCAACCCATGTACTCTGAGACCAACGTCGTGCTTAGCACTCCGCGGGCGATCGCGCATGAGGCCAGCTACGACTTCGCCCATCGAGAGATCTTTAACGTCGGGCCGGCCCTGTTGTACATCATCAGCGGCCTGTTTCTATTTGGCCTCTTCATCGCGCTGCGGGATCATCTCGAATATCTGTTCTTAAGCATTTCAGCTTTTTGCGCCGCGCTCTACACCTTGCTGCAGGTGTGGACGCGCTACCGCTACGACGATCATTCTCACCTCGGCTATCTGCTCACCATGCTCCTCTGGGCAGTGATGAGCGTCACCAACCTGGAATTCGTCCGACGGCTGGTCCACAGGCCTCGCAGCATCGTGATCAATGTGATCCAGATCGCGACGCTGGTCGATGTACTGGTTGACCAGCTCTACCTGCTGGGTGACGCGGGAGCTACTGTCGCGCTGGTCGCCCATCTGGCCATGTTTATCGCCGGGGACACCTATGTCCTGGTCGCGCTTACTGCAGGCTGGCGTCGCGGGAACGTGGACGCGCAGCTGATCCTGCCGCCCTGGCTCCTGACCCTGGCGGTGGACGTCTATACGCTCATCGGTTTCGGGATGCGGCTTGGGCACCTGCGCTTTGCGCCGCCGCCCCTGCCCGATATTCCGATCGGAAGTTACTCGATCACGATTCTCTCGATCATCAATCTCATTTATGTTGGGGCGCTGCTGGTCATGATCCTGCTGCGTACCGTACGCATCGCGCACGAGCGGGCCGCGGCCGCAAACGAGATAGCAGCAGCACAAACCGTGCAGCAGGTGCTGCTGGCGCGGGTCTCGGACCCGACTCCGGGCTTCCGCGTCGAAACGGCATACCATCCCGCGAGCGAGGTGGGCGGCGATTTCTTCTTCGTCTCGCCCGGCGAAGGGAACTCCCTGATCGCTGTAGTCGGCGACGTCTCCGGCAAGGGGATGCTGGCCGCCATGCGGGTGTCCATGATCCTTGGCGTGCTGCGCCGGGAGACCTCGCGGGAACCGGCGGCCATCCTGCACAGCCTGAATCAGGTGCTGCTGACCCAGGGAGAGATGGGCTTCACCACTGCCTGCTGCGTGCACCTTGACCGCAATGGTCACTACTACGCAGCCAACGCGGGGCACATCTCGCCGTACATCAGCGGTCATGAGATTCAGACCGCGCCGGCGCTGCCGCTTGGCATGATGAGCGATCAGCAGTATGAGACGCTGCATGGAGAAATGCGCGGCGGCGAACGCATGGTGCTGATGTCGGACGGCGTGGTCGAGGCACGCTCCGCGTCCGGGGAACTCTACGGCTTCGAGCGGCTTTCCGAGCTGACCCAGCAGTCAGCGGCCGCCATCGCCGAGGCAGCCCGCGTCTTTGGCCAGGAAGATGACATCACGGTGCTCACGATCGCCTGCGGCGAGTGCTAGAGCGCCGCGAGCGCAGCCGCTTCATTCGCGTAAAGGCTCGCGTACTTGGTGATGCCCACCATGGTGAATACCTTGACGAAGTGCGGCGTAAGTCCGCAAATAGCCACCGCGCGGCCGCTGTGGTTGGCCTCCATCAGGACCTGGATGATCAGCGCGATCCCCGACGAGTTCAAGTACTCGACATCGCTGAAGTTGAACAGAACCACTTTAACCGCTTTGTCCAATGCCTGGTACGAGCCGACGACCGCCTCTTTGGACGCCGACGAGATATCGCCCGCAAAACGAAGCGCGGTGACCGGATGGCCGCTGCTGCTGGTGAGTTGGTGCTGACTTACCTTGTTTGCCGTTTGCACCTTACTCATTCTCCCTGCTCATTTTCCCGGTCAAGCCGGATCACCAGACGCACAAAACTCTGGCCCTGCCCATTCGGAACCCATTCCACATCGTCTACCAGCGCCTGGATCAGGAACATCCCCATGCCCCTGGCCTGCTCTTCGCCGCTCATCTTGCGGTCGATGTTCGGCTTGGGCGGAGGCGTTTTCATTCCCTTGCCGTCATCCAGAACCTTCACCTCGAGCTCACCCTCACTCATCGAGAGGATGACACCGACGGGGATCGATGCGTCCCCGTGGTTGCCATGCTCAATCGCATTGATGCAGGCCTCAGCCACCGCGGTCTTCAGGTCTTCGACTCGGTCCGCGCTAAAGCCCATGAGCTTGGCCATGCTGGCCGCGGTGCTCATCGCAACCTTTTCGTAGCCGAGCTGCGAAGGGATCCGCACCTCGACATTGCTTCCGTCTGTCGTCGTCATGCTCGTTCCCCCGCGGCCGGCGTCCGTCGATCTATTATGCTTCGGCAGATGCTCTTCGCACGAGAACTTTGCTAGTTCTCATATAGCTTCTGCTCGATCTGCTCGCCGCC
>CAXUND010000033.1:0-1875 GCA_964252445.1 uncultured Acidobacteriaceae bacterium | reverse complement strand
GGCGTCCCGGAGCTTTCCATTCTTGAGGCGAAGTTGACCGCGTCGCCCCAGATATCGAAGGCAAACTTGCGAATGCCTACCACCCCGGCAACCACCGGGCCGGTATTCATACCGATGCGCAGCTGCCAGCCCGGGGAACCCGGCCGCTCGGCCAGCAGGCGCGTAGACTCCATCAGCTCAAAGGCAGCGAGCATCGCGTTCACCGGGTTCGCCGGATGACGATTGGGCAGACCGCTCGCAAACATGTAACTGTCGCCGATGGTTTTCAGCTTCTCCAGGCCATACTTGCCCATGACGTGATCGAACGCAGTGAAGTAGGTGTGCAGCTCCTCGACGACCTGCTCAGCCGCCAGTGTCAGAATGGACAGGGTAAAGCCCACAAAGTCAGTGAAGCAGATGGTGGTGTCTTCAAAGTACATCGTCGCGCAGGTGCCCTGTTTCAGGTCCATCGCGACTCTTTCAGGCAGGATGTTGAGCAGCAGGCGATGCGTCGTCTCCCGCTCCTCGCGCAGCTCATTGATCAGGACGGTGCGCTCGTGGAACCGGGCATTCTCGATCGCCACGGCAGCCTGCAACGCGAGCCCTTCCAGGAAGTCGAGCTCATCGAGGTTCAGCGCTCTATCCGTACCTTCGACCACCACCAGCTGGGTGAAAAGCACGCCTGCCTTGTCATACAGCGGAACGCAGCGAACGTGCTCCGCCTGATCCGAGTCAACTACCTTCCCGGGTTCGCCGTCACAGCATGTGTACTTCTCCTGCAGTTCCGGCGGTACGTCTCCGTAGGTCTGCTCGTGGTCGGTAAAAAAGGCGCCCGAGAGCTCCAGTTCATTGACAACGATGCGCAGGGTGGTCCGAATAATCTCGTCAAGTTCGGTGGTCGAGTGGATCAGGCGACTGGCCTCGAGCAGCGCCTGCAGGCGGACGACCTGCTGCTGCGCGTGCAGCAGTTCGTCCAGTTCACTCGCCTGATCGAGTTCCCTTATGAGGTCGCTCATACCACTCTCCGCAGCCTGACGGAATCATACTGCGCCGCATCCAGATTAGGCCCCTGCTGCAGTGTATGGCGTCGTTGTTAGTCGCTGCTCCGATTACCAAAGATGCGCAGCACGGCGAGGAACAGGTTCAGCCCGTCCAGGAAGATCGAGAGCGCGAGCTCAGCCGCGGTCGCTCCTCCTCCGCCGGCCCGGACCCTGGCAAAGTCTCCGACGGTCAGCAGCGAAAAGATCCCCAGCACCAGCCAGTCAATGGTTGTCGGCTGCACGAAATGGAAGAACATCGTGGCCAGCATGGTCACGATCAGACCGATGAGCAGGACCCCGCCGATTGCCTGGACCTTGCGGTAGTTGATTGACACCGCATAGGAAAATGTTCCCAGCATGGCCATGCCGACGGCAGTGGTCATGGCCGCGGTTCCCACCAGGTGGGAGCCGCCGTGGCCGAGATAGTGGTGGATGGTAGGCCCCAGGCCCACTCCCTCAAGCAGCGCGAACAGGTACAGCAACGAGACCTGCAGACCCTGGTTCGCCCGGGCTCCTCGTATGGCGAACAGGGTGCCGAAGTTCAGCAGCATCACCAGCATGGCCAGACCCGGAGAGATCGACAGCGAGACGTAGCTGCCTGCGGCGGTGCAGGCAAAAGCAATGCTGACCATTCCCAGGACTTTGCCGAGCAGGCTTGAAGCTGTTTCTGTCTGACCGGTGACATAGCCCCCGTTCAGTACGTTATAAGCGCCGCCGTATTGACCGATTGGAGAACGATTTTGTTGCATGTCTCCATTGTAAGACGAGCCCGGGCGGGACGGGTAGTGCCTGCCTGGTGAGCCGTTTCCGCTCGATACACCAGCCTCAATCGCGCCCGGCAGGAGCTTGTCAGGTC
>CAXUND010000032.1:21810-31908 GCA_964252445.1 uncultured Acidobacteriaceae bacterium | reverse complement strand
GATCTACACTGACCTCAGCAAGGCGCCAACCCCGCTCCCCCAGCCACCTGCAGGATCGCGCAGAAGGCAAACTCCTGAAACCGACTGGCTGGCCCGCATCAACATCGACGGCAAAGCCACTGGCGTCTTCGCCGACTACCACTACATCGGCACCGGAGACATCGGGGGCGGCACCAATGAAGAAACTGCAAAGCTTCTGGAGGCGACCGTTACCGGCGGCCAGGCGGTACTTCCGACGACTTACCTGCTCACGCCTGCCGGAGCTACCGGCGAGATCGTCACCAGCGGCACTCCGGTACGCATGGGCGATGGGCCGGTCAAGGTCGTTTCCTCCAGCGCCGACCAGATGTTCCTGGACATCAAGCCCGAGATGCAGACGAAGATGCCTACCTATCAGGGCGACCTCGAACTCATCAACCACTCCGCGGGCTCGCTTACCTCGCAGGCTTACCACAAGCGATGGAATCGCAAGAATGAGTTGCTGGCCGATGCTGCCGAGAAGGCTTCAGTTGCCGCCGCCTGGATGGGCGGGCGCCCTTATCCTCTAAAGCAGTTGAACGACGCCTGGACCCTGGTGATGAGCGGCCAGTTTCACGATATAGGCGCCGGCACCGCCACTCCGCGTGCGTACGAGTTCGCTCAGAATGACGACATCATCGCCTCCAACCAGTTCGCGGATGTCCTCACCAGCGCCACCCAGGCCATCGCCTCGTCTCTTGACACCCAGGTGCAGGGAACACCGGTGGTGGTCTATAACCCGCTCAACATCGAACGCGAAGATGTTGTTGAAGCAAAACTTCCGGGTGACATGTCCAGCGGAGTCGAGGTGGTTGATCCCAGCGGCAAGCAGGTGCCTGCCCAGGTGGAGAATGGCACGGTGCTGTTTTTGGCCAGGGTGCCTTCGGTCGGCTACGCCGTCTACGATGTTCGTCCCGGGGGAAAGTCCGAAATTTCGCACGAGCTCAAGGTCACAGAGTCCTCGCTTGAGAATGCTCGCTACAAGGTCACGCTCAATGCCGCCGGTGACGTCAGCAGCGTTTTTGACAAGTCGATCAACAAGGAGCTCCTTGCCGGCCCCATGCGTCTGGCGATCAACAACGACGCTCCCAGGGATTGGCCGGCATGGAATATGGATTTCGACCAGGAGCAGGCTCCTCCCCGCGCCTACATCGGCGGCGAGGTCAAGGCGCGTATCGTCGAGAATGGCCCTGCTCGCGTGGCGATCGAGGTGAGCCGGGAAGGCGAGGGTTCAAAGTTCGTGCAGACGGTGCGCCTGTCTGCGGGGGAAGCCGGCAATCGCGTCGAATTTGGCGAGTCCATTGACTGGCGCTCGCTCTCAGCCAATGTCAAAGCGGTGTTCCCGCTGGCCTCGGCCAACAAGCTGGCTACCTACAACTGGGAGGTCGGGACCATCCAGCGGCCTGCGGCGTTTGACCGCCAGTTTGAAGTGGCGTCGCATCACTGGATTGATCAGACCGATGCCTCCGGCGCCTTTGGCGCGACTATCCTGACCGACGTCAAGAACGGTTCAGACAAACGCGACGACAGCACCATTCGGCTCACGCTGCTTCGCTCCCCCGGTGAGGCCTCCGATATGAAGGGCGCCTACCTCGACGAGCTCAATCAGGACTGGGGCCACCACGACATCCTCTTCGGTCTCGCGGGTCACGCGGGCGACTGGCGTCAGGGCCGCACCGACTGGCAAGCCTATCGGCTCAGTTCTCCGCTGATCGCCTTCAACACCGAGAAGCATGGCGGCGCCCTCGGCCGCACTTTCTCCCTGCTTACCGTCGACAAGCCCAACATCCGCGTCCTCGCACTCAAGAAGTCCGAACTCAGCGACGAAGTCATCCTCCGCCTGGTCGAGCTCGACGGCAGGCCTGCTGACAACGTCCGGGTCAAGTTCGCTGGTCCTCTTGAAGCAGCACGCGAGGTAAACGGGCAGGAACTTCCGCTCGGCTCAGCGAACGTGGTTGACGGCGCGCTTCAGACCTCCTTCAAGCCCTATCAACCCCGGACTTTTGCTCTCAAGCTCGGGCAGACTTCTGTTCATGAGGCAGCCATTCAGTCGCAGCCCGTGGCACTGAGCTACGACCTCGCCGTTGCCAGCAATGACGACACCAAAACCGTCGGCGGTTTTGACAGCCATGGCGACGCACTGCCTGCAGAAATGCTGCCCTCTGCACTCAATATCGACGGAGTCGGCTTCACCCTTGCTCCCGCCGCGACCGGCAAGCCCAACGCGGTCGCTGCTAAAGGCCAGTCCATCAAGTTGCCGGACGGCAACTTCAACAAGGTCTACGTTCTCGCCGCCTCAGCGACCGGTGACCAGCAAGTCACCTTCCGGGTAGGTACGACCCCGGTCAACCTTACGATCGAAGACTGGGGCGGCTTTGTCGGCCAGTGGGACACGCGTCTGTGGAAGCCTAAGCCGGACTTTGTCACTCAGGGCGGCGGCCGCTCAGGGACACCGGAGCATCAGGTCGCGCTGCGCAAGGATTATGCCATCTCCGCAAACCATCAGCCCTGGGATCTGAAGAGTGCCGGTACCCCGGACTGGTCCCCCAAGTATCCTGCGGACTACCTCAGCCTTCGTCCCGGCTACATCAAGCCGGCCACGCTGGTCTGGTACGCTTCCCATCACCATAATGCAGCAGGGCTGAACGAGCCGTATCAATACAGCTACCTCTTCGTCTACGCACTGGACCTGCCCGCCAACGCCAAGACCATCACGCTGCCTGCAAACAACGGAGTCAGGATCATGGGCATTTCCGTAGCCAAAGAAGAACCGGACGTGATCCCCGCCCAGCCTCTCTTTGACACCCTGGGCAAGAAGACGCCGTAATCCGCTTTGGGCCAGGGTCGAATGGGCGTACTGTCGCGCCAAAAAGCTGTGACACCTCGGTGTAGGCCGCGCCGTCGCAGCCTGGGGAGCGACGTGGAAGAAGGATTCCTGGATCTGGTGCTTACCTTCGACGCTCGGTTGTGGTCCAGACGCAGGTTTGTTCAGTTCACCGGCTCAGCCATAGCCGGAGGGATCGCTTCGTCTCGGCCGGCTCTTTCGCTCGCCACCTCCTCGGCAACTTACATAAACCCGATCATCGCTGGCGATCACCCGGATGCTGGCGCGCTCCGCGTTGGAGACGACTACTACCTCCCACCACACTACGGACCACAATCACGACACCCTGGACGTGACCTGCTACCAGCAGAATGCACTCGGCGGATTCCTCGATCTGCGTCCAGCACTGTACGCCTGCGGCTCAGGGGCGGCAACCTTCCGGAACTGGAGCTATGTTGCCAACGCGCGCACTCCGGTGTCGCCCCGTCTTTTCGACTCATCGCTGCCCATGCTCTGGACAAAGTGCCGAGCCTATCCTGGCGGAAGAGACTCAGAGCGAACGACCTCTCAACAGCGCAAGCATGCGTGCGCGGTTACATTGGAGACGTCCTATGACTACCCATCTCAGAGCAGACGCTCTATGGGAGAGCGCCGCGACAGCAGCGCCCTCGCTTCTGCAGGCCTGGCGTGCCCTCTCGAACGCTAGATTCAAAAGTGCCGGATGTAGAGCGGACAGCCGCAGGTATGCACGGGCGAAGTTGTTACTGCAACGTGTCGGGGTGGGCTCTTTGCAAAACGTTCCTGCCTTCGCCCTCTGCTTCGGTATGGTTTTCATGGTGCTGGCAAGCGCGAGCCTGTTTGCGCAGACAACGACCTCCGATCAGGGAAAAGAGCAACGAGTACTCGCCGCCATGCACGAGCTGGCGTCAACCTATGACCGGAGCACGGGCTTGTTCCACGGAACAGGGTGGTGGAACTCCGCCAACGGCATCACGGTTCTCGTCGATGCCAGCCGTCAGCTGGAGACCCGTGAGTTCGATAGCATTCTTGCGAACACCTTCGACCAGGCGCAACATAAGTCTCCTGGTTTCCTTAACGAGTTCTACGATGATGAAGGCTGGTGGGCGCTGGCCTGGGCAGATGCCTACGAACTGCGGCGCGAGCCGCGATACCTGAACATGGCCGAGTCGATCTTTACCGACATGACCAGGGGATGGTCGGACACCTGCGGCGGCGGGATCTGGTGGAAGAAGAATGAACGCTATAAAAACGCCATCGCCAACGAGTTATTCTTCTCCGTTGCCGTACATCTCGCCGAGCTGACCGAGGGCGAACCGCGCGCGGGCTACCTGGACTGGGCGCAACGGGAGCAGACTTGGTTTCTCGCTTCGGGGATGATCAATGCGGACTCCCTGGTAAACGATGGGCTCGACGAGAACTGCAAAAACAATGGCCGCACCACCTGGACCTACAATCAGGGTGTCATCCTGTCCGCCCTGGCAGGCATGCATCAACTCACCGGCGACCCGGCGGCGCTTGAGCAGGCAAACAAGATTGCGGCGGCCGCCGCCACCCGCCTCACCGACAGAGCGGGTGTCCTGCACGACTCCTGCGAGCCGAAGTGCGGTGAGGATGGTGTGCAATTTAAAGGCATCCTGGTCCGGAACCTCGTCTCGCTTGAAGAGAGTGCTCCATCGGAGCAGATCCGCAACCTGATCGAGAGCAACGCCAGCTCCGTGTGGGAGCATGCGCGTACTGAGGACAACCACTTCTCTGTGGTGTGGACCGGTCCTCCGGAGGATAGCGGCACCGGCGCACTCATTTCGGCCGCCGATGCGCTCGTTGCATCGTTGTCGCTGCCAGCCGCGCCCGGCCTCAACAGCGCTCCTCTGCCCAGAAGCACACCTGAGGCCGAGGGAATCTCGTCGCAGGCGATCGTGGATTTTGTCCGCGCCGCGGACACAAGCGTCAACACCTTCGACAGCTTCATGATTGTGCGGCATGGCAACGTTATCGCCGAGGGCTGGTGGAAGCCCAACAGTGCAGGCAGGCAACATATCTTGCACTCGGTAAGCAAGAGCTTTACTTCTACCGCGGTCGGGCTGGCCATCCAGGAGCACAAGCTGAAGCTCAAGGATCGCGTTTTGTCATTCTTTCCTGAAGATGCTCCGCCCAATCCTTCTGCGAATCTTAGGGCCATGACGGTGCGCGATCTGCTCACCATGTCCAGCGGAGACGCCGTCGAGCCCAAAGTTGTTGGAGCCGGTCCTTCGGTCAGGCAGTTTCTGGCCCAGCCCGTTGCGTACAAGCCTGGTACTCACTTCCTTTACAACACCATGGGCACCTATGTTCTTTCGTCCATCGTGACCAAGGCAACCGGCCAGACGGCACTCGACTACCTCAGGCCACGCATCTTCGAGCCGCTCGGCATCGATAATCCTCGCTGGGATAGCAGTCCCGAGGGAAACTCCCTCGGCGGCTACGGCCTGTACCTTCGTACCGAGGATATAGCCAAGCTCGGGCAGCTCTACCTGCAGCAAGGTAAGTGGAAGGGCAAGCAGCTGGTCAATCGCAAGTGGGTGCAGCAAGCAACCTCCAGGCAGATCGCAAACGAGGGCGAAGACCACGCCAGGATCGGGCCTGACTGGGTGGAAGGGTACGGCTTCCAGTTCTGGAGGTGTCGGCACAACGCCTTTCGTGCTGACGGTGCGGATGGGCAATTCATCGTCGTCATGCCTGATCAGGACGTCGTGGTTGCGATTACCGCACATACCGGCAATATGCAGGGCGAGCTCAACGCCATCTGGGATCACCTTCTACCGGCCTTCCAGGCCGCTCCGCTGCCCCCTGACACCGCAGGTCAGACAAGGCTCCACAACGCCGTCTCCGCTCTGACCGCACATCCTCGTTAAGTTCGGATCGGGGCATCCGGCTTCCTTGTGAGCGGGGGCCTTTAGGGCGTCGCCTCGAGGTCGCCGGCTGGATCGGGCGCACTCCTGGCGACAACGGAGTGTGGGAGAAAGACAGAAAAGACGGTTCCGCTTCGACCGCCTATTTGGCTGCTGCGAACGCTGACGGTGGATGCATGGTTGCGAAGGATTTCTGAGCTTACCCACAGTCCCAACCCGGTGCCCGTGTCCTCCTTCGTCGTGAAAAAGGGATCAAAGATGCGATCGCGCACATGCTTCGGCATGCCGTGACCTGAGTCCGCCACCGTGACGCGCACGCCCGCCGTGCCCCGCGCCGGCTCGGATGCTTCGCGGACGCGCAGTGTGATGGTGCCGCCGGTCGGGGTGGCGTCCAGCGCGTTCCCTACCAGGTTGGCGAACACCTGTCTCAAGTCCCCGGCAAAACAGTTGATCCTGGCCTCGGCTCGATAGTCACGCCGGATCGTGACACCGGCGTTCATCAGCCTCGCAGCATAGAGGCTGACCACACTGTCCAGAAGCTCAGGCATCGCGGCGAGTTCAGGCCGGGTTGACTGACGGTGAAAGCGCAGGGTTTGAGTCGTGATGTGCGTAATGCGAGTTAGTTGTTCCTGCGCGGAGCGTATGTACCCGCTTGCCTCCTGAGAGTCATCGCTGCCCGCCGCCAGGTAGAGGAGATTGGTGACCGCTTCAAGCGGGTTGTTGATCTCATGTGCGATCGAGCTGGCAAGCCGTCCGACCACCGCCAGCTTTTCGGACTGCCGAAGCAACTCGGCGGTACGCAGCGCCTCCCGATGGGCTGTCGCCTCTTCACGCAGATTCGTCAGCTGGAGGTGGGTACGGACACGCGCCTTGAGCTCCCGCGGACTGAACGGCTTGACCAGGTAATCGTCTGCGCCGAGTTCGATGCCCTCCGCCTTGGCCTCTTCGCCGGCGCGCGCCGACAGAAGGATGACCGGCAGGGTTTCGATCTCCGGATTGGCTCGAATCGCCTGGATCATCTCAGTTCCGCTCATGCGGGGCATCATGACATCGGAGAGCACCAGGTCCGGGACATCGGCAGCGATCGCTTCCAAGGCTTCCTGGCCGTTTCCCACGGTCCGCACCTCGTACGCCGCTCCCAGCACGTGCAGGATGTAGTCGCGCATGTCGGCGTTGTCTTCAGCGAGAAGGATGCTGGGGCGGCGCTCTCCCTTGCCGAGCACCTGGTTTGTCTCCCGTCCGAGCGCGAGAGCCGCCGGCGCTTCGTTGTTCCACCGCGACGCCTCTTCCGTGTAAGCCTGGGCACGGACCCTGGAGGCTCGAGGTTTCTCTTCTGAGATCACCCGGGCGGGATCGAGGTGCGAACGACCGAGAGGGATGGTCACGGTGAAGGTGGACCCGACATCCACCTCGCTTGTGACCGCGACCGAACCTCCATGAAGCCGGGCGAACTCATCGACCAGCGCGAGCCCGATCCCGGTGCCTTCGTGGGTTCGCCCGGCTTGCCCTTCGATTCTGTGAAAGCGTTCAAAAACATGTGCGAGTTGACCTGCAGGGATGCCGAGCCCGGTGTCATGCACTTCGAGTCGCACCACCTTGCCGTCGCTCTTCAGCCTGATCTCGATGCGACCCTGCAGCGTGAACTTGAACGCATTCGAAAGCAGGTTGAGGACGATCTTCTCCCACATTTCGGGATCCACGTGCACCCGTTCCTCGATGTGCGGACAATCCACCACCAACTGCATGCCTGCTGACTCAATGGCGGAACGGAAGTTGCCTGCCAGCTCGGCTGTGAGCTCCGCGAGACTCACGGGCTCAAATGTGGCCTGTGCTCTCCCTGCCTCGATGCGGGAGAAGTCGAGCAGCGTGTTCACCAGCTTCAGCAGGCGCAGGCTGTTCCGCCGCGCAATCCGGATCTGTTCCCGGTTGTCCTCCGAGAGCTCCTCCGGCCCGGTTGCCAATACAGCCTCGACTGGTCCCAGCATCAGCGACAGCGGCGTTCGGAACTCATGGCTGACGTTGGCGAAGAACTGCGTCTTGGCATGGTCGATCGCCGCCAGTGCCTCAGCGCGTTTTCTCTCCTGCTCGTACGCAAGCGCGTTACCCAGCGCGGTTCCCGCGGCTGCGGTTAACTGATCCAGGTGCCCGCGGTAAGCATCGCTGAACGGCAGACGCGGACTGGCGCCCAGGATGATCACGCCCAGCGGCGACTCCAGTCCAGGGATCGTCAGCGCGCGCGCAACCCCGCACTCTGAGCCTTCCGGATATGGCCCGCACGGGAACTCTCCGAATCGTTGCCGAAGCTTCTCTAACTTCACCATCCCGCCGGCGTTCAGGATCGCGCGAAGACCCCATCGATCCTCGGCGCTGCCGAGGGCGACACTCTCCGGGCTCACCGGCAATCCCGGCTGGATCCCGGAGTGCGCGACCAGCCGCGCGGACTTCATCTGCCCGTCCAGGGAATAGAGCAGGACAAAAGGAACATCGAGTTCATGGGAGGCGCACGATCTGGCGGTCGCCTCAAAGGCCGCTTCCAGCGTGCGCGCGTCCCGGGTATTCTCGGCCAGCTCGCGCAATGCGCGGGTGCGCCGCTCGCTCAGCATGGATACCGTCGTCTCGGTGACCGGGTGAAAGAGTCCGGAAATGACACCGTTCTCGTTGCGAATGGGGCTGAGTGAAAAGGTGAAGAAGGTCTCTTCCAGGTAGCCGTTGCGGGTGAGAAACATGCGCTGGTTCTCTAAGAACGATGTCTCACCAACCCACGCGCGCTGAAAGGGTTCCCCGATGGCCGGCCACGCAGACGCCCAGCAAACGTCATAAGCCATCCCCATGCCCGCCGGATGACGTTCGCCGACCACTACCCGGTAGCCCGCGTTATAGATCTGGTTATAACCCGGGCCCCAGATGATGTTGATCGGGAAATTCGAGGCCAGGCAGAGGCTTACGGTGGTACGCAGGCTGTTCGGCCACGCTTCGAGTGGCCCAAGCGGAGTTTGCGACCAATCCATCGAACGGATCAGCTCGCCCATCTCACCACCACCGATGAGCCATCCATTACCGGCGTTATCGCCTTCGGGGCTGTATCGTTCAGAATGATCCAGGCTGCTCAATGCGCAGTCTCCAGTTGCTCCAGGTCTGCCACTCAGCTCCGTCAGATGCTGGTCATCTCGCATCAAGATAGATTGAACACGTGACGCTGACTCTCTCTCCTAAATGATAGCTTTTTGCCTGATCATGCAGACGCCGTCTCCACCGTGCGAAGACGCCGCCGGCCGGTAGGAGCAGGCACACGCAACCCCTCCACTGTCGGATGCCTTCTTAACCAAGGTCTGCGGCACGCACTAGCGGCAGTGGAAGAACGCGTGGGACAGAAGCGCAAACTCAACACGTCGAAACAGGAGGGGGCACCATGGCAGTGACCGCGGAGCAGCGGATCGATCAGTACCTTGAGGACGTGATCGGCGCGGAGCGCAACTTCGAAAAAGCGCTTAAGACCTTTAGCGAAGCCGGTGAGCAGACGCGAGTGCAAGTGCTGATGGCGGATGCGTCGGCTCGCGCGAAGACACAGCATGTGCGCCTGGAATCGCTACTGAAGAGCCGCGGCGGAACACCATCGGAAGGCAAGACCATCCTCGCAGAGATGCTTGCTTTCACTCCGCTGAGCGCTCAGGCCGGGCACGGCTCTGCCGAAAAGAATACGCAACACCTGATGGTCACCTTCGCCGCCGCCGCGGCCGAGATGGCTATGTACGAGTCGCTGGCCACGGCAGCCGCCACGACCGGCGATACCGACGTGGTGTCGCTCGCTCGCACGCTGCAGGCGGAAGAGCGGGACGACTACGAGCAGGTATGGGGGATCCTGCGCCAGAGCGCCGCCGATTCTTTCGAGGCAGAGCTGGCCAAAGGAAAGGCAGCCAAAGATCTGCTGGCGGTCTACATCGAAGACGCCATCGCCGCGGAAAAGAGTTTTGAAACGCAGCTCACCGGCTTCGCCAAGGAGTCCGACGAACCGGAGTTGAAGACCCTGTTCCAGCAGCATGCGGAAGAGACCAACGGGCAGTACAAACTTCTGACGCAGCGGCTCGACGAACTTGGTGGCTCACCTTCGGCGTTCAAGAGCTTCCTGGCACACGTCTTCAACTTCGCTCCCAAAGTCGCCCAGCTTGGGCATGAGAAGAGCGAGCGCGTGACTCAGAACCTGATGATGGCCTACGCTGTCGAAAATGCGGAAGTGGCGATGTACGAGTCTCTGGCGACTGCGGCTGAATTGGCAGGGGACACGCGTACCGAAGAGATCGCGCGGCAGATCCAGAAACAGGAGCGCGAGACTGCGGAGAAGATCTGGGC
>CAXUND010000032.1:0-21710 GCA_964252445.1 uncultured Acidobacteriaceae bacterium | reverse complement strand
TCGCCGCGATCCAGCGCGCATCCGCGGCCAGGTAGCCGACCCGCCAGCCTGTAATGCTGAATGTTTTCGAAAGGCCGGAGATGGTGATGAGAAAAGGGCCACCGGTCTGTGCTCAGACTGGTGGCCCTCCGGTTCACAGCCGCAACTCAGGTCTAGAAGGTAATGCGTGCAGCAAACTGCAGCCGTCGCATGGTGCTGTTGGGCTCCAGGCTGGTAATGACGCCTGCGCCCTGGGTCAGTGTGCAGTCGATGCAACGCGAGTTGCTCGAGGTAGGAAGGTCGAGTTCAGGATGGTTGAAGACGTTAAAGGCCTGGAACTGGAACTGGCCCTGGACGCGCTCGGTCACCGGTATGTCCTTGATAAAGGAGACGTCGGAGAAGAAGTCGCGCGGTCCTGTCAGCGAGTTGCGGCCTGAAGAGCCGAAGGTACCAAAGGCCGGACGGCTGAACGGGCCGAACGCGGCGCCGGCCGTGGCCAGCGGTGCAACCGGCGTAAAGAAGGTGCGCGCGTGGTTGGCGGTGTTCAGGCTACTCGCGCTCACCGGGAAGTCACGCGGATTGCCGTCGGGCCGGCAGTCGCTCGTGATTCCAGGCCCGCCGAAGTTGGTATCCAGGTCTTCGTCGGAGCCGCACTCCTGGTAGGTCGGCGTAAATGGTCTGCCGCTCTCCCAGGTAGCCTGCCCCGCCAGGCTGATGCCGCCGATCAGCGAATTCACCAGCCTGCCTGAGTCGGTGAAGAACTTACCCTGCTTGCCAAAGGGCAGTGCATACACGCTGCTGAAGACGAAGATGTGCTCGCGGTTAGTGTCGTTGCGGCCCCAGCTATAGCGCTTGTAGTCAGTAAAAGCTGCGTCGTTGGCATAGTTCTCTGCCTTCGACCAGCTGTAGTTGGTGTCAAAGGTCAAGCCGTTAGACAGGCGCTTGTCGATCTTCGCCTGCAGCGCGTTGTAAATGGCGTGACCGCTCGGCGCAGCGGAGGTCATGCTGTTTGAGCAACAGACCGTCGGCTGCCCCTCATAGGTGCCAATGAAGTAGTTGTAGTACGGCCGTCGCAGCGTGTTGCCGGCCGCCAGTTCTGCCTGGTTCGCAGGCAGCCTGGGCTCATTTAGATCGTACCCGAAAGTCTCGCCCGGGTAGACCCGCTCACCGATATTGCCCACATAGGCGATTTCGAAGTTGATCGTCGGACCAACCTGCTGCTGCAGCGCAACGTTGTACTGGTCCACCCTGGGCAGGGTGATGCGATCCGGTCGGAAGGTCTGCCCGTACGCATCCTGGAAGGGAATGATTCCGTTGGCAGGTATGGTCGGCGCTCCCGGCCGCACCGGCGGGTCGCCCAGTGTGGTGGCATAAGCGCCAGCACTGTAGTTGCCAATGCGGGAGACGTTTTCATCCGCCTGTACCGGAAGGTTATGCGAGAGCACGCTGCCAAACAGCGCGCCGAAGTAGCCGACCGTGTCGTAGGTTTGCCCGACGCCGGCGCGCAGTACCAGTCCGGAGTTGACCTGGTAGGCAATACCGAGGCGGCCGGCCAGGTTGGTGTAGTCCATCCTCTGGTTGCCGTTGGTTCCGATGCCGGCCGCGCCCGCCACCAGGATGCCGCCGCTGGGGATAGATGCGAAACCGCCGTGGCCGAGGCCGTTGACGGTTTCAGGATAGATGATGTCCCAGCGCACGCCGTAGTTCAGCGTCAGCCTTGGGCTGCCGCGCCAGGTGTCCTGGAGGTAGAAAGCGAGACGCTTCTGGTAATTGTACTGATTGTTGATATACACATCGAAGCGCTGGAAGGTCGCCGCATAGCCGACCAGGAACGAAGCCAGATCGCTGCCGGTGCTGAGCACATTCGCGCCATTGGAAAATCCAGTGGTCGAGTTGTCGAAAACAAACTGGCCGGAGCGGTTGAAGTCGCTGGCATCCCGCACATTCTTGGCGTAGCGCAGGTCTGCGCCGGCCTTGACGGCGTGATTGCCGATGAGCTTGGTCCAGTTATTGGTCAGCTGAAAGACCTGCTCGCTTTCAATTAACGGGCAGTTGCAGGACTGGTTGCCGAGAGAGCTGACGGTACCCTGGTTAAAGGCGAAGCTGGGCGCCCCGGCAGTATCGGGCAGGGTGTTGAGGTTCGGAATGCCAAGCGCCGTGGCCGAGGTAAGCCCGGGATACTTGTTCTCTGAGACGTGATAGCTTAGGAAGCCCAGACGCACATCGGTCAGCAGGCTGGGACGCACCGGGTAGTCAAAGCCGAGGGTCGCACTCTGATTCTGAGTGACAGTGTTGCCGGTAGTGCCGCCTAGGCCGAAGCCGTTGCCGCCGGCTGCGCCAAAGATCGGCACGCCCACCAGACGGAACAGCGCATAGTCATAGCGGCCAAACGCGTGCAGGTTCTGGTGCACTTGCCCGTCGAGACGCGCGTCAGCCTGGTCGCTGTTCTCGATCCCGTTGCCGGAACCCACGTAGTTGTTGTTAATGCCCTGCCCAGGAGCATTCGGCGCTGGCAGCAGCCGAAGCAGGTTCTGGGCCTGCGGGCTCAGGGCTGCCACCGGCAACTGCCCGGGTGCTCCGTAGGGGACCTTGGTGAGCGGGTTATACAGCACCTGGTTCGTGTACTCCGAAAGATCGCAGATGCCGGCCGTAGCTGTGACGCACGTGTTGCGCACTAGATTGGTAGGCACATTCTGGATCAGGCTGCTGCCCAGCCGGTTGCGCAGGCCCTGGTAGTCGAGGAAGAAGAAAGCCTTATCCCTCTTGATGGGTCCTCCGAGCGAGCCGCCGAACTGTCCATACACCTCGCCCGGGACCAGCCTGCCTGTCACCGGGTCCGGCTGGTATTGCGTAAACGGGTCGCGCGCGTAAAAGGCATCCGAGTGGCGAAAGAAGAACGCATCGCCGTGCAGCGCGTTGCTGCCGGACTTGGTGGTGACGCTGACGATGCCGCCAGCGGCGCCGCCCAACTCTGCGTCGTAGTTCTGCGTGGTTACCTTGGTCTCGTTAATGGAATCGATGGTCGGGTTGATCACGATGATGCCGAGCACCGGGTCCCGATTGTCAGTGCCATCGAGAATAAAACCCTGCTCGCCGTAGTTGGAGCCGTTGCTGTTGAGCGCCAGCCCGCCCTGCGGGTTCTCAGGACCGGCGATGTTGAAGCTCGAGTGCTGCACCCCGGGGGTAAGCAGCAGGAAATTTGTGAAGTTACGCGTAAAGTTAGGCAGGTTACTGAGCGTGCGCTGATCGAGGATCGACGATACGTCGGCGCGATCGGTCTCCAGAGCTGGAGCCTCGGTGGTGACGTTCACTGTCTGGGTGCCGCCTGCCGCGGTCAGGGCGACGTCAACCTTTTGCGCGGTGTCCGCGTGAATATCTAGCGGCTGGCTGGTCGAACTCGAGAAGGATGCGGCTTCCACCTTCACGGTATAGGTGTCGGGCACCAGGTGATCCGCTGTCCAGCTCCCGGAAGCACCCGTCGCTATCGTCTGCGTGGTGCCTTTCTGAGTGTCGGTGACCGTCACGGTGGCGTTTGGAACAGCCGCCCCGGTGGCGTCAGTGACCGTACCGTACAGGGAGCCGTAAACGGCCTGCCCGTGCAAATAGCAGGTCCCTGCCGAAAACAGGGCACCCGCAACCAGGCCTAGCCTGATGCTTGTCAAACATTGGTGTCGCATATGTGCCTCACAAAGTGTGTAGTACAGCCATGGACTGCTCCCGTTTTCCGATCCACGGGGTCGATGGAAACATGACGGTAAGATGCCTAAAGTTCTAAAACGGTTCAGCGTTTGTATTGCAAGTGTCGCACGATGCGGTGACTTTCACAATCAGTGCCGCCGCGTTCAACCCATGGGAGGCGACGCTTTCGACACCGTCACTTCGCAGGACGGGATGACTCTGCGCAGGATGCGGTTCGCAGCCCTAGCTACGGAGCAAAGGTAAGTTCTGCGTGGGCCCGTGTGTAGCCGGAAGCGCCTGATTGCGCCGCACCGGGCAACAGCGTGATGCGGTACAGACTGCCGGCTGCCGGCTCCGCATGTGCGCCTTGCTCGCGAGCAAGCTTCCACGAGGTGCGTACGGCGAGTGTCGACTTGGATTGCGCATTCACTTCTGCGTCGATCACCAGCGTATGGTCGTGCACTCTTGCGTGGATCAGCTTGGTACCCGTGCTGGCGTCCCCTGGATGCAGGCTCATCGGTGCGCTCAGAAGCGAAAGGCCACCCTCGAAGTCCACCTCGCAGCGACTCACACCTGGCGGTACGTCGAGTGACAGGTTCGCCTGCTCATCTTCGGGATGAACCTCCATGTCAGCGTGGATCGCCCGGTCCTGGAACCTGGCACCGATCAGCCTTGCTCCCAGCGGTATTTGCGGCTTGAAGAGCAGCTTCACCGGGACGCCCGAGTTGCGGAGCTCCAGCCGAAGCCCGTCGATCTTCTGCGTGAGCGCCAGACCGAGCGTCCCGCCTCCAACCCGGACATTGTCAATGGAGGTCTGCTCCCACTGCGCCGGCAGGTGCGGCGCAAACTCGATGCGGTGCTCGGCGCCATGCACCTCAAGGCCGAGCAGTCCGCGCACCGCAGCGTCGAGCAGCCCGGCTGAAGACCAGGTCTGCTCCGGTACCGACTCCAGCTGCTCATGATAGAAGTTTCCGGCAAGCACCTCGTGGATATGCCCGGGCGAGTCGAGCGTATTCCACGGAAGCAGCTCGTTCCAGACCTGATCACCGATCGCGGGTCGATGCTCCTTCCAAAAGGCGACGGCCGCGTAGGCGGTTCCCGGCGCCGTGATACTGCCCCTTCCGTAGGAGTCAGGATCATAATCGGGAGCGCTGGCGGCTACTTCCCGCAGCCCCCAGTCGGCTTCAAAATCCGACGAGGCCAGCGCGTCCAGGACCGCGTCGCTTTGCTCCGCTGAAAAGACGTGCTGCTGCAGGAGCGAGCTCGGCCCGTGCCTGCGACCAGGAATTGCCGACCCCGCCTGCGTGTGGCCGTCGATCCAGAAGTTTTCCTTCTCGTTCCAGTAGGCAGCAGGAATGGCTGCGCGCGTGAGCTGATTCTGCGCGAGCGCTTCAGCAGCCGGCGCAGCCTGGCCGGTAAGCCGCGCAAGCTCGGCATAGCCCGAGGACGCAGCCAGCCATCCGGCCGAAAGCGCCAGGTCATCCCCGGGACGCGCCTGCTCATCGCCGCCTTCCTTGTCTGGAGGAATGTGGGGAAGATGATCGCTGTCTCGAACCAGGGCCCGGCAGTATGTGTACGCCTTGGCGATGGAGGACCAGTGCTCGCGCGCATACGCGAGGTCTCCCGTCACCTCCACGTACCGCGCCAGAGTCGCCAGATAGTCGAACGTGATATCAACGTGCACATACATGTACGGGTACTTCGACCAGTCGATGTACCCGGCACTCTGCGAAAGCTCGTGCCAGATCATACCCGTGTCCGGTTGCTGGTACTTCTCGATGAAAAGCAGCTCTTCTTTCGCGCGCCCGTACTCCCCGGCTGAGAGCAGCGCGTTGGTCGCGATGAGTCCGTCGCCCGCGAAGAACCACGCATACTGCGGCCGCCGTGCGGCGCGCGACGGACCGTACCCGGCAACCAGTCCGCAGCCGATCTTCAGATTGCAGACCCAGGCCTGGTCGAGCGCGATTTCGGCCCCCAAGACAGCGCGGTTTACAGCTTCATCGGGCGTCTCTAGCCGGATCGCACGATCCTCGAGTTCCGAGTAGTGTCTTGCTGCCTGCTCTTGCTCGTCGCTGAGGTGAGTCGCCAGCTCGGCAAGCGGTGACGCTGCCTTGTTGGCTGCCGCTTCGTTCAGGAGCACGTAGACCTCCGCCTGCCTCCCGCCACCGCCTTTCGCAGCCGGATGGATGGTGAAGGACTTAGCCGTAGACCCCAGGGTGGTGTTCGATGTGTCGTCGTGCGCTGCTGCTTCGGGCGAGCCTACGAAAGCTGAAACGCCAAACTCAGGCTCTGCCAGCTCGTATCCGTGTCCGTCGTCTAACCAGCGCGTGTACTGGCCTCCCAGCGCTCCGGGCCACATCAGGTTCAGCACCGGCTCAAAATGCACCTGGACATCGATATTCCGCTGGCCTTCGACCTCGTACCGGATGACCGCCTCGGGCTGATCCAGTGGAACAAAAAGAGTCTCGCGCACCAGGTAATCCGGCCCGATATAGGTGCGGATCACCGAATCCGGACGGTACTCGACTCGCCGGAGCAACCCCCGGGCATCCGTATCGCTGGTCGCGCCCTGCTGCCGGAAGCTCACGCGATACCCGCTCAAGACCTGAAAGGGATAGGCCCACACTTCAAGGCCCTCGGGCGAGTAGCCCATGATCACCGAGCGCCGTCCATGTACCGCTACAAAACCTGCGTTCGGGGCGACATCAAACGAGGGCGTTGGTCGTCCCTGCCCGTCTGTCACTCCCGGACACAGAGACAGAACAAGAAGGGCGCTCAGCGCTCGCCTGGCAAAGACAGCCCTTATGCGTGTTCCGAATACATGCGCCATTCTCTTCGCTGATCTCACTGGGTATACTGCGTCGCCGTCACTCCCTGGAAGCTCAGACTGAAATCTGCTGACCGGAAGATTACGTGGATCTCCCCGGAACCTGGATTCCACCACCATTGCGCTCGCGAGCCACTGACCGAATCCTGGAGTACGACGCCATCCAGGCTCACGGAGGTAGGTTTAAGCTTGCTGCGCAGGATGATCTCATACTCTCGATCAGTCTTACTCTTTCCGGTGATGGTAGCTGTGCCGCCTCGCTGCTCGAAGCGAGCGCTGGTACCATTCGGCAGGGTAAACGCACCCTCTGCCGCGCCTGTAAGCGACAGGTATGCCTTCCACACCAGAGAAGTCTCCAGCAGATGCGGATCTGTCCAGTTCCATCGCGCGGCTTCTGTCTCAGGCTTGAAGGGAAGCACAGACCCGGCGCGCACCAGGATCGGGATCTGGTCAGTAGGAGCAGGTATGGTCACGTCCTGACCGCCGGTGAGCGGATCGCCGGTCCAGTAGTTCAACCACTCCCCGCGTGGCAGGTAGAGCCGGCGCGTCTGTGCGCCGCCCTCGACAATAGGCGCGACCAGCAATTGTGTGCCAAGCAGGTACTGGTACTCGGCAGTAGCGCTCCGCGGATCATCAGGGTACTCAAGTACGGTGTGCCGCATGATGGGTATGCCGGTGCGGTGAGCTTCTTCTGCATAAGTCGCCAGATAAGGAAGCAGCGTGCTGTGCAGCACGGCATACTTGCGAAAAATAGCCTCCGTATCCGCATCAGTAAAGAGGTTGTAACTGCCGTTCGGCTTGGACCAGACGTGGTCGCGCATGACCGGCGTCAGTGCTCCGAATTCCACCCATCGGATCCACAGATCTCTTGAATCGCCGGCGCTGAAAATGTCAGGGCCCCAGCTTGAGAATCCGGACATGCCGGCTGTGATGCCGGCCGTCACCACGGAAGGCAGTCCGTAATCGCGAGACCAGTTCGGCGCCTGGTCCCCACCCCACAGCACCGGGCTGAACTGTTGCGATCCGGGCGCGCCCGAGCGTGAGAAGGGAACTACCGCCGGATTGATCGCCTGAGCGACCCGCAGACTTACCTTGTGGTAGAGCAACGGATATAACTCGGACAAGATGGTTCCGTCGCCCGCGGCAAAGCGGTCGGAGTCGCGCACCCACTCACCGAAATCCTCCATCCAGCCATTGAAACCCTGATCCCGGACAGCGCTGGTGATCATCGACTGCCACCAGTCCACGGCAGCTGGATTTGTGAAGTCCACGTTACCGGTATTTACCAGCTCGAACCTCGGTCCCGCCGGCTTCCCATCTGCGCCCGTCACCAGCAGCTTTTCTGCGACTCCCTTGTTGTAGGCAGGGCTGAGGTTGGTGTAGGGCAACACCTGCTGGCGTACATAAGGGTGAACATAGGTCAGAACCTGGTAGCCCTGTCCGTGAAGGATGTCGGTAAAGGCACGCGGGTCCCCATAGTAGCTGCCAAACCAGAACGGCCAGCCAAGATTGTTTTTCTCGTCGAGCTGGTCGTAGACCCACAGCGCGCTGGCCGGAACAGCGTCCACGCGGAGCTGGTGAGCGATTTCGAGCACTGCCCCTTCGCCCTGCAATGCAGTAACCCAGGGACCGAAGGTCCACAGCGGAGGGCTCTGCGGGCGACCTGTCAGAGCCGTGTAAGCACTCAAGACAGCTTTTGGATCTGCCTCCGCGAACAAGTAGAGAGATACCGGATTGTTGGCGACAGCGAGATCAAACGAGGAGCCTTTCGCGTTGAAGCGGAAGCGGGTGTCAAAGGCCGTATCCGCGTAAAGCCCCAGTCCGCCCGGACCATAGACAAACGGGATGGCGACATACACCCAGTTATGACCCGGCTCGCCGGAACGATCCTGCGGCCGCACGTCCAGTTCCGTGTTTGACAATGCGGCTTGCCAGAATCGTTCGCCCAGGCCAAAGAGCGGTTGCTCTCCATCCACATGCATCCGCAGGACCTTCGAATCGGCGCCCCCTGCTCTCGTCAGGCTGAGGCGGCTGAGAGTGTCCGTCATCAGGTCGAGCATCATGGTGCCGGACCCGCAGCTGCCTGCAATGGCAATGGTCCAGCTGTTCGCTGTCCGCGAGATGCCGGTCACCTTTGAAGGAGAGTCGCAACCAGAGGCAGACACGATCCAGGAAGCTTTTGTTCTTTTGTTCCGCCACGTAAGCTGCGCGGTGCTCTTATCGAGCGCGAACTCCGAGGCCGCGGTGGCCAGCTTGAGCATACTGCTGTCTTCCTCTACCTCCGGCTTCAGGCGGCTGTCGGCTGAGGGCCGCTGTCCGGTGGCGATGAACGCCGGAGATGGTGCCGGCGCATGCAGCTCTTCCATCATCTGACGGTACTCGGCGGAGCGAGAGTATTGCTCCTGGCCGAGGCAGGTGCTGCTCGTCAGGAAAAGAGTCAGCGTCAGCCATGCTCCTGAGGTAGATAGAACGCGCCGGAGGAGAAGAAAGGTCACAGGATCTGCTCCAAGGGTCAACATAGAATTTGGCCCAACGCCCAATCTACATGACCCGATGTGCTTGTTGCGGGATCGACCAGGGCATGATCCTGCCCCCGCAGGCGTAAACCTTTCGAGCAATTGCCTTATCGCCGAAGCACCGGGTTCTGCAGCGTTCGGCGTTCAGCGCCCGAATCGACCCAGGGATGCGTTGGCCTGTCTCGTCAAGGCAAGGTCCGGGTCAGCGTCTCGCCAGAGGCTCAAAAACCTGGCGTAGTCGGCCTTCGCCTTTTCCGTTTCGCCGGCCTGTTCTTCTGCCTTTTGCCGGATTCAACCGGGCGATCGAGCGAGTGGCGTAACTACGGGTCACGCCGTAGTGGTTGAGGATGTTCTGAAAGGCGCGGCCGCGTTCGCACTCTGTTCCGGAGCCAGGTACGCCTCGCCGAGTACCAGGACCGGCACCAGGGAGAAGTCTCCAAGCGCCTGCGCCATACCGGCGACGGTCTCGGCTCCTGAGCTTCTCGAAAGGTGGACGCTAGCCTTGGCTTTCTTTCGGGCAACCGCTCTGTTGCCGTCAGCGCCTCCTCAAGCTCCTCAAGCGCAGCAGCCGCGAGGCTGCCCGGCCGCCTCGCCGCTTCTTCAACATTCACGGCAACTCTGTCATGCTGCTCATCGTTATCGATGGCATCGCCGACGATAGCGACTCCCTTGCTCGCGCCAAGGTCATCGCCGCCAGGGCTCTCGGCAGACTATGACCCGCACACAGACCGGACTCCCCGATAGAAAACTTCCTCGTGATGCGTAGGCGACCGTGGCGCTAAGTGTGCGGACGATATCCCTGTTGCTGTCGGGAAGAGACTCTACAGAGCCTTCAGGCTCTAGCGACCTGCCCCTCAGGGCGCAAGGTTCTGGATCAGTCCCGTGTTCGGGCTGCCCCAACCAGTCACCAGGTCATAGCCTGTCACGGCGGAATAGCTGCCTGATCTGCCGCTGGTGACATCATGAAAGTTCTGGCCATAGGCAGAAGTCAGGTTCTGCGAGTAGATCATCGGGTTCAGGAAACCTAGCGTTGCCTTGCCCTCAGCCGCAAGCTGCTGATTGACGAGGGCGATGTAAGCTGCCCACATCGGGGCTGCGAAGCTGGTGCCTCCATACTCGTTTGCGAGGCAGGCGGTCTGGTCCGCGCAGGTGTAGAAGGTAAAATTCGCGTTTGCTGCCACGTCCGGGCCATTGCGGTAGGTCTTGGAGCCTCGATTGGCCGCAGTAATGACGCCGGACAGCTTCTGCCACGATGGAATCGCGATCTGGTCAGGAGAGATACCGCCGCCGCTGTCGGTCCAGGCCGTCTCTGACTTCCAGGGACCGGCAGCTGTTGCGGTCGTCAGATCCGTGCCGCCCACGGAGACCACGTAGGCATCATCTGCAGGCCAAGCCTCGTTTCTCCTCGACCAGGTCGAACTATCGCCGGAGGCGGCAAAGAAATTCTGCCCCTGAGCGGCCATCCGCTCGAAATAGGGATCAAGTGTGCTCGGATCTGCCGGCGTCCAGCCCCACGAACACCCGATCGTCGTCGGCAGCGGATTATGGGTCGTCATGGCGCTGATAATCGCTGTGTCAAGAGAACCGACATACATGACCAGGCTGGACAGCCCCGGCGCCATGCCCAGTGCCTGGGTCATGTCCAGCGTTTGTTCCGTGTCATCGCAGTTTCCGCCGGCAGCGTTATCAACGCAGGACGTACTGGTCCCGTCCGTCGATACCAGGGTAATCGGCACCTTGTTGGTCTGCCCTACATTCTTGTAGTAGGTGTTTAAGTCGGCCAGGTCGGTTCCCAGATACTCAAAAAGCCCCAGATTCTGCCCTGCACCCGTAAGTGCTGTTCCGCCGTAGTAGGCTGCGCGCATGTCGCTGCCGAGGAAAGAGGCAGAGGGTCCGGAGCCGGTGGTCGCATGCTTCACAACATCTTCCGGGTAAATGCCATGCTCCTGCGCATAAGCGCCTTTGCTGACATACAAGGGATGCGGTATCGAATAGTTGTCCAGCCCCGAGATATGCCAGAGCTTCACGGCAAGGTTCGGAGCGGGCTCGCGGTCCGGCGCATAAAAGATGCGATCTTCAGACGGATGCCGGTACGTCAGCATGTTGACGTGCAGGGTGCCTTCGATCGCTGAAACTGGTGCCACCACCTGGACATCCATCCCGTCGCGGCTGCCCCCGATCACCATCAGCCCATGGTCATGTGCAAAGCGGACTACTTCGTCATAGTCCTGCGGAGTGGGCCCGAAGCGATCCGTGAACTGAGCTACCGTGAGGAAGCGGCGGTAGCTGGAACTCGAGGGGTCGTTGATCTGGTTCAGCAGAGCCTCAAGCCCGGCCTGGTCCCGCAGAGGCAGCACCAGATCCAGCTTCAGCAACTGCTCAGCCGGCATCCGGCCGGTCAACCGGGCCTCTCCGTTGGCGACTGCGGGTCGCACATGATGCGTGAGCAGGGATTGTGCCTGGGCGCCAAGGGTAAGAGCCGGCATCGCCAGCGAGACCGAGAAGCATAGCCGAAGCCACGCGCCAGGAGATACGGTGCTGCAAGCCGGAACACGCATTCCTAAGCTCCCTTAGCAGACGTCGCAAGTGACTCAATTTGAGACAACATACCACTGCACCCTCAGTACTGCCAGCAGGTATTTGCGCGACCCTCATCACCTTCCCAATTTGGACCTGCAGGCGCACTGCAGATGGCAGGACGTAGTACCTGCTTCAGTGACCAGGTATGGAGAAGAGCTGAAACTCACGAATGCGCGCTTCCCCCGCGCTCGCGAGAATGTTCAGCCGGACACGGCTGGTGGTAACAGCAGGGAAGTGGTCGATCTTCTTGTGCCCGATCGCGAGGCCGGATACCACAGGCTTCCATCGTTCGCCGACCCACGCCTCAATTCGATACTGCTGAATATTCTGGCCTTCATTCAGCCACTCCATCGTCAGTGCGTGGTCGATGGTCGTCTGCTTCGGCAGCGTAACTTCGAGCGTGGCAGCGTGCGAGCCTGAGGGTGCGCTCCAGGAGGTGTCCGGGTCGCCGTCGAGCGCACGCGCCGCATTCTCGTCCGCGGCTGCATGGAGCCTGGATAAATTGTCACCGTAGCGGCGGCGGAGGGCCTCGCCCAGTTCACGGAGCCTTGCAACATCCGAGTCCGGCAGCAGCCCGCGATCATCCGGAGCTACACCGAGCATCCACTGACCGCCTCGTCCCACTGAGTTGTCGTAGCTGTCGATCAGGTCGTCCAGGCTTTTGAGCGAACCCTCGTCATGCGGATGCCAGAACCAGTGGGAAGTACGCAAAGGTGTGTCGACCTCTACCGGCCTCCATCGCAGGTAGCCATGCCGGTCGATGACGTTCCAGTTCTCATAGTCGATTTTGCCGGATTCGCTCCCGGCCCAGCGCGCGTCGCCGTACTCGAACAGGCCTGTATCGGCAAAGACAATGGCGTTGGGCTGGTATGTGCGCAGGGTTTCGATGATCTTGAGAAAATTGTAAGTGTGGCCCTCACTCCCTGCGCCGTCCAGCCAGAACTCGACCAGCTCGCCGTAGCGCTGGGCTATCTCTTCGAGCTCTGCGTTGTAATAGTTGTCGTAGGCGGTAGGATACTTATACTTCGGTTCGTGACGGTCCCACGGGGAAAGATAGATTCCGAACTTAAGCCCATTTGCCCTTGCCGCTTTCGCGACCTCGCCCACAACATCGCCTTTGCCGTCTTTCCATGGACTTGCCTTGATCGAATAGTCCGTCTGCTCGGTAGGCCACAGGCAGAATCCATCGTGATGCTTCGCGACCATGACAACATACTTCGCGCCCGCCGCCCTAATGGCCTTCATCCACTGGTCCGGGTCAAATCGCGTCGGGTTGAAAACCTTGGGGCTGGCGCTTCCGTCGCCCCACTCGCGATCAAGGAATGTATTCGTACCGAAGTGAAGGATGACTCCGAATTCAAGATCCTGCCACTCGGTCTGCTGTGGTGTGGGCTTGATGTCGACAGCATTTTGGGATCGTAGAGGAGCGCCCGCGAACAAGACCAAAGAGGCAAGAACGACAAGCGCAATCTTCAGGGTCATACTTCCATTCCGAGTCGGGCTCGCCAGAGCGCGCCCTCAAGCGGGTCTACTACACCGTCAAGAGCGATCGCGAGCGGAAACTCTTTTCGGACGGCATCGATCAGCGCCTCCCGTACCGGCAGCACTTTCCCCATGATCGAGCCGGCAAAGGCGATCGAGGGCGTTGTGGCTGCGAGATCAAGCCGCCGCAGCAGCAAGCGAACCAGATATGCAAGGTCCTCACCTTCCCGGCGCAGGACGTCCGCCGCAAGCGCATCGCCTCTGCCGGCGCAGTCGAGCACCACCTCCGTCAGACGCGAGAAGTCGGGCGCCGGCAGCTGATTCGCGTATGCGACGAGATCGCCGATGTCGCGCAGCTCCCAGAACCGCAGCACCGCGTCCAGTAATGCGGTGCGGTGCCCTTCGTCCACACTGAGAAAGCTTGCGCGAAGGGCCTCAGAACCAATGCGATGGCCAGAACCCTGGTCAGCGAGCGCCGGTCCCCAACCGCCCGCGGTAGTGAGCTCGCCCTGTGAAGTGCGAGCGGCTACATTGGACCCGGTTCCGGCCAGCACCAGCACGCCTGGGCCGCCCTGGAAGGCGGCGTCGAGCGCGATCTCGACATCCCCGACGATCGTGATCTCTCCGCCTACGCGCGCCGGAATCGCCGTGCGCAGCCACTCGGTCACAAGAGGAACCGTGTTGCCGGCCGTGCCGACACAGGTGCGCGAGATAGCCCCGAGCGGCACTCCAGATATGGAGACAAGTCGCTCCAAGGCGGCTTCAAGGTTCACTCGCGCGGTATCAGCATCGGTGCGCATGCGCTTGATGGTCCCGGAGCGAACCCGGGCCAGCACCTGCGTCTCGTCCGCGATCGCATAGTCCGTCTTGGTCCCGCCGTTATCGATCGCGAGATAGTAAGCCATGCCCGGCTACTCCGTGAGAACGGCCTTGGTGAGGTTGCGCGGGTGATCGACATCGATCCCCCGGTCGACCGCCATAAAGTACGCCAGCAGCTGCAGCGGGATCACTTCGCAGAGGGTGACCAGCGGCTCAGGGACATCGTCGATAAAGACAGTGTGTGTGGCGAGCCCAGCCACTTGCTCATCACCGGCCATCGCGAGGGCGATCATCACCGCGCCCTGCTCGCGCATATCGCGCATCAGCTGAACCACCTTTTCGTAGCGCTCGATCGATGCCGCATCCGCACGATCGACGGTCGCAAGCATCACCAGGTGCGTGCCTTCGCCCACCAGTGCGTTCGGCCCATGTTTCAGCTCACCGCTGGGGTAGCCTTCGGCGTGCACGTAGGCCGATTCCTTGAGCTTGAGCGCGCCCTCGCGGGCGATGGCGTAGTGCAGTCCGCGGCCAAGAAAAAGAAAGCTGTTTGCGTGACGCGAAGCGTGCGCGACTTTGCGCATCGTGTCTTTCCAGCCCTCCAGCTGTGCTGCAATTTGCCCGGGCAGCGCTGCTGCCTGGGCGAGAGCTGCCGCGAGCTCGTCAGCCGCAATCGACCCTCGCGCGGCCGCCGCCAGCAGGGAGAGCAGATAGAGGTTCATCAACTGCGCGGTGAAGCTTTTGGTCGCCGGAACCGCGCGTTCTTCGCCCGCAAAGGTCGGAAAGGAGACAGATGCCTCGCGATCGATGGTAGAGCCGGGAACATTGGTGATCGCGAGCGTCGGATGGCTGCCGCTTGAGGCCTTGCGCAGCGCGGCCAGAGTGTCGGCGGTTTCTCCCGATTGCGAGACCACCAGCACGCCCGCATCGCTCAGCGCGCGCTCCGGGCGGTAGCAGTACTCGCTCGCATATTCAACGTCGACCGGGAGACCGCTTCGGTCCTCGATCATCAACTCGGCGACCAGGCCGGCATGGCGGCTGGATCCGCTGGCGGCAATGACCATCTTTCCGCGTATGGCGGCGAGCCACTTGAGGACGGGCTCCGTCGTTTCCGGGCGCAGCCGGACTCCGTCGATGTACCGGCCGAGCGTGTTCTCAAGCGCCTGCGGCTGCTCATAGATCTCGCGCAGCATCCAGTGCTCGTAGGTGCCCGATTTCTCGTTCAAACGCGCTCCTCGAGCCTCGGCTTGTAGCCGCTGACGGCGTAATAGATCAGGTACGCATAGCAGAGCAGGATCACGAGGAAGCTCAGCTGGTAGCCGAAGCGGTCGGCGAGCAGGCCTTGTATCTCGGGAATGATGGCGCCGCCTACCACCATGGTGACCAAAATGCCGGAGCCCTGGCTGGTGAGCGAGCCCAGACCTTCAACCGCCAGAGGAAAGATGCATGGCCACATTACCGAGTTGAAGAGGCCGCAGGCCACCACTGCGAGCCCGGCGATGTGCCCGTGACCGAAGACGGTTGCGGCGACCAGCATGAGCGCCACCGCCGAGGTCCCAAGCAGCGCCCGCTCGGCCCGCACGTACATCAGGGCAAAGAAGCCGATCAGCCGGCCCACCATAGAGCCGCCCCAGTAAAAGGAGACATAGCTTGCAGCCGCTGTGTGGGATAGTCCGCCCATCGACGGCTGACCGAGATAGTTGACCAGGATGCTGCCGATGGCGACCTCGGCCCCCACATAGGTGAAGATCGCGACGGCGCCGAGACGCAGGTTGCGAAAGGACCAGACGCTGACTTCGTGGGCCCTTCCTTTCGTCACCCTGCCTTCGACCCGCTTTTCAATCAGCTCTGGCAGTGGCATGAACAGCGTGACCGCGGCCACGAGAAAGGTGAAAACCGCAAGCAGCACATAGGGCGTCCGCACGGAGTGCGCCAGCTCTACCGCAGAGGCGCCGGCCGCAATGAAGATAAAACGAGCGCCCAGGCGCGGTGCGATGGTGCCCGCCAGGGCATTCATAAAGCCGCACAGGTTCAGCCGGGAAGCAGCCGTCTCGGGCTTGCCCAGCACGCCGACATACGGGTTTACCGCGACCTGCAGCAGCGACAAACCGCTGCCTACGACGAACAGGGCGAAGAGAAATACCGGGTAGGAGATCAGCACCGAGGCGGGCACAAACAGCAGCAGCCCCAAACCCATCGTTGCAAGCGCCGCAACGATCCCCGCCTTGTAGCCGATGCGCCCGACCACCGCGCCCGACGGCACGCTCATCAGGAAGTAGGCGCCGAAGAAACAAAACTGCACCAGCAGCGCCAGCACATTCGAAAGGTGAAACAGGTCCTTGAAGTGGGGAACGAGAATGTCGTTGAGCGCGGTGATGAAGCCGATGCTGAAGTACAGCGAGACCATCAGCGCCATTGGCAGCACATAGCCGGCTGGCCGTCGCTCAGGCACCTGGGTGGCTACGTTCGTGGCTACGGTGCTCACCGCCATGCGTTCGTCTCTCCCGTTCTTATTCTTACCTGCCGCGTCAGGCAGTGCGCAGGCTTTCGATAATAGCGGCAATCGCGTCGGCGTCGACCGAGTAGTGCCCGTTTTTTCCTGCAGCGGCGTCAGAGCTGCGCAGCGACCCGTGAAAGTGGGTGGCCCCGGTACGTCGTCGAAGCTCGGCTGCGTTGTCGAGCCGCAGCCCCCCGCCCACGGCCACCTCGATGCGGCCGCCCGCATCGGCCACCAGCCGCGCAAGCTGCTCAACGCCGGCAAGCACGTCGCGCGCGCCGCCGGAGGTCAGCACACGATCGCAGCCGGCAGCGATGACCGCTTCCAGCGCCGAAGCCTGCGACGGCGCTGCATCGAACGCGCGGTGAAAGGTTACCTGCATGGGCCGCGCCAGGCCTGCGAGCACGCGCGTGCGCGCGGTATCCACCTCGCCGCTCGCGCGGAGCAGCCCCAGCACCACGCCCGCGGCGCCGGCCGCGCGAGCATGCTCGATATCCGACGCCATGATGGCGAGCTCGGCGTCTGAGTAGACGTAATCACCTGCGCGCGGACGGATCATCGCGTGTACCGGCAGACCGCACTGCTCAATGACTGCCCGCAGCAGTTCACGGCTGGCCGTAAGGCCGCCCTCCGACAAACTTGAACACAACTCGATGCGATGTGCGCCGCCCGCGCGGGCGGCCAGCGCGGCCTCGAGGGTTTCAGCACAGAGCTCAAAGATAATCTCGCGCATAGGATCGCTCGTGACCACAGTCTGCCTTGAAGCCGTCTGGCCGGGCGCGGCGAGTAGACCTGTCAGGCGTCAGGCTTGACAGGTCCCGTTCTTTCCAGGCCGAAACGAACGATCAGCGCCGTTCTCTTCCGCAGACGTTCGCAGTCGTTGCTCCGCTCAAACCAACGTCTGCCTAGAAGTGATACGAGAGCGCCAGCTGCAAACGGCGTTCCTGGTTGCGGACGCTGGTGATCTGACCGAAAGTGCCATCCTGGATACCGCTGTCCGGATTGCCCAGGTCGGAGTGGTTGAGCACGTTGAAGGCATCCGCCCGGAAGGTCAGGCTGTTCTCGCGATAAATGCTGAAATTCTTGAACAGGGAACTGTCCACCTGGTAGAAGCCTGGCGAGCGCTCGCTGCCAATCGATGCCGTTCCGAAGGCATAGGCCGCCGACTGGCCATACGCGCACACTCCATCGTCCACGGCAACGTTGTCCGGGCTGACTGTCGTGCAGGGTGTCGCCGAAGGATCGGTGCCAAACCAGTTGTTGGTCGAGCGAGCCGTATGCTTCATGTGGCGATACTGGTTCGGCCGCGCGCCGCCGTAGGTGTTGGTGTTGCTGTTGCCGCTATCGCTCAGCGTGTCCGGCAGCCCGGTGAAAGCAATAATGGTGTTCGACGTCGACCACCCGCCGACCAGCTCATCGAGCGCCCGGTTCATCCCGGAGCCGAACTGGCGGCCGCGGCCGACCGGCAGCGCGTACACCATCACTCCCGAGAGGTTGTGGCGCACGTCCTGGCCTGCCGGACCGTAGTCCGCGGCGCTGTTGTAGTAGTTCTGGAAGGCGCCGCTCGAACCATTGACGTTCGGCGTTCCGAAGTTGCCGGAGCTGTTGGTCATGGCCCGCGCATAGGTGTAGTTCAGCGTGTACTCGAGGCCATGGCTCTCGCGCCCGCGCAGGGTAGCCTGCAGCGCGTTGTAGTTCATCATGGCTCGCGACTCGGTCACCAGCAGGATGCCGCCCTGCCCGACCAGGTTGGCATAGGGCGCCACGGCTGCTGCCGGGATCGGCGCTCCTGAGGGCAGGTTGCCGATGATGGCGGCCTGCGCCGGCGTGAGCTGGTTGCCGTTGCCGTAATCCTCAATGTGCTGGCCGGTCTCGCCGACATAGCCGACGCTCAGCGATGTTTTGCCATTCAGCGCGTATTCGGTGGTGAGATTGAACTCCTGAATGTAGGCCGGCTGAATGTTCTGCGGCCACTGCCCATAGCCCGCGCCGGTAGCATTCAGGTCGCCCGGATTGGAGCTGAAGCCTTCCTCCACCGTGTAAGCTTGTCCGCCGCTGGTAGAACTGGGCGAGAGCGCAGTCTTGGTGCTGTAGGAGACAAACGGGTTCTGGTTGGTCAGCCGCTGGTTGGCGTCGTTCCCCTCAAAAAAGCTGCTTGCCCCATAGCCGCCGCGCACCACAAACTTGGCATTCGCCTGGTAGGCAAAGCCGAAGCGCGGCATGATCTGCTTGTAATTCGGGTTGTAGCAGCCTGGATTCGAGCAGACGATGGAACCGGCGGGCGCACCCACGGGGATGCGCTTTGCATACTCGACAATACCGCCAGGCAGCACGTTCCCGTTGCGGTTGTTGACCTCGGTGATCGGCTGGTCGTATTCGTAGCGGACGCCCAGGTTGAGCGTGAGCTGAGGCAGGATCTTCCAGTCATCCTGGAAGAAGCCGGCCACGCGATACTGCCGGTTGCCGAACTCCCCGCCCACCTGCACCTCCGCCTCGGAGACAAAGTCCGCGTCGAAGTCCGCGGCGCCGAAGCCGGTCGCGCCTACAAGCGGGTTTGACGTAAACACGCCGTTGTAGAAAAACTGGCCCAGCGCTCCTGCGTTTTGGCTTTGGGTGTACTGCTGCTGATAGCGCAGAGCGGTGATGCCCATGCTGAGCAGGTGCTTGCCGCGCTGGATGGTGACGTTGTCCCCGTAGGTGTAGGTGTTGTCGACGAAAAGCTGCGGCGCGCCGGGAGTGCCGAAGCCGGAGACGCCGCCGCCCGAATTGGTAATCGACTGGTACGCGAAGCCCGGGTAAAGTTGCGGACCGGCAGGGATGCCGACCAGCGAATCCCCCTTGAAGCCAAAGAAGCCGCTGGGATCGGTGGGCACGCCCTCGCCCCAGTTGACCCGGGTAAAGCCGGTGCGAAACTCATTGACGATGGAGGGCGAAAAGGTGTGGACCCAGGTTCCGCCGCCAAGCGTCGAAGGATAGTTGTTGATCGAGGGGAAGCTGATCGCAAGCACCGCCCCCGGAGTGTCGTGCGCGCGCGACTCGGCATAAAAACCGGTGATTTTATCCTTGACGCCCGGGTCATACTCGATCTTGATGTCGTATTGATTGTTGACGACAAAGCTCTTGACCGGCGCCTGATAATTGTCCCCGGTGAGCAGGCTGTTTGATCCGGTGTTCGGCAGGGGATAGAGTTCCGGATGCGCGAACAGAAACTTCGCTACCGGGTTGACGACCGGCACCTGGTTGTTGAGGTAAGCGGGCGCCGTTTGCGTCACCGGGTCGAAGGCCTGGACGTTATAAAGCTGCTGGGCAAGGGTGGTGCAGAGGCCGTTGACAAAGCCGGTGGTGCAGATAGCGGAGAAGTCGCCCGTACGCATGGCCGGCGTCAGCACGCTGGCGCTCTGCAAGCCGCCTTTTGGGGAACGCGCCCCCTCGTAGTCGCCGAAGAAGAAGAGCTTGTCGTGGAAGATGGGACCGCCGATGGTCCCGCCGAAGATGCTTTGCGTGAAGGGATTACGCGAGGTGGGATTGGCGACGAGGGTGCCGCTCGCGTTGGTCACCGCCGGATGGTGTTTGTTCGCCCAGGTATTAGCGTCGAGCTCGTAGTTCTGCAGGTACCCGTACGCCGAGCCGTGAAAGTGGTTGGTGCCGCTCTTGAGCACCGAGACCACTGACCCGCCGTTCACATTTCCGTAGGTGGCAGGCGCGTTTGCGGAGATGACCTTGATCTCGGCAATCGCATCGGGCGCCGGGTTGTAGCCGATGAGGTTATTCTGCGGCTCGTTCATATCAATGCCGTCGAGCAGGTAGTTGTTCGCCTGGTTGCGGTTGCCGTTGATCGACGCAATGTCGCTGTTGAAGGTATCGCGCTCAATGGCATTGTTGCCGGTCATGCCGGTGGGGTCCGTGTTCACCGCGCCCGGCTGAAACAAGGTGGCCGAGGAGAAGTTGCGGCCTTCGAGCGGGATGTTCTGGATCTCGTTGCTCGAGAGCACAATGCCCAACGAGCCGTCACTCGCATTCAAGAGCGGCGCTGTGGTGTCCACCACCGTGACAGTTCCTTCGGCTCCCGCGCGCAACGTGGTGTTCAGCTTGACCGTCTGGTCAATCTCCAGCACGAAAGGAGCCGTTGTCTGCGTGGCAAAGCCTGACGAGCTGACCGTGACCTTGTAATGCCCGATCGGCAGGAAGCGCACCGTGTAGACGCCCGAGCCGTTGGTGGTGGTCGGCGTCTCGACGCCAGTGTCAGTGTCGACTACGGTCACGGACGCGTTGGGAATCACCGCGCCGCTTGCGTCCATCACCTCACCGGTAAGCGAGCCGGTCACCGTTTGCGCGTACAGGCCGGAGCCGGCAAGGGTGCTGATCGCCAACCAGCATAGAAAAGCTGACAATCGGCGGCTGCATATTGCAATGTTGGCGCTGGTCACTGCTTTGGTCATTCGAGGCTCCGTTGATGACCGAGCATAGAAACCGGAGACCTTGCTGTCAACAAAATACTCAAGACGATGATTTTTCTTGCTTGATCTCTGCAAAAAAATGAAAGATCTGAAAGCTGCGAAAAGCGCGCGGGTAGCATGAGAGTAAGGGACGCGGGTACACGGATGACAGCAACAAAGGATGATCGCGCAACCCAGATCCTTCACCTGCTGCTGCAAAAGGGCGAGGGAAGCGTAGAGGACCTGGCGGCGCTGGTGGGCGCTTCAACCGCGAGTGTGCGTCGTGACCTGATCAAGCTGGAGGAGCGTGGACTGGTCAATCGCACCCACGGTGGCGCCGAAGTCGCGGGTAAGATGGCCTACGCACCGTTCCGCTTTGACGCGGCCTTCCCGCAGCGCGAGGAGCGCTTCGCCGACGAGAAGCGGCGCATCGCCCTTGCCGCGGCGGCCATGGTCTCTGAGGGCGACACCATCGCGCTCTCGCCCGGCACCACCACCACGCAGATCGCCCGCAGCCTGCGCCATCGCGAAGGCATTCACATCGTCACCAGCGCGGTAAACATCGGCATGGAGCTTTCCAGCCTGCCGAACATGAACGTGACCCTCACCGGCGGGGCGATCCGCTGGCCGGGATCGTTCTCAATGGTTGGGGCGACGGCGTTCGACTCGCTGCAGCGCCTGTTTTACGAAAAGGTCTTTATGGGTGCCTGCGGCGTCCACCCGCTCCATGGAATCACCGTGATCCAGTCGGATGAAGCCTTGATCCTCGGCGAGATGGTCCGGCACGCAAAGCAGGTCATCGCGGTCGCGGACGCAAGCAAGCTGGGCATGATCAGCGCCATGCAGGTCTGCCGGCCGGGGCAGATCGACACCATCATCACCGACGACAGCGCCGAGCA
>CAXUND010000031.1:19178-32119 GCA_964252445.1 uncultured Acidobacteriaceae bacterium | reverse complement strand
ACGGTCTTGCCCAGGTAGTCGCCGCGGCGCTCCTTGGTGATGATCTGCTCGTAGATGCGGCCGGTAGTGAGGTTGTTATCGCGGGTAAGGCGCGCATGCGTGAAGCGTTCATAGTGACCTAGATCGAGGTCCGTCTCCGCACCGTCGTCGGTGACGAAAACTTCTCCGTGCTGAAACGGGGACATGGTTCCGGGATCGACGTTCAGGTAGGGGTCGAATTTCATCAGGTTGACGCGCAATCCGCGCGACTCCAGCAGGCAACCGATCGAGGCTGCAGCCAATCCCTTGCCAAGTGAAGACACAACGCCGCCGGTCACAAAGATGTACTTTGCAGACATGTGTTAGGACCTCTGTTTGTGCGCCGGGATGTGGGCAGGTGGGCACGTTCAAGTATGGCAGACACCAGGGGCGGCGGGGAAGACCCGACCTGCTTCCTGCGGTGGGAGGGTAATCACCGCTCTGGAACACCGTGTTCCCGAAGTAAGTAACTCTATTTCAAAGGTTTCTAGTGTATCGCAAGCAACACCCGGTACGGCTTGTCGAATCCGACTGGCCATGAATGCACCACCAGGCCCGGACCACTTTGTTGGCGCGCCTAAAAAGATGAGGTCCCCCATGCTACGCAGACTCCTGGTTTACCCTGTTTGCCTTCTCGCCCTTTTCGCCTGCATCCGCCCCGCAAAAGCGTTGGCGCCCACTGGACCTTCGTCGAGCGTCACTTTGACCGTTCCGACGGCGGTCCCGGGCGCGGTGCTCCCCACAGGCTCCTACAAGATATTGGTCGTCGATCACCTGACCGACCGCTACGTGATGCGAGTAGAGGACCAGGCCGGCAAGATGGAGGCGCTGTTTTTGGCTGTGGAAGCGCCTCAGCTGGCCAGTCACTCTGGCACGGGCATGATTGCCTGGGGTGCAAGTGACAGCAGCAGCAAGCAATACCTGCGTGGATGGAGCTTCCCGGAAAACAAGCTTGCGCTCGAGTTTGTTTATCCCAAGACGGACGCAGTGGCAATAGCGCAGATGAACCACACGCGGGTGGCCGCCATTGATCCGGCTTCCGACGGATTGGTTGTCAGGTCGGGATTGTCGAAGGAAGACCTGCAGATCGTGACGCTGTGGTTGCTGACACCCACCCATGTGGGGAGCGGGGATCATCGGCCCGGGGTAGCAGGTGCGCGGTACCAGCCTGCGCCGGAGCCCCAGCAGCCCCAGGTCGCGCAGGGAGTCAAGCCGGTAACTCCGGCGCCGCTGCCAAGCAGCGCCTATGTGCAGACTCTCCAGCCGAGCCAGACGTCGCGTGCGGCCAGACTTGCCCTCCGCCGCCTCGCTGAGCAGCAGAGGCGCGAAGCTCAAGAGGCGAGGCAGGCACAGCGTAGGACTGGTGAACAGAAGCCGGCTCAGGTGGCGCAGCTTGAACCTCCGACACTGCCTTCTGATGGACGCAGGATTGCCATCACCAAGCTGCCGCACACCGCCGGCAACACGGGCCTGGTGTGGCTGATCGGACTGCTGGCAACGGGCGGCGCTGCCGGTCTTCGGACGAGGCGACTCGCCCTGCGGCAGGGCTGAAGATGGGACAACACTGGCTCAAGCGTTTGGAGTGGAGCTTCTGGGCAGTGGCACTCGGGTGCGTGAGCTACTGCCTTTTTGTGCTGTGGATGGGGCACTCCGTTCCTGTGGCCGCGGCTCATAAGACTTCAGGTGGCCAAGTGATAGCGGCTGGTCCGGTGATGGGAAGTATGTCCATCCCTGCTCTGAAGCTCGATGTTGCGATCATGAACCAGGACGATTCAGACAGCCTGCTGCGAGGCGTTGGGCATATTCAAGGTACCGCGCTGCCAGGCGGACTAGGTACGGTTGGCCTCGCAGGGCACCGAGATACGTTCCTGCGGCCACTTAAGAACATCGCCCGGGGTATGGAAATCCAGCTACGCGGGACCGACGGTATGTATCGATACGTGGTCGACCGGACAGAGATTGTTGAGCCGGATGAGGTCTCCGTTCTCTCGACCAAAAACGTCCCCGAATTGGTGTTGGTAACCTGCTATCCGTTCTATTTCGTAGGCTCCGCGCCGAAGCGATTTATCGTGCATGCGCACCTGGTCTCGCTGGTGCCCGAATAAAGCCCGCCAGCATTTCCTTACTGGACGCTCCCTGAAGCAACGCATTCGACGGTATCGCCGCCACCCGGGATAATGCACACCTGAAATTCAGCATGCTCACCCTCGCCCTCTGCTAGCTTAGGAGCGATGGCCTACAGCCACACTGTCGGAGGCGAGCGCTACGTCTTTGGCTCGTTGGCGGAGTTGCTGGCGCGCGCCACTCCCCTGCGTTCCGGCGACGAGTTGGCCGGTATAGCTGCCGGGACCGCGCGCGAGCGGGTCGCCGCGCAAATGGCGCTTGCCGATCTTCCGCTTGCGCACTTCCTTGAGGAGCCGCTGGTGCCGGGCGAGATCGATGAAGTCACTCGGCTCATCCTTGCTCAGGCCTCCGGGGACCGTACCGCTTTCGCCCCGGTCGCATCGCTCACCGTGGGTGAGTTTCGCGACTTCCTGCTCTCGGATGAGGCGGACGGCGGGCGCCTGGCCGCGCTGGCGCCGGCGCTGATGCCGGAGATGACCGCGGCCGTCTCCAAATTGATGCGCTTGCAGGACCTGATCCTCGTTGCGCGCAAGATCCGGGTGGTCACCCGCTTCCGCACCAGCGTCGGACTGCCTGGTCGGCTCTCGACCCGCCTGCAGCCAAACCATCCAACGGATGATCCCTCCGGCATCGCCGCATCCATGCTCGACGGGCTGCTGCTCGGATCGGGCGACGCAGTGATTGGCATCAATCCCGTTTCCGACAACGTCGCATCGGTCACCGCGCTCCTGCGCATGATCGATGGCGCCCGCGAGCGCTTTCGCATTCCTGTCCAGAGCTGCGTGCTGGCCCATGTGACCACGCAGATGCAGGCGATAGAGCAGGGTGCGCCGCTCGATCTTCTGTTCCAATCTATCGGCGGAACCGAGGCCACCAACTTGAGCTTCGGGGTAAGCCTGAGCCTGCTGGAGGAGGCGCATGCGATGGCACGCACCTTGAAGCGCGGCCCCCCGGACGCCAACATCATGTATTTCGAGACCGGGCAGGGCAGCGCGCTGTCCGCCAACGCCCACCACGGTGTCGACCAGCAGACGCTTGAGGCGCGCGCGTACGCGGTGGCGCGGCATTTCCAACCTATGCTGGTGAACACCGTCGTCGGCTTCATCGGCCCGGAGTACCTGTACGACGGCAAGCAGATCCTTCGCGCCGGGCTCGAGGACCACTTCTGTGGCAAGCTGCTCGGTCTGCCCATGGGCTGCGACATCTGCTACACCAATCACGCAGAGGCCGACCAGGACGATATGGACGCGCTTTTGACGATGCTTGGTGCGGCGGGTGTGAACTACATCATGGGTGTGCCTGGTGCGGACGACATCATGCTTAATTACCAGAGCACGTCGTTCCACGATGCGCTTTATCTGCGCCGGGTGCTCGGCCTGCGTCCCGCTCCGGAGTTCGAGCGGTGGCTCGACCAGCTCCCCGGGCTGGAAGCGGAGCTCTCCGTACGCGGATTGCTGGGGAGCTGAGTGGACCGCCTAGCGCGTGAACTCATTCCCGCTGTGCCCTCGCTCCGGAGCCTGACGCCGGCGCGGGTGTCGCTGGAACGCTCGGGCGTGAGCCTTTCCACGCGGGAGAGCCTCGATTTTTCTCTTTGCCACGCCCTGGCTCGCGATGCCGTACATGCCACGTTCGACATTGGCACGTTGCTGGCTGAGCTCGATCGCATGGGTCTAACGCCCAGAGCGGTGCGGTCAGCGGCGCCTGATCGAGCCTCTTACCTGCGGCGGCCGGATTTGGGCAGGCGTTTAAGTGAGGCGTCAGCGCGAAGCCTGGCGGAGGTCGCCGCAGTCGCGCGTACGGAGCCGAACTGCCACCTGGTGCCAGTCGTGGCCGACGGGCTTTCTGCTCTCGCGGCTGAGCGTCACGCGGTTCCCTTATTGCAGGCATTGCTGCCGCTGCTGGGCGAATTTTTGATCGGCCCGGTCATCGTTGCCGAACAGGCGCGGGTGGCCATCGGTGATCAGATCGGCTGGTTGCTGGGCGCGGACATCGTGGTGCTCCTGATCGGCGAGCGGCCAGGTCTCAGCTCTCCCGATTCCCTCGGCGCCTACATCACCTGGGCGCCGCGGCTCGGCCGAAGCGATGCCGAACGCAACTGCGTCTCGAACATTCGTTCCGAAGGCCTGAACTATGAGTCCGCCGCACGCAAGATCGCTTACCTCGCGAATGCAGCGGCCTCGCTCAAGCAGACCGGCACCCTGCTCAAGGAAGCCGCGCCCCCGCAGCTGCTTTTGTAACTCTGCCCCACGCGACTTTCGGAAACCGCTCAGATGGAAGCAACGGAGTAGATCGCCGCCCACAGTTCCTTGAGCCCCGCGCCCGTCTTTGCCGAGCAGAGCAGGATATCCTCTGCTCCAAGACCCTCAATAAGCGCCCGTTCTGCTTTAGCCTTGCCGTTACCGGAGAGCTTGTCCGCCTTGGTGGCGACGATCACGAGACGCCGACCGGCGGCCTGCAGGTACTCGATGAGTTGGGCATCGCTCGGCTGCGGCGGGATATTTGCATCGACCAGGCACAAGCAGAGCGCGAGCGTCGGCCGCTCGGCTAAATAGGGATTGATGAAGCTGGGCCACTCGGCGGATACCGATTTTGCGAGCTTGGCGTAGCCGTAGCCGGGCAGGTCGGCAAAGATCAGCTGCGGCTGCTGCCGCTCCGGGCGATTGGTAATGGTGAAGAAGTTGATGGCGCGGGTGCGGCCCGGCGTCGAAGAGACATGCGCCTGCTTCGAACCGAGCAGGGCATTGATGAGCGAAGACTTGCCTACGTTGGAGCGCCCCAGAAAGGCCACTTCCGGGACAGACGGAGGAGGGAAGTGGTCGGCGTGCGTGGCCGACAGGAGGAACCGCGGGTAAACCTGCATGGACCTCTAAGTATACGGGGGCTGCCTGCCCGCAAATTCAACCACTGCAGGCTCCCACACCTCGCTTGGAGACGTGGGGAGTGATGATTGTTCCATTCAGCGACGTGGCGGAAGAGCGAAGAATCGTGACGGGAAGTCGTGTGTCAATGGAACAACGCGACGCGGTGTCCGCGAACTCATGCAAAAATCTTCTTGGTGTAATCTTTGTGACCGGTCTGGCGCGCTGTTCAAGCTAAGCAAAAGACAAGAAAAGGCGGACCTTTAGAGGTCCGCCTTAGTGTACATAGACGACGTCGCCTACTGATGCGGCCGCCGCTCGGGTGCGGGTGCCGGGATGTTCGCCAGCACTTCCGGCGTTTCTTCCTTCAACTCCGGCAGTGGGCCTTCGAGCGCGATGCCTAGCACCTCGTCCATGGACTCGACGAAGTGCAGCTTCATCGCCTTTTTAAGCGCCTCAGGCAGGTCGGCCATGTCCTTTTCGTTGTCCTTGGGCATAATGGCTTCAAAGACGCCCGCGCGGTGGGCTGCGAGCAGCTTCTCCTTGAGCCCGCCGATGGGGAGCACCTTGCCGCGCAAAGTGATCTCGCCGGTCATGGCGATGTCGCGGCGGACGGGAATCTTGGTCAGCGCGCTGGCGAGGCCGGTGGCGAGGGTGATGCCGGCCGACGGCCCGTCCTTCGGGATCGCGCCCTCGGGCACGTGGATGTGAATGTCGAGCGACCGGTAGAAGTCCTTGGGCAGGCCGAGATGCGCTGACCGCGAGCGGACGTAGGAGAGCGCAGCCTGCGCCGACTCCTGCATGACCTCACCGAGTTGGCCGGTAAGGGTGAGTTTCCCCTTTCCATCCAGTACTTGTATCTCGGTCTGTAAGATCGACCCGCCGACCTCGGTCCAGGCCAGGCCGGTGACCAAGCCGACCTCCGACTTTTCGTGCACCACCGAGTCGCGGAACTTCGCGACACCCAGATATTCGGCAAGGTTGTCGGCGGTGATCTCCTGGAAGTACTTCATGCCGTTCTTGACCACCCTGCGGGCAAGCTTGCGGCAGACGTTGCCAATCTCGCGCTCCAGGTTGCGGACGCCCGCCTCGCGGGTGTAGGCGCGGATCAGCTCCTGCAGGGCGCCGTCGGTGAAGATGATGTTCTTGTCGGTCAGCCCGGTGTTTTCAAGCTGCTTCTTGACCAAGTACTGCTTCGCGATCTCGAGCTTCTCAACTTCGGTGTAGCCGTGCAGACGCAGCACTTCCATGCGGTCCTGCAACGGGCCCGGAATGGTGTGGAGCACGTTCGCGGTCGCAACGAATAGGACCTGCGAGAGATCGTATTCGACGTCCAGGTAATGATCCTGAAAGGACGTGTTCTGTTCCGGATCGAGAACTTCAAGCAGCGCGGACGCCGGATCGCCCCGGAAATCCGACGCCATCTTATCGACCTCATCGAGCAGGAAGACCGGGTTCTTGGTGCCTGCCTTCTTCATCGACTGAATGATCTGGCCTGGGAGGGCGCCGATGTAGGTCCGGCGATGACCGCGGATCTCCGCCTCATCCCGCACGCCGCCGACAGACATCCGGACAAACTTACGTCCGGTGGCCTTTGCGATAGACATGCCGAGGGAGGTCTTGCCCACGCCCGGAGGTCCGACAAAGCAGAGGATCGAGCCCTTGGGGTTCTTTACCAACTGGCGCACGGCCAGAAATTCGAGGATGCGATCTTTGATCTTTTCGAGCCCATAGTGGTCCTGGTTGAGAACCTTCTCGGCGTGGTCGATCGAGCGCGTCTCCTTGGACTTCTTCTTCCACGGGACAGCAAGCAGCCAGTCGAGATAGTTGCGCGAGACCGTCGACTCGGCGGACATAGGCGGCATCGCCTCAAGCTTCTTGAGCTCCTGGATGGCCTTGTCAAAGACGTCCTTCGGCATACCGGAGGTCTCAATCTTCTTCTTCAGCTCATCGAACTCGCTCTTCTCGCCGCGGCCCAACTCCTTCTGAATAGCCTTGATCTTCTCGTTGAGGTAGTACTCTTTTTGCGCACGCTCCATCTGCCGTTTCACGCGTGACTGGATGGACCGCTCCATGTTGAGCTTTTCGATCTCGACGTCGAGCACTCCGGCAATGCGGGTAAGGCGCTCGACCGGATCGAAGACATCAAGAATCTCCTGCTTTTCTGCAATCTCCAGCTGCAGGTTGGCGGCGATGGTGTCAGCCAGCTTCGCCGGCTCATCCACGCGCAGGGCAGCCATCGTAGACTCTAGATTGAGCGACTGCTGGAGCTTGACGTACTGCTCAAAGAGGGAAGTGACCTTCTGGGCCAGCTGCTCAACCTGGGGAGTGACTTCAAGCTGCGACTTGCCGGTGCGGACGGTGGCAACAAAGAAGCCATCGGCGTCGGACATCTCGACCGCGCGCGCCCGCTCCAGGCCCTCGACCAGAACTTTAATGTTGCCGTCCGGCATCTTTACGCTCTGGACGATGTTGCCAATGGTCCCAACGGTGTAGATGTCCTCGGTCCGTGGCTCGTCGATGCGAGCGTCGTGCTGGGTCGCAAGGAAGATCTTGCGATCGCCGGTAAGAGCCTCCTCAAGCGCGCGCACGCTGGACTCGCGTCCGACGACGAACGGGGTCATCATATGCGGGAAGATGACCATGTCCCGGATGGGCATCATCGGGAGCTTGCGGAGTTCGCCTTTGGGTGTCTGGCTCATGGAATCCTCTTTGGGTGTTAGACGCGCGAATGCTTCTCAGGATGCTGGCTGCTTTTTCTGATTGTAACGGGCGGAAGCGCGTGTGAGCGGAATCGATACTCCACGAAGTGCACGCGATCCGCGAAGTCTAGCCGATCTACAGAGCCGTTTTGGGCTGAATCCCACCTGCCAGCGCGCTATCCGTCTGCCGTTGATCAGGACGCAGAGAGGAGTACCTCCGTTCGTAGGCTTGTCGTACGAGCAATGGATTCCTGGACCGAATACGAGTTGCAGCCAGGGACATCGAGATGGGCGAGCGCCGCTTCCGAGGCGACCGATTAACCCAATCAGCCGGCCTGCGCCAGCAACGTGAGCGACAGATCGCGGTTGTGAACCATGGCCGCCGTGATCTCGAGCTCCTTGATCTTCTTGTTGCCGGGCAGATGGTACATCAAGTCCAGCATCAGTTCTTCGAGGATCATGCGCAGACCGCGGGCGCCAACCTTGCGCGAGAGCGCCTCCTGCGCGACTGCTTTCGCGGCTTCCTCCGAAAAGTGCAGCTTGACGCCCTCGTACTCGAACAGCTTCTGGTACTGCTTCAGGATGGCGTTGCGCGGCTTGGTCAGGATCTCGACCAGCGCCGCTTCATCAAGCTCGTCGAGGATGCCGATGACCGGCAGGCGGCCGACAAACTCGGGGATGAGCCCGAACTTGATCAAGTCCTGCGGCTCGGCTTTGCGCAGCAACTCGTTATCACGCGCCGTCCGCACGTCCGTCAGTCCTTCAGCAAGCTGCTTCTCGGTCAGCGCCTTGAAGCCGAGCGCCTTTTTACCCACTCGACGGCCGACTACCCGCTCCAGACCCACGAACGCGCCGCCGCAGATGAACAGGATGTTGGTAGTGTCGACCGGGGTGAACTCCTGGTGCGGGTGCTTACGACCGCCCTGCGGGGGAACGTTGGCGACTGTGCCTTCGAGGATCTTGAGCAGCGCCTGCTGTACTCCCTCGCCCGAAACATCGCGGGTGATCGACGGGTTCTCGTCCTTGCGGCCGATCTTGTCGATCTCATCGATATAGATGATGCCGGTCTGGGCGCGGGCCACGTCGCCGTCCGCAGCCTGGAGCAGCTTGAGGATGATATTCTCGACATCCTCGCCGACATAGCCGGCTTCGGTCAGCGTGGTGGCATCAACGATAGCGAACGGGACGTCCAGCATCTTTGCCAGCGTGTGCGCGAGCAGCGTCTTGCCGGAGCCGGTGGGGCCGACGAGCAGGATATTTGATTTCGAGAGCTCGACCTCATTGCCGCGCGTCTTGTTCATCTGGATGCGCTTGTAGTGGTTATAGACGGCGACGGCAAGCTTCTTCTTGGTGGTGTCCTGGCCGATGACGTACTCGTCTAAGAACGCCTTGACTTCCTGCGGCTTGGGCAGGTGCATGGGGGTCACGCCCGGCTGAGCCTCCAGCTTGTCGTCTTCAAGGATCGAATTGCAGACAGCGACGCACTCGTCGCAGATGTACGCGCGCGGGTAGTCGCTAGGCGAAGAGATCAGCTTGGCGACCGCGTCCTGCGACTTGTGGCAGAACGAACAGCGGAGTGACTCGTCTGATCCCGTGCGCGTTTTCATGGGTACTCCTTACTTACAACTGCTTCGGCAGGGGGCGGTCGATGATCTCATCGATAATGCCGTATTCCTTCGCCTGTGGTGCGTTCATGATGAAGTCGCGCTCAACATCGCGCTCAATGCGCTCGAGCGACTGGCCGGTGTGTTTCGACATGAGCTTATTGGTGATCTCACGGATGCGCAGAATTTCGCGCGCATGGATGTCGATGTCCGTCGCCTGGCCCGAGAGCCCACCCATCGAGGGCTGATGTATAAGGATACGCGAATTCGGTAAAGCGAAGCGCTTACCGGTGGTACCTGCCTGCAGAAGAAAGGCGCCCATGGAGGCTGCCTGCCCTATGCAATAGGTCACCACATCGTTCTTGATGAATTGCATGGTGTCATAAATTGCCAGCCCGGCGGTGATGGAACCACCAGGCGAATTGATGTAAAGCTGGATGTCCTTCTCCGGATCCTCGCCCGAGAGAAACAGCATCTGCGCGATGATCAGGTTCGCGATCTGATCGTCGATCGGTGTGCCTAGAAAAATGATATTGTCCCGCAGCAGACGCGAATAGATGTCGTAGGCGCGCTCGCCCCGGCTCGTCTGCTCTACTACCATCGGTACAAGTGCCATAGCCTGTCTCGTCTCTCTTCTTCTTACGGGTAGAGCACAAGAGTGGACGCACCGCGCCCACTCGTTTCTGTTTACGCTCCCATCTTTTCGTAGAGCAGGGAGCCTGTCTTTTCGCGGCGTGTTTGTTCCCGAAGTTTAGCGATCGACCCATCGGTGGTCAAACGCGTTCGTAGGGTCTCAAGCGGCTCGCGTATCTGGACTGAGAGCATGGCCAGCTGCTGCTCCAGCTCCTCGTTGGAGACCTCTATGTTCTCTTCATCCCCAATACGGTCGAGCAGCAGCATGCCTTTGACTTCGGCGATCGCGTTATCGCGCTGCGCCGCGCGGATGCGGTTGAAGTCGAGCTGCCGCATCTGCTCGGTCGACATGCCCTGCTGCGCGAGCGCACGCAGGCCGCTATCAAGCTTTGCGTCGATCTGCTGCTGCACCAGTGTTTCAGGAACAGGGAAATCGTACTTGTTGGCGAGCGCCGAGAGAATCTGATCCTTGGTCTGGGCCTCGAGTGTCCGGGCCTTGTCCGACTCCAGGCGCTCGCGCAGATTGGCTTTGAATTCCTCTATCGACTCGTAGTCCCCGAGTTCCCTGGCAAAATCGTCGTTCAACTCAGGGGAGAGCTTGCGCTTGATTCCCTTGATCTCGACGTCATAGGCGATGGTGCGCCCGGCCAGCCGCTGCTCGCCGAAATCAGCCGGATAGCTGACCTCAAACTTGAGCTCCTGTCCGACAGACGCTCCGCGAAGCGCGTCATTGAAGGCAGGCAGGGTGTTCGCGCCGCCCACCTCAAGGTTCACGTCGTTGCCCTCGATCGGTTCAGCGATCGGCGCAGCCTCGTCCGCGGGCCGGCCTCGGAAGGAAATCTGCGCGTAGTCTCCGTCCGCAAGCGGACGGGGCTCTTCTACCGGCTCCATGGTCGAACGTGAATCCCGAACCCGTTCCAACTCGGCGGCCAGCTCTTCTTCGCTGAGGGTTACCTCAGGCCTTTGCACCCTGATCTCCTGGTATCCCGTGATGTCGATCTCCGGCAGCACTTCAAAGACAGCCTTAAAGGTCAGCGGCTCGCCGTCCACCAGGTGCAGCTCGGTCACTTGCGGCTGCGAGACCGGCCTCAAATTGCTCTCGGCAATGGCGGAGCGGAAGTGCTCCGGGAGCACAGACTCAACCACATCCTGGCGAATTTGCTCGTGGAAGCGGGCGCGGATCAGCGACTCCGGCACTTTCCCGGCACGAAAACCTGGGATCCGCGCCTGCTTCTGATAGCGCTTTACTGTGGTGCGAAAGGCAGTCTTTACTTCTTCAGCGGGGATGGTGACTTCCACATCGCGGGTGCAGGCCGGGTTGAGCGCCGGGCTCGATCCGGCGTGAGGCTGATTCGTGTGATCGTGGCCGGCGTGATCATGATCGTGGTCGTGCGCATGTTCTGCGGCTGCCGTACTTTCAAGGACGACTTCGGTGCTCGTGTCCGGGGTAACTTCGACTGTCTCTGTTGAGCTCAACGTGTGCCTTCCGAGGGTGCTCGTTCAGCTGCCAGGCTTGTGGCGCGAACGGCTTCCTCTTTATGCTACGGAGCTTTACCGGGTGGGTCAAACCAGCGCAACGTATCCAAAGTTTTGCATCCAGCCCGCGGGTCATACCTGAATGGGAGTACCCCGAGCGACAGTGAAGGACCGCTGTTGATCTTCGCCCCTTACTTCGAAAAGGACGAACAGCGGATCCTTCACTCCGTTCAAGATGACAAAGCCATCGGTGCAGAAATCAACGAAAATGCCACTACGACTTAGGCGTGAACAGCGCCAGTCTCACCTTCCAGGTGACGGACTTTCCTGGAGCCAGGGTCACCATGCCCGTGTCCATGCCCTTCCACTCAGAGCCGAATGGGTCGGCAAAGTTGAACTGCTCCTCAACCGCGATCAACTGCCGGGCGGGCGGCGCGTAGACCTGCACGGTCTTGATCTCAGGCGACAGACCCTCGACGTGAATGCCGTAGTGCGACGCGGGATCGGTCACGGTGACGTCTACCACGCCATTGGTCCGGTGCAGCGTGGAGAAGTTGTCATCGAGGAAGTTATCGCCAAGCGGAGCACCGTCAGGCGCAGTGTAGTCATATTTGGTGCCCTTCACCGGAACGATCTTGCCCGTTGGGAAGGTGTCGTCATAATTGTTGACCACCGCCATCTTGTCTGCCGGGATGTGCAGTCGCGCCTGCCTGCGATCGCCCGAGGGAATGGCGAAGTAGGGGTGCCAGCCGATGGCCATAGGCTCGGGAGTGTCCCCGACATTGGTCGCAGTGATGGTTGCCGTCACCGAGTCGCCGGCGAGCGCGATGGTGAAATCAAGATCAGTCTTGCCGAACCACGGACCGTTGAAGCTGCTGCTATGAATCGTGCCGGTGACGGTCTGCCCGTCTGCGGTGTCCGACACTTTGACGCCATCAGTCTTCGCATTCAGGATAAGCCCGTGAATTGAATGCTTCCGCGCGCCGGGATTCTTGCCTGACCAGTCCGCCGGCAGCTGGATGGTCTGCCCGTGCCAGGTGGCCGCTACCGTTTTGCCGTCAGGCGAGAGGGGCCCGAGAATCCTGTTCGGGTAAGGAACCAGGAAGCCGCCGCCGAAGGAAGTGCTGGCGGTGCCGCCCGGGTCCTGCGGACCGCCGTTGAGCTTGGCCGCCGCCTCGGCGACCGAGGGTGATGCAAACACAGAGATCACGCCCTTGCCGGGCAGGTTGGCGGTGATCTGAAAGAGGTTCATGCCGCGGCCGGGGAACACGGTGGCGGACAGGAACTCGGGTTTTGCCGGATCCGTGGCCTTGCGCTGAAGCATGACGACGTCCTGCCCACCAACCTGGGGATTGGCACCCGTGTTGGTCGTGGGCGTGGACGTGGGAGCAGCGGCATCAGGAGCTTGCTTGCTGCAGCCCGCCAAAGGAAGAAGAGCAACCGCCGTCGCCAGAAGCAGGCGGGTGGAAGGAACAGACATCGTCGGGTAACCTCTTGGATAATTTTGGGCGTAAGTGCACCCATCT
>CAXUND010000031.1:0-19078 GCA_964252445.1 uncultured Acidobacteriaceae bacterium | reverse complement strand
GTTGAGTGATTGAACACACATGCGGCTCTTGAAGACCTGAACCGGCGCATCGTCGCCTGCGAGCGTTGCCCGCGCCTGCGCGATTACTGTCGCGCGATCGCGGAGACCCGGCGTCGAGCCTACCTCGCCGAGGAGTACTGGGCACGCCCGGTGCCGTCCTTTGGCGACCCGGACGCGCGAGTCCTGATCCTTGGGCTCGCACCCGGCGCACATGGCTCGAATCGCACTGGGCGGCCGTTTACCGGCGACGGATCAGGAGCGTTTCTTTGGCCGGTGCTGTACGAGGCCGGCTACGCCTCGCAACCGACCTCGCTCCGGCGCGGCGATGGGCTCGAACTCACGGATGCTTGGATCACCGCCGCCGTCCGCTGTGCTCCGCCGGACAACAAGCCAGCCCGAAGCGAGATCGCGAACTGCGCACCATATCTTGATGAGGAGGTCGCGGCCCTGCAGCGGCTGCGGGTGGTGGTCGCGCTTGGCAGGATTGGCTTCGACAGCTACTGCGCGCACCTGCGACGCCTGGGCCGGCGCGCCGGGCGCATGAGCTTCACGCATGGCGCGGAATATCCGCTGAGCGACGGGCGCGTTCTGCTCGGGAGTTATCATCCGTCCCTTCAGAACACCAACACCGGGCGCCTCACCAAGGCCATGTTCCTCGATATCTTCCGCAGAGCGCGGCTACTCTGCGGGGGGTAGCTGCGCAGGCATCCTTCCTTGACCACGGCTCATCACTCTGCCGTACCATGCGCCCAGCAGGACATGAGCGCTGCAAGGAGGCAAGTCATGGTAGTCGACATTCTGATTGCGGTGCTGGTACTTATGCTGATCGGCTCGCTGCCGGCGTGGCCCTACAGCCGCAACTGGGGCTACTATGGCACCGGCGGTATCGGCACCATCCTGGTCATCGTAGTCTTACTGATGCTGCTGAACGTGTTCTAGCAAGAGAGTCTGGAAGACCAGGCCTGTCCCGGCTTATACTCACCTCAGACGCGGGAGTAGCTCAATGGTAGAGTAGCGGCTTCCCAAGCCGTTGGTTGCGGGTTCGATCCCCGTCTCCCGCTCCAGTCCCGTTCCTGCGTGGTATTTTCGCAGGCTCTCTGCAACCATCCCACGCTCGCGGGTATCACATGGCACGAATCATCTGAGGAGTGTACTTATGAATACGATCAAGTTCTGGTCTGTCTTCGTCATCGGTGTCGCGGCCGGCGCTGGCGTCGCTCTTATCTGCGCTCCACAAAGCGGAGAAGAGACCCGCAAGCAGCTGAAGGACAAGTTTGATGACGCAAGCGAATACGTGAAGGACACCGCAAGCGACCTGAGCGATAAGGCCGGACAGGCTTACAGCAAAGGCAAGAGCGCAGCCGGAGAGTATGTCAGCAAAGGCAAGAGTGTCGCCGGGGACTATGTCGCAAAGGGCAAGGACCTCGCCAGCGACTACGTGAGCCGCGGCAGAGATGCCGCCGGCGACTATGTAGATGATCTTTCCTCGACCGGGCACGAGGCCGCCGGCGAGATCAAGGCCTGATCGATCTGAGGATGTTTTCTGCAAGAAAAAGGCCCTGTCCTGCGACAGGGCCTTTCTTTGTCTTGGCGTTACATTATGCCGAGAACAACAGCACGCCCTCGGTCCTGCTTTCGCTTTCCGTCCCTTCCGCGGCAATGGGCCGGTAGAAGAGCTGGTTGTTCTCGAGATAGACCTCGAGGAACGCCGGCCGGTCGATGATGTGCCCGGCGATTAGCGCTTCCGAGAGAGGATCTTCGACGTAGCGCTGCAGCGCGCGGCGGAGAGGCCGGGCTCCGTAGCTGCGATCGACCAGCGTCTTCTCGAGAATCCACTTCTTGGCGTCGTCGGTGACCGAGATGGTGATCGCCTTCTGCGCCAGGTTGGTGTTGAGCTGTCCGACCAGCAGCTCGAGAATCTGGATCAGGTCCGCATCCGAGAGTGAGTGGAAGAGGATGATCTCGTCGACACGATTCAGGAACTCGGGGTTGAAGGTACGCTTGACCTCGTTCTTGACCAGCTCCTCGATCTTGTCCATCACCAGGTCTTCACGCTCCGACTGGAAGCCGAGACCCTGCTTGCGCTGGAGGTGTCGGGCTCCGATGTTGGAGGTCATGATGATGATCACGTTCTTGAAGTCGACCGTGTTGCCGAGCCCGTCTGTAAGGTGACCGTCTTCAAACACCTGCAGCAGGATGTTGAAGACATCCGGGTGCGCCTTCTCGATTTCGTCGAGCAGCACGACCGAGTACGGCGAACGCTTGACGCGCTCCGTAAGCTGGCCGCCCTCCTCGTAGCCGACGTAGCCCGGAGGCGAACCGATCAGCTTCGAGACCGAATGCTTCTCCATGAACTCCGACATGTCAAAGCGGATCAGAGACTTCTCCGAGCCAAACAGGAATTGCGCCAGCGTGCGCGCCATCTCTGTCTTGCCTACGCCGGTCGGGCCTAAGAACAGGAAAGACCCGATGGGCCGGTTCGGCGACTTGAGGCCGGCACGCGAGCGGCGGATCGCACGGGACAGGGCCGAGATCGCCTTCTCCTGCGAGATGACCCGCTTGTGCAGCTCGCCCTCGACACGGAGCAGCTTCTGCGTCTCTTCTTCCTTGATCGAGGTCACCGGCACACCGGTCCAGCGGCTCACTACATCCTCGATGTCCTCGCGGGAGACGATGCCCGCGGTCGAGTCATCGAGGTGGTACTTGTCGCGCAGGGCGCGCAGGTTCTCGCGCTCTTTCCGCTCCTCGTCCGAATAAAAGCGCGCCTTCTCAAACTCGTGGTTCGCGATGGCGTTCTCCATCCGGTGGACGATGAACTTGATCCGCTTCTGGACCTCGGTGATCTCCTCAGGGAGCGAAGTCTGGCGCAGCTTCACGCGGGCGCCCGCCTCGTCGATCAGATCGATCGCCTTGTCCGGCAGGAAGCGATCGGGGATGTAACGGTTCGAGTGCGAGACGGCGAACTCGATTGAATCATCGGTGTAGCTGACCGCGTGAAACTTCTCGTAGCGGTCCTTGATGCCCATGATGATGCGGATCGCGTCTTCCTCGTTCGGCGGAGGAACCTTGACCGCCTGGAAGCGCCGCTCGAGCGAGCGGTCCTTCTCGATCGACTTGCGGAACTCGGCCGGCGTGGTGGCGCCGATGCACTGGATCTCGCCGCGGGAAAGCGCCGGCTTGAGGATGTTCGCGGCGTCGAGCGAGCCCTCGGCCGACCCGGCCCCGACCAGCGTGTGCAGCTCATCGATGAAGATGATGCAGTTCTGGTTCTCCATCAGCTCTTTCATGATGGTTTTGAGCCGCTCTTCAAACTGGCCGCGGTACTTGGTGCCGGCCACGATCAGTGAAAGATCAAGCGCGAGCACCCGCTTGTCGGCGAGGAAGCTCGGGACTTCGCCGTCGGAAATTTTCTGCGCGAGGCCTTCGACGATGGCTGTCTTGCCGACACCGGGCTCGCCGATCAGGACAGGATTATTTTTCGTCCGGCGGCAAAGGATCTGGATCACCCGCTCCAGCTCGGCATCGCGGCCCACCAGCGGGTCAAGCTGATTGTCGAGCGCCACCTGGGTCAGGTCACGCGAAAATTCTGCCAGCAGGCTCGACTCCCGGCTACGCGCGGCCGCCGCCGGAGCCTTTTCCTGCGTCGCGCGCGATAATTCCTCGCGGATCGCCAGCAGCTTTAATCCGCGCTCGTGCAGGATTTCGGCGGCAAAGCACTTTTCTTCTCGCAGCAGGCCAAGCAGCAGGTGTTCCGTCCCGATGTGCTTGTGCGAGAGCCGCTCGGCCTCCTCTGCCGCGTAGGCGAGCACCCGCTTGCACTCATTCGAGAGGGGCAAGTCGACCGAGGTCGAAACCTTCTCGCGAATGGTGGTGTGTCCTTCTATCTGCTTGCGAATCGACTCGACCGAGGCATGCGAGCGGAGGAATCGGTTGGTCAGTGCCTTATCCTCCCGCAGCAGGCCGAGCAGCAGGTGCTCGGTCTCGATATACGGCGAGCCGAACTGGCTGGCCTCATACCGCGCGAAGAAGATCACGCGCCGTGCCTTCTCTGTATAGCGTTCGAACATGGTCCCCTTTCAAACCTTCCCCTGGGGCGCCCCCTATGCTGGGAGCTACGTTGGGGCGCTGCCGTGAAAAGAACCGCCGCCTCAGATTGCCTGCGGCGAAACTTCTTCCAATTTACCTTGGACGAGCCGTAGAACCCGAGAGCACCGGCGCGCCAGCGACATATTGTGGGTCACGATCACAGAGGTCAGCGACTCGGAGTGATGCAACCGCTCAACCAGCTCAAAAACGGCATCGGCCGTAGCCGCGTCCAGATCGCCGGTCGGCTCGTCTGCCAGCAGCAGCCGCGGTCGCGTAATCAGCGCCCTCGCCAGCGAAACGCGCTGTTGCTCGCCGCCTGAAAGCTCGCCCGCCTGGTGCGCGGCACGATCCTTCAGCCCCACTTTCTCAAGCCAGCTCCCGGCCTGAGCAAGCGCCGCCTGCTTGCGAACTCCTCGCGCCAACAGTGGCATGGCAACGTTTTCGACCGCCGTAAACTCGGGCAGCAGGTAGTGGAACTGCCAAACATAGCCGACCTCCCGGTTGCGGAAGGTCGCTGCCTCTTTCGGCGTGAGACGACCCAGCTGTGTAGTGCCGCAAAAAATGTCTCCGCTGCTGGGCGCGTCGAGCGCTGCCAGGATGTGCAACAACGTGCTCTTACCCGCACCGGACTGGCCGACAATCGCGATCAGGTCGCCCTCGGCTGCAGAAAAACTCAACCCGCTGAAAAGCTCGAGCTTCCTTCGGCCGATGTTGTACTGCTTGCCTAAGTTGTCAATATGGAGGTAAGGATGCGGCGGGAACTGTTTAGGACTCAAGCCGGGACGCAAGCCGCCATACGACCGGTCCAGTTCTGCGTCTTCGGCAAGGGGCGTCGCCGGGCTCGGTTCCATATCTATCTCTAACACTGCTGTTCGAGAAAAGGAAAGTGGAGTGAGCTTCTGGTTACCGTTGTGTCCATCACTCTGTTGATTACTCGTAGCGAAGCGCCTCTGCAGGCAGCACCCTGGCGGCTGAGCTCGAAGGATAGAGGGTGGCCAGCAGGGAGACGCCGAGCGATACCGCCGTGACCAGCAGCCCGTCGATGACCCTGGGCGCAAAGGGCAGTGAGTCAATCGAGTAGACGTCGGCCGAGAGCCGGATGAGGTGATAGTGACCGCCGGACCAGGCGGCTCCATAGCCGATAGCCAGGCCGATCGCGGTGCCGATCAAGGAGATCAGCACTCCCTGCAGCAGAAAGATGATCCGAACCTGGGCCGGCTGCACGCCGATCGACATGAGCACTGCAATGTCCTTGGTCTTCTCCATAACCATCATGGTCAGGGCGATCAGGATGTTCAACGCCGCCACGCAGACGATCAGGCCGATCACAATAAAGGTGACGACCTGCTCAAGCTTGAGCGCGCGAAACAACTCGCGGTTCTGCTCCATCCAGCTGGTGGCAGCGAATCCCGGGCCAGCGGCGGTCTCGATCGCGCGCCCGATTGCGTCCGCCTGGTAGAGATTGTCGACCTTGAACGAAAGAACCGAGATGACGTCCGGCTCGCCAAACAGCGCTTGCGCATCGCCGAGCCGGATGAAGCCGAAGCTGGAATCGTACTGGTAGAAGCCGGACTTGAAGATGCCCGCGACCTGAAAGCGCTGGTACTTAGGAACAAGCCCGTAGGGCGTCAGTTCGCCCTGGGGGCTGGTCACCAGCACGGCCTGGCCGACTGCTGCGTCCAGGGTATTGGCCAGGTCGTAGCCAAGGACGATTGGCGGCGTGGGGCGATCGGCGAGGGTTTCAGACGAAGGGTTCAGAGGCGCGGCGCTGCCTGCGGTCAGCGTCTTCAGCATGTCCGAAACCTGCGCTTCCTCAGCCGGCACAATGCCCTTGAGCAGCGCCCCTCCCGAGTGCGGTCCGCGGGACACCAGTACCGGCTCATAAAGCCCGGGTGCAACCGCAGACACATGGGGCTGTCGTCGAAGCCGATCAGCGACCGCGCGCCAATCGCGGATGCCGTCGTTTTGCACCCGCATCAGCGAAATATGGGCCGAGGAGCTGAGCAGGCGCTCCTGCAGATCGCGGCGCATGCCATTGGTGATCGCAAGCGCCAGGATCAGCGAGGCGACACCCACCGCGACGCCGGCCACAGAGATCAGTGTGATCACCCCGACCACGGCCTGTCGACGCTTGGCACGGAGGTAGCGCGCCGCGATGAAAAGCTCGAATCTCAAGGCCGGCTCAGTGCGCGACCGTCTTCGCCGCAATCGAGTTGTCGTAGCGGTCGTAGACACGCAGGGTGACCAGGTGGCCTGGAGCCCCGTCTGCCGGGACGGTGAAGTCGTAGTGCTCGGTGAGCGCGTCGGAGAGCTTTCCTGCCGGTTCCACATACTGCCACCGCCCGGCATCGATCGAGTACTCGGCGTGCGCGATAGGGGTCATGGGGTCGGTTGCCGTGGCGGTGACGTGGATCCGGCCACCGTCCACCCGTGCCTCGAGCGCGGGAATCGAAGGCGTAGCGGTATCGATGAGGAAGCGATCGCTCTCGCGCTCGGCGGTTAGTGCTTCGCCGGTCGCATGCGACGGCTCATCGCTCGCGACCACCTTCATACGCCAGGCTCCGTCGGGCAGCAGCGAGGCATCGAAGGTGTAGAAGCGGTCAGATAGATGGTCTTTGAGCAGCCGCCAGGCCCGCTGATCCTCGGCGCGGTAATAGAGCGAAAAGCTGAGCTCGTCGCCGTTATCGTCATGCGCGGCCCAGCGCGCTGTTACCGCGCTTTTGTCACGGATCGCGGCCAGCGGCCCGGTGCCGGCATTTTCCTGGTAGCTCGAGTTCTGCGAGGAAGGAAAACTAATGCTGATCGACTGCGGGAGCGAGGGCTGCATGGCGCCGGCATTTACTCTGGCGCCCGGCACCACCACCAGCTCATCGACCACCGGAGCCAGGTTCACGGGAAGATAGTTGATGCCGACCGAGGCCAGAGTCGCGCCGTCAAAAAGCGTGGCCCGCCATTGCAGGTAGCGGGAAGGCTCAAGGTCCAGCGAGGCTGCCCCGGGTGCTACCGCCCGCCACTCCGTCCAGCCGCGTTCCGGGTTCTCGATGTTGCCGGCACGAACCTCGAACTGTGTGTTCCCGTCTATCTCCGCTCTACCCCATCGAGCGGTCACCTGCGCGTCGAACACCTGGCTGGTGTAGGTCGCTTTGTCAGGCGCGCTCGCCAGCAGGTAGAGCTTGCCCGGGTTTGCTGTCGCGACCGCGAGGCCCTTCGCAGAGGAAGCAAAGCAGACTGCCTGCGCCGCATCCAGGTGGGCGATGTCGGCGAAGGCGCCGTCTTCGCCAATTCGGTACACATGGCCGCGATTGCCCGTCGAGGCGAGCAGCCCCTGAGGCGTGGAGCGGAGTGCGTAGACGATGTCATCGTGGCCCGCCCACAGGCGCCGCGGCGTGCCGGAGGGGCTAAGCTCGTAAATCTCTGACCCATCCGGAATGACGTTGTTTCCATTGAAGGCCTGCACCGAGCCCGGCTGCACGATCGTGATCGTCGCTGTGACCGCGGCGGTCCCGGTGACTGGCAGCGGCGGCAGCTGGGAGCGCCCCTTCTCGCCTACCGCCGCCAGGTAGATCGCGCCGGACGGGGCAACGGCGAGGGAAGTAATCTCCCGCCGGGGCGCCTCAAAGAGCACATAGCCGCTGCCGCTCACGCCCCCTGTGCCGCGCGGATCGATACGGTAGATCAGCCCGCTGCCGTCGGTTCCGGCAATCAGCGCTCCATCCGGCGCAAATGCCAGCGCGCGGATATGCTGCTCATCGGACCTGAAGAAAAGATCCGGCGAGCGGCCGGGTGAAACCCTGTAGATGGCCGCGGGGCCGCCGCAGGCCACGTACATGCGGCCCTCAGGGTCGAACGCAAGATCCCAGATGTACTTCGGCTTCTCAACCGTGGCGGCAGGGTCGAACACCACCATCGCCGTTTTCTCATCCTGCGTTGCGGCGCCGAGCTTGTAGACCTTGCCCGAGGGCAGCGTTGCCGCATACACAGAACTATCAGGTCCGACGCGCACCACCTGCACTGCGATGTCCTTGGTGGTGAACAGCCTCGTCTGCTTTCCATCCGGAGCCACCCGGATCACGCCTGCCGGGGAGCCGGTCGCGAGATAGACGTTCCCCTGGCGGTCTGCCGCCGCAGACCAGACGTACGTAGCCTCCGCCGTTGCAAGAAGGCGGCTAGGACGGCCCGCCTCTAGTCCACCTGCGCTCAGGATCGACACTCCGTCAGGCGTGCCGTGCTCGAAGTCCGAAAAGCTGGACTGGGACCAGAGGTGTGTGCCCTGCGCCGACACTGGTGCGGCAATCGAGAGGCAAAGAACAAGCAGCGCAAAGCGAATCATCTCTTTCGAGTCTAACGCGCTGACTCAGGCCGGGAATCCGTACCGCAGAGGGCGCGGGTAGATGAGAGGCACCCGCCAGGGTCGATGTGGAACCCAATTGATCTCCCGCACGCAATTCAGTTTGCGAGGACGGCCCGGTACCTCACCGTGTTCTTGCGTGCCTTGGCCACCGCATCGTTGGCTTTGGCCATCGGGAAGCGCTCGGTGACGGCCTTGATATTGTGCCGCGCCGCGACATCGAGCATCTCCGCGATCTCAGCCGGACTGCCCGCATTGCAGCCCGAGACCCGCTTCCTGCCGGCGATCAGAGGAAAGACCTGCAGCGCCGCCGGCTTTGGAGGAATCCCGACAAAGGCCAGTTCCCCGTGCGGCCGCAGCGCGGCGACGTAAGCCATCCAGTCCTGGTCGGCATTGATGGTGGAAAGGATAAAGTCAAAGGAACCGGCAAGCGCCTTCAACGTCTTGCTTTCAAGCGTGTGGACAAAGTGGTGCGCGCCCATCGCTGTTGCCTCGGCCTTCTTGTTGTTTGAGGTCGAAAAGGCAGTGACCTCAGCTCCGAAGACGCGTGCAAACTGGAGCGCCATGTGGCCCAGCCCGCCAATGCCGATGACGCCTACACGCGAGGAGGGATTGATCCCCGCCTGGCGTAAAGGAGAGTAGACGGTGATGCCGCCGCATAGCAGGGGTGCAGCGCCTTCGCTCTCGAGCGCGGCCGGTATTTTTAGCGCAAAGCGAGAGTTGACGCGGATCGCGTCGGCATAGCCGCCGTTGCGTCCCAGGCAGGTGGGCTGTGCCTTGGCGCACAGGTTTTCCTCGCCCTTGCGGCACCACTCGCAGTGACCGCAGGAGTCTGCCTGCCAGCCTACACCGACCCGATCACCCACAGCGAAGTCGGTCACCTCGGAACCGGCCTCGGCGACGGTCCCCACGATTTCGTGGCCGGGGATAAATGGGTAGACGCTGTTGCCCCAGTCATTGTCGATGAGGCTGATGTCGCTGTGACAGACACCACAGTGCGAGATCTTTACCTCGATCTCGCGTGGACGCACTGGCCCGGGTTCGTATTTGTAAGGCAGCAACTCCGCTCCGGCGGCGTGAACCCCGTAACCATGAATCATTCGTCTCTCAACCTTCGGCAAAAAAGTGCAGGGTAAAGAAGTCCCTGCCATTCCAGTTCAGCTCCGCAGCGTCCCTATTCTACCCGCAGCGCAAGGACCTGCTGGCCGGCGACTACGGCGCTCATCTCCGGGGACGCTGCCAGTGAGGTGACCGGCAACAGGGACTCGCCGTTGAGCGTGAGTTTCTGCGCGGCGCGTTCCGGCTCAAGGATGTTCGCCGCCGAGGCCGGCAGCGAGCCGAGTACCCGGCCGTCGAGTGTTGCCTCGAGATTATTGGTGAGCAGTGTCACGTAGAGCCGGTCGTTCGCGCGCGCGCCGTTGATCTGAGCAATGGTGGCGTTGAGGTCCAGGAAAGCGCCGCGTCCAGGCTGGGTCAGACGGTCAAGGGTTCCGGCGTCTGACACCAACAGTCGCACCGTCCCGGGCTCGAGCGTTGCCGGCAGCGTGAAGGTGATCTGCCGGTGGAGCGGCTCCGCGCGGTAGGGCTCCAGCGTGACATCCACCGTCACCGGCCTACCCGCGCGCACATCTGCCTGCTCAAGGTGCGCGTCAGTGATCTGGACGACCTGCCGCCCGGGCAGCCGCTCGAGCGCAATGTCGACAGAGGTGATCGGTGCGCGCCGCACGGGTGAATCGTAGAGCCGGCTGAAGGGTTCGCCGGCGGTCAGCGCCGCGGCGAGCGATGCCGGCGCCTGGTCGCTCGCAGCGGCAACCGAGTCAATTTCCACGTCAGGCTGGCCAGAGACCCGGATGGTGCCGCGCACATGGTAGCTGCTTTCCGTCTCGGCGTGGTTAGACTCGCTGAGCGACTGGAAGACGGACACAAGCACCGCCGAGGGTGTCAGCTGCGGCTGGTTCACAACTTCGAGGTGCAGCGTCCGCGTTGGCGCAGAAGGGTCTGCGATGCGGATAGTCATCGGGATCATGCCCGCGGAGAGCCCCAGCACACCGCTGATCGCGCTCTGGCGATCTTCGGTGAAGGACCCGATCGTCTCGGTGGTGTTGACGATCTTGAACGCGTTCAACGGCGAGGGCAGGGTGGCCACCACGTCGGCACGGGTCATCGGTATCGACACCGGACCGAACTGAGTGATCGGGTGCCCGCATGCCAGCAGGTGTTTCTGGTCAACGTAGGTCGCCGTGCAGGTGGCTGCGATCTCCAGGTCGCCGCGCACCAGCAGTGCGCTTACCGCTGAACCGGGAACCAGCGGCGTTCTTGCGCGCGCGGCATCCTCGGACGAAGCTCCACCCAGTCCGGCCACGGGTTCAAGTCCGAGCGACGGCGTGTGATCGCGCCACAGTTTCAGCGCTTCCGGCGTAAAGCCGCTGAACACCAGCGGTGTCTCAATCGGTCGCATCTCGGAGTTTGACTGGGCCTCATCGGCCGCGACAGTCGCCGTTGAGACCGGCGCCAGTTTGGCAGCGCTCGGTGCGAGATCGCGAACCTCGAGCATCCGCTCGATCGGCGTCACCCCGGCGATAGGCTCCTTGCTGAACTGACCGATGCGGAAGGCCAGGGCGCCGGCAAGCTTGCCGTCGAAGTAGACCGGGCTGCCGCTCATGCCGGCGACCACTCCGGTGTACTCTGCCTTGGTTCCGGAGAGCCGCACCAGGATGATGTCCTCACCCGGACCAGCGGCGTTGCGCAGCAATCCGAGAACCTCAACTCCCATTGGCTCCGGGGCTGTGCCTTCAAACACCGTCCATGCGGTGCCGCGAAGACCTCGGTGCACATTCTTAAGCGGGAAAATGCCAGCCGAGGCCGGCGGCGGACCCGTCTGGGCGGAGAGCCCAGGCGCGAGCAGCAGAAGCGGAAGCGCCAGGGCAGCGTAGACCTTCATCCATATGCGCACGTCTAAACTGTAGACGTTCCCCGGCGCTTGCGGCAAAGCATCCGCGGCGTGAGAATGGGGCGTAAAGCACAGGAGTAACAGCATGAAGCAGTTCCGGCGTGATCTCTTGCTGCGGCAGGTGTTGGCAGGCGCAGTCGTTTTGTTGCCGGCCTCAACACCGGTGTTCGGGCAATATGGCCAGCCGGGCGACCCGGCGCCTACTTCTCAGACACCCCAGGCACAGCAGCAGCCCAAGCCGCCGACCACAGACGACCAAAGCACCCCGGAAGCGGGCGGTCCCGGCGGCGACAACGGCTCTATCGCCATTCCCAAGAAAAAAGAGGCCGAGGCGCCGCCTCCACCCCCGGTCGAGCCGCGTGTCAAGAATCCGCCGGAGCTATCAAATTACTCACTTCGCGTCGACGTCCCGATCGTCAATGTGGATGTGGGCGTGATCCTTGAAAAGACCCACCAGTTTGTGCCCAACCTGCAGCAGGCAAACTTCCGCGTATGGGAGGATGGCACCCCGCAGCAAATCACCAGCTTCCAGCGCATCCAGGCTCCGATCACGGCAGTCCTGCTCACTGAATTTGCCGCGACCAGCTACGCCTTCGTCTACGACATGCGCAACGCCGCCTACGCCTTTGCCCAGCAGCTCAAGCCGGATGACTACGTCGCAGTCATCACCTACGACATGCACACGCAGATTCTGACTGACTTCACCCAGGATAAGCGGGTGGTGGCGCAGTCCCTCAACTCTTTGCAGCTGCCCACCTGGCGCGAGACCAACCTGTTTGACGCTGTGTACGAGTCACTGGACCGTCTGAGCCGTGTTGACGGTCGCAAGTATCTGGTCCTGATCTCCTCCGGACGCGACACCTTCTCGAAGATCAACCTGGACAAGGTCCTGGCGAAGATCAAGGCGACCCCCAATGTGACCATCTTCGCGGTGAGCACTGGCGGAGCGGCGAGGATCATGGGGGAAGCGCGAAGCGGAGGCAGCATGGGTGGCCAGATGCGTGAGATGGATTACCTGCAGGCTGACAATCAGCTTCGCACCTTTGCCCACCTGACAGGCGGCGAAGCCTTCTTCCCGCGTTTCGAGGGCGAGATGCCAGACATTTTTCACCAGATCAATGATTCCATCCGGAACCAGTACGTACTCACCTACCGACCGACCAACGCAAAGCAGGACGGCACTTATCGTAAGATCCATGTCGAGCTGGTCGATGAGGAAGGCAAGCCGCTGCGCATGCAGGACGAGAAACACAAACCGCTCAAGTACGACATCATCGCCCGTGACGGCTACAAGGCCAAGCAGCAGGTCGAGTAGCGGCAAGCATTCCTCCGCCGACAAAAATGGAGACGCATGACACCGCGTCTCCATTCCAACCCAGTTCTTTGAAAGTCGTCGGTCTACTGTGGTGTGGTTGAGTCCTTCACCTTTTGCTTGTCCTGCATAGTGGTGTCCTTCGCCTTCATGCTGGCCTCGTGGGCGGAGTCCTTGGCCTTGGTGCCATTCACCTTGCTGGGCGCCACTACGTGCTCAACGCCTTCCTTCGACTTGTCATAAGCCTTGACCGAGGTCTCCTTGGTCTTGTCGGCAGCGACAGTGGCGCCTTCCTTGGTCTTGTCAGCTGCCTTCGCCGTACCGCTCTTGGTCTTGTGGTAACCCTTCTTGGTGGTGTGCTTCACGGCATGGCCGGTCTTCTTGGCGGCATCTTTCGTATCCGAACCGGCTGCGTTAACGTCCTGCCCGGCGGTCTGCGCCACGGACACGGCTGGGGTGCTGAAGATCATGCCTGCAGCAAGCACCAAGGAAGAAAGCTGGAGTATGCGAACGTTTTTCATATCCCTGACGGAGATTCGCCTGTCAGTGAAATGGTTGTCGCCTGACTGCAAAAAGAAGGAGTCGGCTGGCCAGAATCGAAGAGGCCGGTAGACTATGGTGTAACGGGACCCGATGACCTCAGGGATCGCTACTCGTCCGCTTCAGTCCGCTTGCGTCTTGCCGCGCGCTCAGTCCGAGCTGCCGTCTGTCCCGGTGCGCCGCTACGCCTGGGCGGTGCTCGCGTACAACATTGCCGTTGTGCTGTGGGGAGCGATCGTTCGCGCCACCGGTTCGGGCGCCGGCTGCGGAGAACACTGGCCGCTCTGCAATGGCACGGTGATGCAGCACTCTCCGGCCATGAACACCATCATCGAGCTGACGCACCGCGTAACCAGCGGCATTGCCCTGGTCGCGATGCTTGGCTTAGTGGCATGGGTCTTTCTCGGCACCGCTCGCTATCACCTGGCGCGTGTCTCAGTAGTGACGGCAGCCGTGCTCACCTTCAATGAGGCCCTGCTGGGAGCGCTGCTCGTCGTGTTGGGCAAAGTAGCCAAGGACCAGTCAGCCTCCCGCGCCGCCTATTTGTCCCTGCACCTGGCGAACACCCTGCTGCTGCTGGGAGCATTAGCGCTCACCGCGCATTTGCTAAGCCGTTCCACCGGCCGCATGCGGGGCAGCGTTGACTATCGAGGCATCCTGCCGGCGGCTCTCGGTCTGTTGGCTACTCTCACAGTTGGCGTCAGCGGGTCTTTGGCCGCGCTCGGCGACACGCTTTTCCCCGCGGCCAGCCTCCGGGCCGCCCTGGCGCAGGACTTCTCGGCAAAAAGCATGTGGCTGCTTCGCATCCGCTGGGTACACCCGGTATCAAGCGCCCTCGCTGGTGCTTTCATCTGCTGGCTGCTCTGGCAAAGCGTGCGGGTGGGGGTCAACCGCCGGCTCGGGCAGCTTGTGCTCGGTCTTCTTCTGCTGCAGTTCAGCCTGGGCTTTGCCGACCTCTGGCTGCTTGCGCCCACGTGGATGCAGGTCGTCCATCTGCTCGGCGCAGACCTGCTGTGGGTCTCGCTCATCGTGCTTGCTGCCCGGATCTGCATTGTTCCCACCGGCTGCCTGGGCGCAAGCTGCGGCGGCCCGCTGCCGGTGTCTACCGCGAAAGCCAACTGCCTGGGCTGATCCCGGCTGGCTACTTCAGCGCAAACGCATACTGCTGCCTGTACCACTCAACCGTGCGTGCCAACCCTTCCTCAAAGCCGACTACGGGCGCGTACCCGAAAGCCTCGCGCGCGGCTGTTATGTCAGCCAGCGAATCCTCGATATCGCCAGCCCGTTTGGGACCGTAGATCGGCTCGCCTGCAAACCCCAGCAGGCCCGCCAGCACGCCGAAGGTCTTGTTCAGAGTATGGCGTTGGCCGCAGGCGACGTTAAAAACCCGCCCCGCCAGGTTATGGCTCGGCGCCTCCACGGCCAGCAAGTTGGCGGAAACAGCGTTGGCGACGTAGGTGAAGTCGCGCCCCTGCTCGCCATCGCCGAAGATCATCGGTCGCTCGCCATGCATCATCTGCAGCGTAAACTTCGCCATCACCCCTGAGTAGGGAGAGTCCGGCACCTGCCGCGGTCCGAAGATGTTGAAGTAGCGCAGACACACGGTCTCGAGCCCGTACACCTGCCAGTAGCTGCGCATGTAGAGCTCGCCTGCGAGTTTCTGGACCGGGTAGGGAGCGATGGGCATGGGTGTCATCGTCTCCACACGCGGAAACCCCGGCTGGTTGCCGTAGGCGGATGAAGAAGCCGCGTAGACGACGCGCCGGACGCCCGCGGCTCGCGCGCCTTCAAGCAGGTTAAAGGTCCCATCGATGTTCGCGGTGTGGGAGGTGCGGGGATCCTTCACCGAGCGTGGCACGGAGGGCAGCGCCGCCTGGTGAAAGATGAAGTCGACTCCGCGGCAAGCCTGGGCAATGTCGTTGGCGTTACGCAGATCGCCTTCGACAAAGTCGAAGGCTGAGTGAGCAAGAGCGCCGGCCAGATTGTCCCGCCGACCGGTCTCGAAATTGTCGAAGCCGCGCACCTCGTCGCCTCGTTCCAGAAGCGCATCCGTAAGCGAGGAGCCGATGAACCCGGCGCAGCCGGTGACCAGATAACGAGCCATCTCTCTATCGTAAACGGATGGCCGGCATTACCTTTGGTGCGGTGCCCGGGTCTAGGTGCAGGCGGAGAAATCCGTCATACTGGCAGTGCATGCATGCCCTGACACCCTTTAAGCTCGCACCTTACTTCTCGCCTCGCATCTGGGGCTTCGACGACCTTGCGCCCTGGTTCGATGTCAGAACCGACGGCGAGCCGATCGGCGAGGCGTGGCTGACCGGAGAGAAGTGCGTCGCCGCCAACGGGCCGCTCGCGGGCAGGAGCCTGGCCCAGATCATGGCCATGCACGGCAGCGATTTGGTTGGCGCGGTCTACGATGGATCGGCTGACTTCCCGCTGCTATTGAAGGTGATCTTTCCGCGTGAAAAGCTCAGTGTGCAGGTCCACCCGGATGACGCTCTGGCGCAGAAAGTGGGCGGGCCGCGCGGCAAGACCGAGTGCTGGTATGCGCTGGAGGCCGAGCCCGACGCCAAGGTCGCCATCGGTCTTGCCCCCGGGGTGACCGTCGAGCAGGTGCGCGCCGCCGTCGCTGACAACACGCTCGAGTCGCTGCTCGGCTGGGTGCCGATTGCAGCCGGCGACATGGTCTTTGTCGACGCGGGCACCGTCCACGCCATTTGGCCTGGAGCTGTCATCTTCGAGGTGCAGCAGCAATCGGACATTACCTACCGCCTCTACGATTACGGGCGCCCTCGCGAGCTCCACATCGAAGAGTCGTTTGCGGCCATGCGGCTTGAGACACGAGCGGGCAAGGTCGCTCCCCGCCGTGAGGGACCATGCACCGTCCTGATCGACGAGCGGTACTTTCGCATCGAGCGCTGGCCCGTGGCGGACGAGGCGCATGCGAGGGAATTGTCTGGTGCCGCGCGCACCTCCGCGGAGTTGTTGTTCGTCAGCGAAGGTGCGCTTACCCTCTCGGGCGCGGACTTCGAGCCCTTCCGCATGGGCCGGTGTGAGCTGGCGGTGATCCCCGCGAACACACCTCAATGGCATCTGCACGGCTCCGCCGGTGCGGAGCTGATGCGCGTCGTCCCGAAAGCCTGACGTAACCGCGACAGTTACAATTTGGAGATCCATGCCCACTTCGGTAGAGTTCCGACCCATCATCCTTGCAGGTGGAAGCGGCACGCGCTTCTGGCCGCGCAGCCGTAAGGCGCGCGCCAAACAGGTTCTGGCGCTTGACGGTGAGCGCAGCATGATTCAGCAGACTGCGGATCGCCTCGCCCCGATGTGCTCGGCCGCGGACGTCTGGGTGATCACCAATGATCTGCTCTCAGGCACCATCTGCAGTCAGCTGCACGAGGTGCCGGTGGGGCAGGTGGTCTGCGAGCCGACCGCGCGCAATACCGCGCCCGCCGCAGGCCTAGCCGCCTTTCTGATTGAGCGGAGCAATCCCGATGCAGTTCTCGGGATGTTTCCGGCCGACCATGTTATCTCGGACGAGCCTGCGTTTTTGCGCGTTATCGAGCATGCGATCAGGCTGGCCGCCGCGGGCGAAAACATGGTGGTGCTGGGCGTGAGGCCCTCCCGTCCTGAAACTGGGTACGGTTACATCGAGACCGGCGAGCGCCTTGAAGCAGGCGAACTGCGCGTGCGCCGCTTCACCGAGAAACCCAATGCTGAGAGAGCGGAGGAGTTCGTGGCTGCCGGCAATTACCACTGGAACTCCGGGATCTTTATCTGGTCAGCGCGCACGCTGGCTAATGCCGTACGTGAGCACTTGCCCGAGACCGCACCTTTGCTTCAGACCATCGCCGCCGCGTATGGGACCGCCGAATTCGACCAGGTCTTCGCCGAGCTTTACCCGCAGTGTGAAAATATTTCGGTCGACTACGCCATCCTTGAGCCGCGTTCCGCCAAGGGTGAGCACCATTCGAACCTCTTCTGCCTGCCCGCTGATTTCGGATGGAACGATCTCGGCTCCTGGGCAGCACTCTATGAGCACAACGTCGACACCCTGCTCACCGGGGACACTCACGGCAACGTCATCGAGGCCTCCGGCGCGACGGCGATCCATGCGCGAGGGAACTATATATTTAGTCCGAAGAAGCATATTGCTGTCGTCGGAGTTGAGAACATCGTGGTGGTGGAAACAGAGGACGCGATCCTGGTGACCACCCTCGGCCACTCGCAGGATGTCGGCAAAGTGGTGAAGGAACTGGTGGCCAAGGGGCGTACTGACCTGGTGTAAGATTTGGCGCCGTATGCGCTTCGCAAGTTACGAAGTGACCGCCTCCCGCGCAGGGAGTTCTTCTATCTTGCAGCAAAGGAAAACTCGCTCGCACATGGGATACGCAGGAAAGATTAAGTTCGGCACCGACGGTTGGCGCGGTCTGATCGCAGACGACTTCACCTTTGACAATGTCCGCGTGGCGGCAGAGGCAATCGCGAGCTACGTCCTGAGCGAGAGCGCCTCACCCCAGGCGGACGCCGCGATGAAGACCGTGTGCGTCGGCTATGACACTCGCTTCGGGTCGCGTGACTTTGCAGGAGCGGTCGCTGAAGTGCTGGCCGGAGCGGGGATCGGGGTCAAGCTTTCGGACCGTATCACTCCGACGCCCGCGCTCTCGCTCGCTGTGCGGAATACCGGCTCCGCGGGCGGAGTAATGATCACCTCCTCGCACAATCCCTTTCAGTGGAATGGAGTCAAGTACAAGGGCTGGTACGGCGGATCGGGCAAACCTTCAATGATTGCCGAGATTGAGAAGCGACTGGGAAAACCACTTGCCAGTGCGGAGAAAGCGGCTGCGATAGAGCAGGTTGACTTTGTCACCCCGTACATCGAAGCCATTTCTGCCTTTGCTGATTTAGAAGTAATCAGAAATTCAGGGCTCAAGTTTGCCGTGGACTGCATGTACGGCGCGGGAGCGGGGATCCTGGCCGGAATATTCACCAAACTAGGTGTGAACTATGTAGCAATTCGATCAAAACACGATCCGCTTTTTCCGGGAATTAATCCCGAACCGATTGAGCCGCACATTCGCATGTTGCAGGAGGTCACGGTCGCTCAGAAATGTCACGCCGGGCTTGCCACGGACGGCGACGCAGACCGCATCGGCGCGGTCGATGAGCACGGCAGCTTTGTCGACGCACACAAGATTTTCTCGGTGATCCTGTCATGGCTGCTGAGAACAAAAGGCTGGCCGGGCGGGGTGACCCGCGCATTCAATACCACCGGCATGCTCGACCGCATCGCGACCAGGTACGGCCGCAGACTGTACGAGCATGGCATCGGCTTCAAGTATGTCTGCGACCTGATGCTTGAAGAGGATATTCTGATCGGCGGCGAGGAGTCGGGCGGCATTGGCATCGCGCGCCACCTGCCTGAGCGGGACGGCTTGCTTAACGCGCTGCTGATCGCGAACATCATGTCCGAGGAAAAGAAGACACTGGGCGAGTTAGTCGCCGACTTACAAGCAGAGTACGGTGAGCACCAGTACGGCCGTATCGACCTACATATAGACGACGACCTGAAGAACGCAACCATTGCCAGAGCCCGCGCCGGCGTAACTGAGTTCGCAGGCATGCCAGTCGAGCGGGTCAGTACGCTTGACGGGATCAAGTTCTTCCTGAAGAATCCTGAGGCTGAAAGCAAGCCCAATGCGGCCGAGACTTGGCTACTGCTGCGTGCGTCAGGGACTGAACCGCTGCTGAGGATTTACTCGGAGTCAGTTTCAAAAGATTCCGTAAGCAGGCTGCTGGAGGCGGCAAGAACCTTCGCCATGACCAGCCTCGAACGCAC
>CAXUND010000030.1:0-32970 GCA_964252445.1 uncultured Acidobacteriaceae bacterium | reverse complement strand
GTCCACATGGTTTCAACGTCAGCAATCCCGGACGCGCGCAGGCGCCCGCTCACGGCCATGGCCCAGGGCGCGTGCACGCGGCTGCCAAAGGGCGTAAGCACGCACATCCGCCAGTCGCCCAGCTCGTCGCGCACGCGCTCAATGACGATGGTGCGGTCATCTGGCACAGTGGTAGTTGCAATTTCCTGATCGGCAAGAAAGCGCAGCAGGTTTTCCGCCGCACCGGGATCGAGATCATGCTCGCGCATCAGCCGGGTGATACCCGCATTGCGCGGCAGCTCGCGCAGCTCGCGGACGAGGGCGCCGATGCGGCGGCCGAACTCAAGCGGCCGGCCGGCGTTGTCGCCGTGCCAGAAGGGCATCTTGCCGGGCTCGCCGGGCGCGGGCGAGACCAGCACGCGGTCGTGGGTGATCTCGTCGATGCGCCAGGTGGACGCGCCCAGGATAAAGGTGTCGCCCGTGCGCGATTCGAAGACCATCTCCTCGTCTAGCTCACCCACGCGGACCGGCTTCTTTTCAGAGCCCGAGAGAAAAACGCCGTAGAGGCCGCGATCGGGGATCGTCCCGCCATTCAGGATCGCGAGCGACTTCGAACCCTGCCGAGGCGTCACCATGCCGCTCACACGGTCCCAGGTGACGCGTGGGCGCAGCTCGGCGAACTCGTCTGAGGGATAACGCCCGGCGAGCAGATCGAGCACTCCCTCAAACGCGCCGCGAGTCAGCTCGGCGAACGGGGCGGCGCTGCGGACCATCGTATACAGCGCGTCCGCGGAGATCTCCGCCTCCGGAGCCGGCGTACCCTTCGCACGCGGAGCAGAAGCACTCGGCGGCTGCGCGACCATCGCGACCATCTGCTGCGCCAGCACATCGAGCGGGTTGCGCAGGTAGCGCGTCGACTCGACCAGACCCTCGTGCATGGCGCGCGTGACGGCGGCGCAGGCGATCAGGTCGGCACGATACTTGGGGAAGATGATGCCTTCGCTTGAGGCGCCAACGTGGTGCCCGGCGCGGCCGATGCGCTGCATCCCGGAGGCGACCGAGGGCGGCGCCTCGATCTGGATCACCAGGTCGACGGCGCCCATGTCAATGCCGAGTTCAAGTGAGGAGGTCGCGACCAGGGCCTTGATCTTGCCCGCCTTGAGCAGCTCTTCTATCTCAGACCGTTGGGGCGCCGCTAACGACCCGTGGTGGGCGCGGGCGATATTCTCTTCTGCCAGCTCGTTGAGCGCGCCCGCCAGCCGCTCGGCCACGCGGCGGCTGTTGACGAAGATCAGCGTCGACGTGCGCTGGCGCACGATCTCCAGTAGTCTCGGATGGATAGCGGCCCAGATCGACGTCCGCTTCGGTCCCTGCGAGGCGGCGCCACTCGGCAGCTCTTCAATCTGGCCCAGGCGCGCCATATCTTCGACCGGGACCTCGATCTTCAGCTCCAGCCGCTTGAGCTCGTTCGCGTTGACGATGGTGACCGGGCGGTAGCGGGGCGATCTATCTGTAACCGTCACCAGCACAGATGTCGAGGACTCCTCCGAGACCCACTCACGCTCCGCCTCGGTAACGATGTTTTCGGGTAGCGCAGCTTCGGCCGGAGCAGGGTTCACGCCGGCGAGGAAGTGCGCAACCTCCTCCAGCGGCCGCTGCGTAGCCGAGAGGCCGATCCGCTGCAGCGGCCGCTCGGTCAGCGCCTCCAGCCGCTCGAGCGAGAGCGCCAGGTGCGCGCCGCGTTTGGTCGGAACGAGCGCATGGATCTCGTCGATGATGACGGTCTCGACCGAGCGCAGCGATGCCGCCGCGTTCGAAGTCAGCATCAGGTAGAGCGACTCGGGCGTGGTGATGAGGATGTCGCCGGGATGGCGCAGGAAGCGCGCGCGGTCCCTCTGCGAAGTGTCCCCGGTGCGGATCGCGATCTCCGGCTGGTGGAAAGCCACGCCGCGCTGTCGGGCCATGTTGGCGATGCCGGCGAGCGGCGACTGCAGGTTGCGCTCAACGTCGACGGCAAGCGCCTTGAGCGGGCTGATGTAGAGCACGCGGCAGCCTTCCTGAGCCGTAGCCGGCGTCTGCAGCATGATCCTGTCCAGGCACCAGAGAAAAGCGGTCAGCGTCTTGCCGGTGCCGGTCGGAGCAAAGATCAGCGTGCTTTCGCCGCGCGCAATCGCCGGCCAGCCCAGCCGCTGCGGCGTAGTCGGCGCCTCGAAAACTGCCCGGAACCACTCGGCCGTAATCGGGTGAAAGAGGCCGAGCTCATCCTGTTCCGGCGGCGCGGGGGTGCCCTTCGGTTTGGATGGCGCCTTGGGCATGTTCTCTTTAGTCGACCATACTTCCATGCGAAAGGGCAGCAGTGAGGGCAACTGTTTCGTCGCGCCAACGCTAAGTTAAGGTACGCTCAGGAAACATGGCTCTGAGTCCAGAACAGGTACGCAGGTTAACGGAAGCGGCAACTCAGGCGGCCGAACGCGCCTATGCGCCCTACTCGCACTTCCGCGTAGGGGCTGCGCTGCTGCTGGCTGACGGCGCTCTGATCACCGGCGCGAACGTCGAGAACGCCAGCTACGGGCTCACCTCCTGTGCGGAGCGGAACGCAATCTTTCGCGCAATAGCAGAGCGGGGTCCGGACGGATTCAAGATCGTCGCTGTGGCTGTTGCAAATCTGAACAATGCTGCGAGCTCTCCCTGCGGAGCGTGCCTGCAGGTGATGAGCGAGTTCCTTTCTCGAGAGACCGCGGTGTACTTCCCCTGCGACGGCAAACAGCGCTGCGCACGGTTTGAAGAGCTGATGCCCTTCTGTTTCACGCTGGAGGCTCAGTGAGCTCGCAAGCCGATCTTCACATCGTTGACCTGATCCGCAAGCAGCGGGACGGCGAGCCGCTCTCGGCCGAGGAGATCACCTTCCTGGTCGCCGGCGCGGCATCGGGATCGATCCCGCCAGAGCAGCTCTCCGCGTGGCTCATGGCGGTCTACCTGAGGGGAATGTCGGCGGGCGAGCTGCACGCGCTGACCATCGCCATGCGCGACTCCGGCGAAGTGCTTCACCGTGGCGACGGCACGCGCTCCGGGCTCAGGGTCGACAAGCACTCGACCGGGGGCGTCGGTGACAAAACGTCGTTCCTGGTCGCACCCATCGCGGCAGCGGCCGGGCTGACCGTCCCGATGATCAGCGGGCGCGCGCTTGGCCACGGCGGCGGTACGCTCGACAAGCTCGAGTCGATCCCCGGCTACCGCACCGAATTGTCGGCGGCGGCGATGGACCGCGTTCTGGACGAGTGCGGCGTCTGCATGGTAGGGCAGAGCCCGGCCCTGGTGCCGGCCGACCGCGCGCTGTATGCGCTGCGCGACCGCACCTCGACCATCGAGAGCCCGAACCTGATCTGCGCGTCGATCATGAGCAAGAAGCTGGCTGAGGGCCTGGACGCGCTGGTGCTCGACGTGAAGACCGGCAGCGGTGCGTTCATGCGCCGGGTCGAAGACGCCCAGTTCCTGGCCGCGCTGATGGTCGATACCGGCGAGCGCGCGGGCACGCGGACCACGGCGCTGGTCACCGACATGAACCAGCCGCTCGGACGCGAAGCCGGGAACTGGATCGAGATCGAGGAGGCAGTCGAGGTGTTGCGCGGCGGCCGCAATCCGCTAAGCGAGGACCTGCGCACCGTATCGTTGACCCTGGCTGGGTGGATGCTCTTTCTTGGTGGCAAGGTTTCAGACGCCGAGGCTGGCTATGCCAAGGCCGAGCGGCTGGTCGCAAGTGGCGCGGCGTTCGCCCGCTTCGAGCGCATGGTTGCCGCGCAGGGGGGTGATGCCGGCGTCCTCACGCGTCCCTTCCACACGCCCGGCGCCACCCGCGACTTTCTCGCTCCTCAATCCGGCTACATCACCGCCATGGACTGCACCGCCGTCGGCTGGGCGGTACAGCGGCTCGGTGCGGGCCGCGAGCGCGCCGGCGAGCCGGTCGATCCGCACGCCGGCATACGCATGCACGCGAAGCTGGGCAGCTTCGTTGAGCAAGGCCAGCCGCTTTGTACGTTCTATGCCGCGCATGAGAGCAGGTTTGCCGAGCCGGAATCGTTGCTGCGTCGCGCCTTGACCTTCGCGGATGAACGAGTGCCGCCGCCCGCACTGATCAGGCAGATCATCACCGCCGAGAACCGCATGGCGGCCGGCACATAAAAGGCTTCGCCGAATCGGCGACGCGCCCGTAGGATCAAGCAAAGTCGCTCAACCCTGTTCGCAAAAAAGGACGTCACTTGGGACGATTCACCGGAATACTGGGCCTGCTGACCATGCTCGCTCTGGCGTGGGCCTTCTCGACCAATCGCCGGGCCATTCGCTGGCGCACGGTCGCCTGGGGCCTCGGCCTGCAGTTCTGCTTCGCGTTCCTGGTGCTTGATTTCTCCTGGGGGCAGCGGGCGCTCGCCTCCGCCGGCGCGGGCGTCAACTGGATGCTGTCCTTCGCCTTCGCCGGCTCCACGCTGGTCTTCGGCGAGCTGGGCAAGCAGCACTCGTCGATGGGTTCGTTCGTCGCCTTTCAGGTCCTGCCGACCATCATCTTCATCTCGGCCCTGTTCTCGGCCCTCTACGCGCTGGGCGTCATGCAGGTGGTCATCAAGCTCTTCGCCCGCGCCATGCAGGCGACCATGAAGATCTCCGGCGCCGAAAGCCTGAACGTGGCCGCCTCGATCTTCATGGGCCAGACCGAGGCGCCACTCACCATTCGCCCTTTCCTCCCGGGCGCCACACGATCCGAGCTGATGACCATCATGACCAGCGGCATGGCCCACGTCTCAGGCGGCATCATGGCCGCCTACATCCTCTACGGCATCGCCGCCCAACACCTGCTGGCGGCGGTGATCATGACCGCACCCGGGACCATCCTCATCTCGAAGATGCTGGTGCCGGAGACTGAAGTTCCAGCCACTGAAGGCCGCGTCACCATGCCCGAGAACGCCGACCACGCGGGCGACAACCTCATCGGCGCCATCGCTCGCGGCACCATTGACGGCGGCGCACTCGCCTTCAACGTCGCCATCATGCTCATCTCGTTTATCGCGCTCATCGCCCTGCTCAACGGCATCTTCGGCGCAGCGCATGGATGGCTTGCCGGCCACAACATCCCGTTTCCCGCCTCCGTCGACGTGATCATCGGCGTCCCCTTCGCGCCCATCGCCTGGCTGATCGGCATTCCCTGGCACAGCGCCCAGCAGGTCGGCAACCTCCTGGGCACGCGCATGGTCATCAACGAGCTGGTGGCCTACTCGCTCCTCGGCGCTCAGAAGGCCACGCTTGATCCCCGATCCTTCACCATCGCCACCTTCGCGCTCTGCGGCTTCGCCAACCTGAGCTCGATTGGCATCCAGATCGGCGGCATCGGCGCGCTCGCGCCCGGCCGTCGCAATGAGCTCGCGAAGCTGGGCCTGCGGGCGATGCTCGCCGGCACCATGGCCAACCTCATGTCAGCCTCGATCGTGGGGCTTTTATACTAGACCGACCGATGCACTGGCAGGAAAAGGTAGACGAGGCCGCGACTCTGATCCGTTCGCGACTTGCAGGCGAGCCGCAGACCAAGATCGCCGTCGTCCTCGGCTCCGGATTGGGTGCGCTTGCCGAGCAGCTGACCGAGGCCCAGGCAATTGCATTCACGGAGATCCCGCATTTTCCCGCCGCGACCGTCTCAGGGCACAGCGGCCGCCTGGTTGCGGGCAGGCTCGCCGGTGTGCCGGTGCTGGTGATGCAAGGCCGGGTGCATGCTTACGAGGGCTACTCGTCCGAGGCAGTGGTCTTCCCGGTCAGGGTGCTGGCGGCGCTCGGAGTCAAGACGCTGGTGCTGACCAACGCTGCCGGCGGGATCCGCGTCGACTACTATCCCGGGCAGCTGGTGCTGCTCTCCGACCACATCAACCTGAGCGGCCGCAACCCCGCTGCCGGGCCGGTCGCAAACTCCGACCAGCGCTTCTTCGACATGAGCGAGGCTTACTCTCGCCGTCTGCGGGGGCTGGCACACGCAGCCGCGGCAGAGCTGAATCTCCCTCTGCAGGAGGGCGTCTACCTGTCGGTGCTCGGACCCAGTTTCGAGACGCCCGCGGAGATACGCGCTTTTCGCATCTGGGGCGCCGACCTGGTAGGCATGTCGACGGTGCAGGAGACCATCGCCGCGCGCCAGATCGGGCTCGAAGTCCTTGGCATCTCCTGCGTCACCAACATGGCCGCCGGCGTGCTCCCGGAGCCGCTCAGCCACGAGGAAGTCATGGTCACGGGCCGGCGCGCGGAAGGGCAGCTGCTGAAGCTTCTGGAAGGCTTCTCGCGGCGCGTAGCGGACGGGAGCGCGTGAAGGGGCCGGTTGTCATCGCGGTGGCAGGCTGTTCGGGCTCAGGCAAGACCACCCTGGCGGAGGAGCTTGCGCGAGAGCTCGAAGGTACGCACTTTCACCTGGACCATTACTACCGCGACTTGAGCCACCTGCCCTTTGACGAACGCGTGGCGCGCAACTTCGATCATCCGGATGAGCTCGATCTGCCGCTGCTGCTTGACCAGGTACGCGCGCTGGTGAGCGGCTCAGTGATCGATCGCCCGGTCTATGACTTCTCGGCGTATACCCGCGCGCCGGCAAAGACCGAGCGGGTCGAGGAGCGGCATGTCCTGGTGCTCGAAGGCATCTTTGCGCTCTACTTTCCCGGACTGCGCGCTCTTACTGACCTCGGAATTTACGTCGACACGCCGGATGAGATTTGTTTCAGGCGGCGGCTGGCGCGCGATGTGCGCGAGCGCGGACGAACACCGGAGTCCGTCGCCGAGCATTACGCGCAGACGGTGCGGCCCATGGCCGAGCAGTTCGTGCGGCCGTCCGCTGCATTCGCTGACCTGGTCGTCGATGGGACGGCCTCGCTCGACTGGGCCGTTGAAGCTGCCTTGTCTACGATCCAGGCGCGTGCGCTGCTGCGCGGCGATCAGGAACAGCCGCTCGGATTTTCATGAGCGGCGAAGGACCGCCTTCAGCCGCTTGGGCAGGCTGTTCCAAGTGGAACCCGTCGACTCTCCTGCACCTTTACCCCGTGAAAGCCATCCAGGCTGCAAACTCCCGCAAAAGCTCTATGCTCGACGCTGGGAGATGGGATGGCAGAGACCTACGTGATTCTCGGAGCCTACGGGGGCATGGGCGGGGCGCTGGCGCGAACACTGGCGGCGCGCGGAGCACGGCTGATGCTGGTGGGCCGCAATGCCGAGAAGCTTGGCGCACTGGCAAGCGAAGTCGGAGCCGAGTCTGCGCTCGCTGATGCCAGGGAGAGCGCAAGCATTGAGGCGGCCATCGCGAAAGCAGCCGAGACCTTCGGCTCGCTCGACGGAGTAGCCAACTGCTTCGGGTCGCTGCTGCTGAAGCCGGCGCATGTCACCAGTGATGACGAACTTGACTCCGTCCTCGCGATCAATCTTAAAAGTGCCTTCGCCGCAGTGCGGGGAGCGGTCCGGGTGATGAAGACTCCGGGCAGCGTGGTCCTGGTTTCGAGCGTCGCGGCACGCTTCGGCCTGGTCAATCACGAGGCGATCGCGGCGGCCAAGGCCGGCATCGAGGGGCTGGCGGTAGCGGCCGCGGCGACCTATGCCAAGCGCGGCATCCGCATCAACTGCGTGGCTCCGGGGCTTACCGCGACCCCGCTGACCGCACGCATCACCACAGTTGAGGCTGCGGCCAAGGCGTCGATGAACATGATCGCGCTCAACCGCTTTGGCTCGGCAGAGGAGCTGGCCCGCGCCATCGAGTTCCTGCTGGTGCCGGAAAACAGCTGGATTACCGGGCAGGTCCTGGGCGTCGATGGCGGGATGAGCACGGTCTGGGCACGGGGCGGGAACTAAGCATCCTCCGCCGCAGGCCGCTGATCGTGAAAGACTCGAGATGGTAGGGGTGCGACTCACCGCAGCACGCCGCTGTTCGGCCACTCGTCCACCACGATGCCCAGGTCCGTCAGCATCTGGATCGCGGCCTCCACGTTGCGGCGCATCGGCACCCGGTCCGGCCTCGCCGTCGACGGGTCTTCCTCGACCGCAATGACCCGCCCGTAAGGCCAGGCTCCGCCCGGCAGGGCGGACAGCGCCTCGGGCAGGTCAGCCATCCGCAGGTCGAGCTCGCGCCGCCGCGCGCCCGTCGGCCGCAGCATGGGATTTGGCAGACTGGTATCGCCGCCCTGCCCCGCAACCTCGTCGGGATAGTAAATCCGCAGCGTGACATTCCTCTTGCCGACGATCAGGAACGGATTGCTCCAGGCATCGATGGTGTGGATGGCGAGATAGCGGCTCTTCGCCGGAGGAGGAATCTGCTCGAGATCCTGGCGAGCGGCATCAAGGCTGGCCGCCCTTGGCTTTGGCGCGGCGGCTGCCGGCGCACTCGGAGAAGCTGCGATGCTCCCCGATTCGGTCGGTGGGGGAGCGGGCTGGAAGCAGCCGGATAGCATCCCGCACACCACGATTGCGCCGAGCAGTGGTTTACCCATGGCAGAGATGGATGCGCGCTCCGGAGCTGCAGTCATCGCCGCCCCTCCGCAGGTTGCCACTCAGAGCGGCGAGCCTTCGCAATCGCATCGAGCACGCCGTTGAGGAAGTTGATCGATTCCGGAGCCGAGTAGCGCTTGGCAATTTCCAGCGCTTCGTTGATCACGATCGGCGCGGGAGTTCCGGGAAAGCCCAGCATCTCCGCGATCGCCATCCGCAGAACATTGCGGTCGACCGCCGGCATACGCTCCATGCGCCAGTGCGCTGAGTGCTTCTCGATCAGCTCCGTGATCTCATCCTCCCGGGCGCCCGCCACGCGGTAGATGTCCTCGGCAAAACCGCGCGCCTCACCGTCCACGGCGTCGCGCGCGTCCCAGAAGGTCTTCTTCACCTGCTCCGGCCCCTGCTTGCCCACGTCACCCTGGAACAGCATCTGCATCGCAAGTTCGCGCCCCTTCCGCCGCTTGCCGATCGGCGCGCTCACGCGCAGCTCCCTGGAGCTCGAAAGAATTTCACGCTCAGGCACCTGCACCGACCGGCCGCGCACCGGCTTCGATCTTTCTATGCAGCGAGACCATCTCAATGGCCGCCGAAGCTGCCTCAAAGCCCTTGTTCCCGGCCTTCAGTCCTGCGCGATCCAGCGCCTGCTCCAGCGTCTCGCAGGTCAGCACACAAAAGGCGTGGGGCACGCCGGTCTCCTGCTGTGACTGGCCGATTCCGCGGGAGACTTCGTTGTATATCGCCTCGTAGTGAGCGGTCTCGCCGCGCAGCAGCACGCCGAGCGTGACGATGGCATCGACCTTGCCCAGTCTGGCCACCGCGCGTGCCGCATCCGGGATCTCCCACGCTCCCGGCACCCGCAGGATCTCAATGTCCTCGCGCCGGGCGCCGGAACGCAGCAGGGCATCGAGCGAACCCTGCAGCAGGCGGTCGGTGATCACCGAGTTCCAGCGGGCGACCACAATGGCGAACTTCATCCCCGTCGCGATCAGGTCGCCTTCAAGCGCAGCCGGCTTGCCCTTGAGCGGCTCCGTCCACTCCCAGAACCCGAATGCCACACCCGGTACCGGCTCTACGGTAAACAGTCGCGACTTCCAGCTGGTGTCTTCGATCGCGGAGACGCGCCCGCCTCCGGGATACTTGCCGCACCACTCTTCGGCGACCTGGCGCACCGTGTCCAGGCTGGTCACCTGCACGATCACGTCTACGCCCGCCGGCACCGGGGCCATCCCGTCCACAAACTCGAGGTTTGCAAGCGGCGCCAGGAAGGGTCTGCCGCGGCTGGTCTCGTTGTCCCAGCCGTACCCGGGCTCAAAGCCCAGCGCCGAGAAGAAACCGGTCAGCCGGTCAAACACCGCCGGGGTGCTCGCCGCGCGGACCAGTGTGATGCCCTTGATCATCTCTCAACTTTAACAGGCTCAGACGCAGGCCAGAGGCCGTGCCCCAACCGCCCGAATTCGCACCAGGACCGCTCGACGCCCCACATCTACCCGCGCGCTTTCGCGGGTAGATGTAGGGCCTCTGCTCACCCAACGCCGGTCCGACGCAGGCTCTAAAGCAGCCCTCCGCCCAGCCGGAAGGGGTTCCCGCCCAGCGCCGCCAGCAGAAACCAGCCCGTCGCTCCTATATGCAGGGACGGCCCATAGGTGTAGCCGAACCCGGTGTCCATGACGCTGGTGGACGCGACCAGTCCGTAGCCCACCGGGATAGGCGCTCCGCCGACCGTCTGCCCCGCACCGAGGGTGATCTGCGCCGAGCCCAGGGTCTCGATCAGGCCGACAGCCGTGACAACATCGCGATAGATCGCCGGCAGCGTCTCCTGTCCGCTCAGGATCCGTGAAATAAGCGCGGCCACCGTGTGCGACGTGCCTTCGAGCCACACTGCATGCGGGTCATAGGCAGTGGTCGTGAGGCTCGCAGTGTCAAAGACGATCCCCCGATACGTCTCAGCGCCCGTCAGGCTCGAGTCCGGCGCCTTCGCCGTATCCGTCGTTTGCAGATTCGCGACCGCCCAGTCGATGGTCTGGCTGTAGGCAGCGCTCTGGCCCGCGAGGTAGGACCAGGTCTGCACATCCTCGGGAATGGGGCTGGTGTTGATACTGATCTGGTCGCCGAGTGTGCCGGTGTAGAAATAGCCGCCCGCTTGCGAGTACATGGCCAGCACGAAGGTCAGGGCATGGTCGGCGAGTTCGGTCCAGGTTTTCCCGTTGCTCGCGCTGGCACCCTTGGTGAGCGTCGCCAGCATGGTGAAAAACGCAAAGGTATCGATGTTGTGCTCGGTCGACTTGCCGTTCGTCGACGGCTCTGACTCGTTGTTCTGGTTGATGATGGTGCCAAAGGAGTAACCGCCGGGGCCCAGGGTGTTATAGGTGTTGGTCACGATCCAGTTGCCGACCGCAAGCGCCGCTTTCAGGTAGCGCGATGCGCCGGTCCGGTGAAAGAGCTGCGCCAGGGCCATGCCTGCCCACGCCTGGTCGCCCACTGCGCTGCCGTAGAAGTAGTAGGGCGCCGCGGCTGGAGCTACGTACACGCCGTCTGCCGAAGCAATGTTCACGTAGTACGCCTGGGCAAATCGTCCGTCGGCAATGGGGAAGTTATTGGCCTGTGCGTAGATGAGCGCGTCACCCAGGATTTGCGCGCGCTCCAGGGACTCCGCATCCCCGGCGCGCAGCCAAGCTTGAATAGCGACCGCGTTGTCATACGTAAACCCGGTTGCCTTCAGAGCTGCATCGGAGTAGCTCTGCGACAGGCGCACCGTCGACCCTTGAGCGTAGGCGTCCATCATCTGCTTCAGAAAGCCAAAACCGCGCTCCACCGCCGCGACGTACGCGTCGGCATTTCCCACCAGCTGCCCTAAAAGGCTTTCCGCCTGCGCAGCAGAAAGGTCGCGCCCCGCCGTCTGCTCTGCCAATGCGCCTGGCGCCATCCCCGCCGTTGCTAACGCGCCTAAGCCCAGTCCGAAAAATCCGCGCCGCGTTACTCCACTGTTCGTCACTGCCTGCCTCCGCAATATTTGCTGCGCCCGCGCGAACTTCGCACGGCCAGCGACAACCTACTCTCTCCATCGCACCCCGCGCAACTGGCGCTGGCGCGCCGTTTTGCACCGTCGCCGCGGCTGTGATCCAGATTGACACAGAGACCGGGGTCGACTTATCTTGCTGGCTTCGTTTTGCGGAAACACGGTACTCTCGACGTATGCTGGGCGGGTTGTCCACCCATTTTCGGCGCGCTCTCTGGCTGGCCTTCCGGCATAACGCCTTCACTATTTCAAAAGCTGCCGCCTACTCGGAGCTGCTGTCGCTCTTCCCGGCATTGCTGGTCGCGGCCGCGCTGCTCGCGGTCGCGCCCGAGGGCAACAGCGTTCGCACCGACATCCGCACGCTGCTCTACGACGTGCTGCCGCCGGATACCATGACCCTGGTGCACAATTACTTTGCCGTCAACCCGGCCCGCTCGCGCCGCCTGGTGATCTCCGCTTCCATCTTCGCCGTGGTGGCCGCGAACGGCGTCCTGCTCTCGCTGATGGAAGGCTTTCGCCGCGCCTACAACCTTCGGCCGGACGACTTCGGCTTCTGGCGCGAGCGTGCGGTTGCCGCGCTGCTGATCCCCTCCACCCTGGTGCCCATGCTGTGCGCGACCACCCTGGTCGTCTTCGGCCACCAGATCGAGGTCTGGATGGTAGCCAACGCGGATCACGAACTGCGCTTCTACGTCGTACTGTTCTGGCGTTTCATCCGCTGGGTGATCGCCATGGCCACCAGCATCACTGTGCTGATGATGATCTACCACTTCGGGACGTCTTCGAGGCCGCGCTGGCGGCGAGTGCTTCCCGGCGCCGCATTGGCTACGTTTAGCTGGTTTGCCTCGACCATGTTCTACGGCTGGTATGTCACCCGTTTTGCGGATTACTCGATAGTGTATGGCCCACTCGGCGCCGGCATCGCTACCATGGTCTGGCTTTACATCGTTTCCCTCGCAGTGCTGATCGGCGCCGAATACAACGCTCTACAACTGCACACGGCAGCAGATACACTACCCGAGATTTACGATGTGTCCGCAGGCGCAACCCTCGAGGAGCGCCGGCACGCAGTTGGGCGTCAGCGGGGATGAATCGGCGGAACCTCGAGAACAGACCGCCCGCAACAGGAAGAAGAGAGAGACGCAGATGCAGCCATTGGATCAACCAGGCCTGATGCCGGCGGCGAACACCACGCGCCGCGCCAAGATCGTCGCCACGCTTGGGCCGGCCTCGAACACAGAGGACACCTTTCGCGCGCTCGTCCGCGCCGGGCTTGATGTAGCCCGCTTGAACTTTTCGCATGGCTCGCAATCTGACAAGCAGGTTCTGATCGAGATGGTGCGCAGGGTCGCGGTCGAAGAAGGTCACCCGATCTGCATCCTTGCCGATCTGCAAGGTCCGAAGATCCGCACCGGCAAGCTCGAAGATCACAAGCCGATCCAGCTGGTCGGCGGACAGAAGCTGACCATCACTCCACGCAATATTCCCGGCAATGTGGAGGTCATCTCAACCACCTTCACCACTCTGTCCGAGAATCTCGAGGTCGGCGACCGCGTCCTGCTCTCCGACGGCCTCATCGAGCTGCTGGTGCTGGGCTTTGACGGCACCGACGTGCTTTGTACCGTGGTCAACGGCGGCACCCTGGGCGAGTCCAAAGGGATCAACCTCCCCGGCATCGCCGTCAAGGTGCCGTCCTTGACCGAGAAAGACGCCTCCGACCTGGACTTCGCCATCGGCGCAGGTGTCGATGCCGTGGCCCTCTCCTTCGTCCGCAATGCGGAAGATGTCCGCCTGGTCAAGGACCGCATCACCGCCATGGGTGCCGACACCTGGATCATCGCCAAGCTCGAAAAACCTCAGGCCATTGACAACCTGGACGAGATCCTCGAGGTGGCCGACGGCGTCATGGTCGCCCGCGGTGATCTCGGCGTTGAGGTCCCGCCCGAGAAGGTCCCCGCGATCCAGAAGCTCGTCATCCGCCGCGCGTCCGACTATCGCAAGCCGGTGATCACCGCCACGCAGATGCTTGAGTCGATGATCGATAACCCGCGGCCGACCCGCGCCGAAGCCTCCGACGTTGCCAACGCGATCTACGACGGAACCGACGCAGTGATGCTCTCAGCCGAAAGCGCCGCCGGCAAGTACCCGGTCGAAGCAGTCAAGATGATGGCCAAAATCGTCATCGAGACGGAACAACAACTTCGGGACCACCCGCAAACGTCGGCTGTGCGCATGCGTCATCACTCTGTCACTGTGACCGAATCGATCTGCGAGTCGATGACCCACGCCGCGCTCGATCTCGACATTGCCGCCATCGCCGTCTTCACCGAAACTGGCGGCACCGCGCGCCTGCTCTCGAAACACTGTCCCAAGCCGCCCATCTGTGCCTTCTCTGCCAGGGAGTCGGTCATTCGCCGCATGAGCCTGTTGCGCGGCGTCTTCCCCTTGATCTGCCCCAAGATGGCCTCGACCGAGCAAATGGTCGCCACCGTCGAGAAGCTGCTCGAAGCTCACCGCTTCGCGCGCCCCGGCGACATTGTCGGCATCGTTGCCGGCACCCGCACCAACACCGGTTCCACCAACTTCCTGCGCCTGCACGTACTCGGCGACCTGGTCGACTCACCGGAGCAGATCCGCAGCGTCAGCGATCACGCGCACGTCTGAAGGCAAGACCCCTACGCGAGAGGCCCCCGGGTACTTCTTGGGGGCCGATGCTTTTGTGCGCCGCAGGCGCAGTCGACCCGCCACTAAGTCGCCCCCTTCCGCGCAGGGGTCTTGCCTTCGGCTGTTCACGGTATCGTTGATCAATGGGCCGGATCCGCATCCTTACTGACCAGGTCGCGAACCAGATTGCCGCGGGCGAGGTGGTGGACCGGCCGGCTTCGGTGGTCAAGGAGCTGCTTGAGAATTCGCTGGATGCCGGCGCGACCCGCATCAAGGTCGAGATCGAGGCCGGCGGGCGCAAGCTGATCCGCATCTCGGATAATGGCTGCGGCATGGTGCGCGACGATGCCATGCTGGCTTTCGAGCGCCATGCCACCTCAAAGATTCGCTCGAGCGACGACCTGCTCGCGCTGGTGACCCTGGGCTTTCGCGGCGAGGCGCTGCCCTCGATCGCCTCGATCGCGCGGCTGGAGCTGGAGACGCGGCCCCGGGAAGAAGCCTCCGGTACCCGCGTTGAGATCGCCGGGGGCAAGATGCTGCGGGTTGAGGACTCGGGTGTTCCCCCGGGCACCACCATTACCATCCGCGATCTGTTCTTCAATACCCCCGCGCGGCGCAAATTCCTCAAATCGGAATCGACCGAGCTCAGCCACGTGACCGCACTGGTCACGCATTACGCGCTCGCCCACCCCGCCATCCACTTCGAACTGCAATCGTCCACGCACACGCTGCTTTCGGCGCCTCCGGTCGCCCGGCTGGACGAGCGGGTCTACCAGATCTTCGGCAAGGACACGCTCGATCAGCTGATCTCGCTCGCCGCGGAGCGGCCCTTCGACCATGCCGGACTACCCGAGCCGCCACCGTGGAAGCGCGACGAGGAGTACGAGCCGCCAACACCGGGCACTCTGCGGCTCAGCGGTTTTACCTCGAAGCCGGAGCTGCAGAAGCTGAACCGCAACTCCATCTACGTCTTTGTCAATCGCCGCCTCATCCGCGATCGCCTGGTGCTGCACGCAGCCATCGAGGCCTACAGAAACGTCCTGCCGCCGACATCCTTTCCCGTGCTGCTGCTCTTCCTCGAAATGCCGCCGCAGGAAGTGGACGTCAACGTACATCCGTCGAAGACCGAGGTGCGTTTCCGCCAGCCCACGCTGGTGCACGATTTCGTCCGCGACTCGGTGCGCATTGCGCTGATGAAGGCGCGCCCCGCCGCGGACTTCCTCGCCGCGCTCCATGCGACGCCGCGCGCCGGCACGCTCGAGCCCTCGCCGAGTGCGCTCGAACTCACACCCGGCGCCGACTACTCAGACGAGCAGTTGCGCGACTCCGAACCCGCGAGCGCCTTTGACGCGGAGACCTTCACGCTGGCTCCGCCGGAGCTGCCGGCAGAGAATGTTTCTCTGCCTTTTGCTGCCGCTGAAGGCGCCATGTTGACCGCCTTGGCCGAGACGGCCCTCGCCGAAGCCGAACCTGCACCGGCCGAGGCGGAGCAGAACCTCAATGCCCTGGCCTCGCTCAAGCCCCTCGGCCAGCTGCGCGAGTCCTTCATCCTCGCCGTTAACGATGAAGGCCTCTGGATCATCGACCAGCACGTGGCCCACGAGCGGGTGCTCTTCGAGAAACTGCTTCGCCAGAGGGCCACCGCGGGCGTCGAGCGCCAGCGCCTGCTCATGCCGCTGCTGATCGACCTGCAGCCGTACCAGATGGTTCTCTTCGCCACCATCGCGAAGGAGCTCGAGCGCAACGGTTTTGAGGTTGAGCCCTTCGGCCCTCGCACCCTCGCCGTCAAGTCGGCGCCGTCCGGCCTCGAAGGCCGAGAGCTCGAGCGCATGCTCACCGAAGTGCTCGAACAGACCGAGCGCGAGGCTCACAGCGAGAGCCTCTCTGAGAACCTCGAAGCTTCGCGCACACGCATCGCTGCCTCGATCGCGTGCCACTCCGCCATCAAGGTCAACATGCCGCTTGACCCCGAGCGTATGAGCTGGCTGCTCACGGAACTCGCGAAAACCGAGCACCCCACCAGCTGTCCCCATGGCCGCCCCATCGCGTTGCGGTATTCTTGGAAAGACATCCAGCGCGCCTTCCAGCGCATTTGAAAACCTAAACCACTGTCGTCCTGAGCGAAGCCAAGGATCTGCTGTTTGCTTTGCGGCCCTCTGGAAGACGAAGCTCAACAGCAGATCCTCGCTTTGCTCAAGAATGACAATAGTCGTTGCGCAGTCATCAGACGCGCCGATACACAAGAAGCGCATGCACCGTTCTCCAGACAGGAATTTTCTTTGACAGCAGAGCAGCTCCAATCCGCGCGCGCCGAAGCCTGGCGTCAGTCCGGCAACCCCCTCCTCACCGCAGATGACGCTGCCTCCTGGCTGCGGGAGACCGGCCTGTGCCTGTTTCTGCCTCGCGGCGCGCAGATCGCCGCGCCCGCTCCCAGCTTCGTCGAGGCAACACTTGGCGCCGCGAACGCCACCCCCGCACCTGCAGCGATCGAAGCCGCCAACGAGCTGCTGCTGCGCCTGCTGACGCAAGGCGACGCGGTCGCGCTGAACCTCCTGGGCGGACTCGGCAGCCAGCCTGACTTCCTCGCCACGCCCGAAACGCTGCCTTTCATATATGCCCTGCGCGGCGACAAGGAGTGGAAGCGCGGACCGCGCGGGAAAAGTTCACCCCTGGTCATCGAAGTGTGGAAGCTCCTTGACAAGGAAGGCCCGCTCACCGCCTCCGAAGTCAAGGATCAACTGGGGCGCGAGCTGACCGAAGCGGCCGCCCTGCGCGCGCTCACCGAGCTGTGGAACACGCTGCGCATTGAGCCTGTCTACCGTGAGCATGCCTCGCTGCATGACCCGGCCCGCTGGCAGCCGCTCGACCGGGCTCACGCAAAGCAGCTGCAGGCAGCCTCGGCTATGAGCTCGGGGCTGGCCGTCTCAGCCCTGGTGTCCCTCTACCTGCAGTCCTCGATCGCGGCGACAGAGGAGGAGATGGAAGCCTTTCTCTCTCCGCTTTGCTCGCGCTCCAAGGTGCGCGACGCGGTGCGCGGTCTTTCGGCGACCCGCCAGCTCGCCTCCGTCCACCTGGGCGGCGCAGAGCTCTACCACGTTGAAGGCTCGCTGCCCGAGTTCCCGGAGGTCGAGATCGTCGCGCCCGTGCGTCCTGCAGAGATCGAAGTGCTGGCGATGGCCGATGCAGCGGAGCCGCTCGAGCAGCCGCCGGCCGCCTCAGACGCCAAACCATCAGCAGGAGTCCTGCCCCGCAAACGGCCGGGCGGGCTGGTGCGGCGATCCTTCGCATTTCGCGGAGAAAGCAAGGGCGAGGACGACAGCGCCCGGAAATCGTTTGCGGGCGCGCGCAAGCCGGCGGGCTCAGGAAGAGCCGCCGGCAAACCTGCGCAGCGCACCATGGGCAGTGCCTCCCGCCGCCCATCGACGCCCGGAGGGACGCGCAAGCCCTATGGCACCCGCAGCGCACCCGGTAGTGGCCCGGCGGGCGCGCCGGGCGCCGAGCGCAAGCCCTTCCATCCAAGCGAACCGTGGATGGAAGATCGCAAACCGCGGCCTGCACCCGCCCCCCGACCGGAGCACGACCGGCCGGCGGCGCGCGCCCAGGAGGGTTCGACCCCGGACCGGAAGCCATACCCGTCCCGCAACGCCGGCTCGGGCGATCGCAAGCCCTTCGGCGCGCGCAAGACCTTTGGAGCCGACCGCAAACCCTTCACACCGCGCCCGGATTCTCGTACCGACTCCCGCTCCGACCCTCGCCAGGACAACCGGGGCGGCGAGCGCAAGCAGTTTTCCCCCGGACAGAACCGTCCGTTCCCGCCGCGCTCCGGCGCCGGTGCCAAGCCTCCATTCGGCGGAGCGCGCAAGACCTTTTCCCCTCGCGAAGGCACAGGCGGTGAGCGCAAGCCGTGGGTGAAGCGCGAAGGCGGAAGCGCCAGGCCGAGTTTTACTCGCGGTCCCGGTCCTGATCGCAAGCCTGCCTTCGGTGGCAATCGAGAGGATCGCCCGTACAAGCCTCGCACCGACCGGCCGCAGGGTTCGAGCGACAAGCCTTTCGCTCCCCGTAGAGAAGGCGGCAAACCGCCCTTCGGCGGAGCCCGGAAGCCGTTTGATCGCAATAGCGGAGGCAGCAGCGAGCGCAGGACTGGTGGTCCATCCGGCACTTCCTACCGCGGCGGCGCGGGCGACCGCAAGCCGGCCTTCGGCGGAGCCGGTGGACCGCGTCCCTTCAAGCCGCGTTCGGATCGGCCCCCATCGGCAGAAAGTCGCCCCTACACACCACGCGAGGGGTACACACCTCGACCACCCGGCGATCGCAGACCCCCTTTCGGCGGCACGCGCAAGCCGTTTACACCCGGCAGCAAAGAGCATTCAAACCCCCGCCCCGACGCCCGTCCGTCCGCACGGTCAGACTCGCGGACCAGCCACCGTCCCGGCAGAAACGGCGGCAGTAGCTACGGGCGCATAGGAGGATCTAAGCCGGGCTCTGCCAATCCGCGGTCTAGCCCTCGACCGGGAGAGCCTGGACGACCGGACCGTTCCTCAGGCGGAAGACCGCCGCGCGCCTCTACTGACCGGACCCGCTCGGCGACCCCGGGTTCAGCCCCGGGCAAAGGGCCGGGAAAGCCGCGCACCTCAGGGTTTACCTCCTCCGGCAAGCCGCGCTCCGGCGTCAAGCCTGCCGGCAGACCCGGACCACGCGCCGGCCGCCCACCCGGCGCCCCGGGCAAGCCGAAGAGCGCGCGAAAGAAGCCCGAGAGTGAGTAGTCTCACCCCGATGCAGGAGTGCTGAAGGTGAGCGCCAGTGGCCGCAGGTGTCGCCGCATCGTCGCCATTGACGGACCTGCGGGCGCCGGCAAGAGCACCATCGCCGCCCGGCTCGCGGAACGCTTCGATCTGCTGAACCTCGAAACCGGGGCGATGTACCGGGCATTCGCGCTGAAGGCCCTGTCGTCCCACCCCGAACAAGACGGAGCCGAGACCCCCATCCTTGACGATGCGGCCTTGCTCGCACGCCTGGCCTGCTCCACCACGATCGCGCTCGAGCCCGGACCGGCCGGGAATCGTGTGCTGCTCGACGGCGTTGACGTCACGGACCGGTTGCGCGACCCGACCGTTACCCAGGCTGCGTCGCGCGTCAGCGTTCATCCGGCCATCCGCTCGTGGATGGTCAGCCTCCAGCGCGCGCTCGGAGACCGCGGCAACGTGGTCATGGAAGGCCGCGACATCGGCACTGCTGTCTTTCCGGACGCCGACGTCAAAATTTTTCTCGATGCTTCCCCTGAGGCTCGCTCGCAGCGGCGCTATGAGCAGGGAAGTGAGGCGGGCACCGCCCAGCCGGCGCTGGCCGCTGTTCTCAAGGAGCTGCGCGAGCGCGATGATCGCGACCGCAACCGGGCGCAGTCTCCGCTGCGCCCGGCCGCCGATGCCATCGTCATCGACTCGACCTATCTCACCCTCGATGAGGTCACCGCGCGGATCGAAGCCCTGCTTACTGCACGCTGGGCTCAGGCGGAGGAGTAGCTCCGGCCTTCAGGCGCCGTGAAGGCTTGGGCGGCGTCGGCGGCTCGGGCGGCCGGGGAGCGGACGCCTCTGCCTCGCCCGCTTTGCGCAGCGACAGCTCTCCATGCGCCGCTCGTAGCGTCAGCTTCGGACCTCCCTGGCCTACCTGTCCTCGCAGCGATCGCTCCCCGTCTCCATAGTTGGTGCTCAACGGAAAGTCGGTGTGGATCTCTTCGCCTTTCCCTGTGGAGGCGTCCACGCTGAAATTCGCATTCGAGGGAACCGTCATCGTCACTTCGCCGGTGCCCGCTGTCACCTGCACGTTGCCGAGCGAGGCAGCCGCCACGTTCACATCGCCATTCGAGTTTTCTATGCGCGCGTCGCCAACCAGCCCCGTCACCTCGATATCCTTCGACCGGGTCGTGAGCGCCATGCCGCCGCTCGGACCGCTTATGCTGAGGTCTCCGGAGTCAAAGCTGATCTCGCCTGCGAGTTTCGGCACCATCAGGTCGGTGCGGCTGGAGTGGAAATGCACCATGGAGCCGATCTGCTCGAGCCGAATGTCTCCGAAGAACTCTCCGTTCAGCGTGGCGCGCCCCTTTACCTCCGAGATCGATACATCATCGGCATGGCCATCGACATCGACATCTCCTGTCACGCCGTGTGCCGACACATCGCCATGGTCGATCTGGACGTGCACGTTGCCGGCCACATCATCGACCTTCACGTCTCCGTGACCCTGGGTGACATCGACTCGCTTCACCCCGGCGATGGTCATGTCCCCATGAGTCGAACGGATGTTCGCCGACGATCCCGGCGGCACCGAAATGGTGAGATCCACGCTCGCCCCGTCGCGGCCGGCGACAATCACGTTTGCCCCCGATGCAGTCGCCAACAGCTTGGGCCGGGTCTCGTCAAAACCACGCTTCGCATCCTCATCCGAGCCGTGCACGATCTGGTGCGCCTCGACATGCACGGCATTGTCTGTGGAGGTGGCGAGGGTTACATCCCCGTGTGCGTTCTGGACCTCGATCAGCGCATCCGGCTTGACCGCCTGGGTCATCTCGACGTGGTTTTCGTGCTCTTCGCCGAGCAGCGAGAAAAAGCCGTCGCCATTGTCGTAGCCGAGCTTGTCGCTCCAGTCGCGGCTCAGGCCACCCCAGTTGCGCATGCCGTCCGCGCTGTAACCGAGGCTGGCAAGGAGAATGACCAGGAAGACCAGGCCGCCGACCCCGCGACGCCCGCCGGCCGGATTGTTGCGGTCGATAAAGTACTCCGCCAGCAGCACCAGACCCATGCCGATGATCAGCAGCGGCCACCACTGGGCATACCAGTTCCAGAAGGCCGCCGGTGATATCCGCTCGGTCTCAATCAACAGCGCGATCAAACCGGCGGTCAGCAGCACGATGGGGCCTAGAATCGACCGCCGGCGGTACATGCGGCCGTAGTAGTTTTGCGTGCGCCAGGCATCGCGCTGGGCGCGGGCGTAGACCTTGGCCTGGCGGCGCGCGTCGCGCTCAGAGTACGGGTAACCCGGGAAGTTCGGAGGCGTCGCCATTAGACTCTCCCTTCTACATCTGTCACCGTAGCCGGCACAATCTCGGTGCCTGGCGCCGGAGGAGGCGCGGTCCCCGGATACGAGGGTGCCGGATAAGTGCCGTAGCCAGGCATCCCCGGCATGCCGTAGACCGGCGGCGGCAGGGTCGCCACCAGTCCCCGCTCGGCCAGTGCCAGCAAACCGGCAACAATCAGGTAGAGCGGCCAGCTACGGCCGAAGCTCAGGATGTGGAACTCGGCCAGCAGCGCGGTCACGCCGAAGGTGAGCAGGTAGATCGGTCCGCGGATACGCCGCAGCAGAATATATCGGTTCACAGTCCACCTCCTGCCGGCGGCGCGGGAGGAACCGAGCGAAGCCGGCGATACAGCAGGAACGCTCCCAGCACGATGATCAGCACAGGCCAGCTACGGCTGAGCCAGTACAGATGAAAGATCCCGAGCGTGCTGAGAAGGAAGAGCACGCCGACGACGATCAGCACGATGGGGCCGGTCGCATCCGGGCGGCTGGTGTACGGCACGTACGCGGGCGGCACGGGAGTGTACGGCGCGCCGGCACCGGCATTCGGATCAAACTCTGCGCCGGTCACCGGGATGCCTGCGTCCCGCAAGCCCTTTGCAACAGCAGCGCGGTGCGCCCACTCCTGCCATGAGGCTCCCGGCGGCGGCGGCATAGCCGAGGGGTCAGCTGTCGACGACTGGGCGCCGGAGGGCGGGACGGGCTCACCTGGCACGGTTGTGTAGCCGGCAGGCACGGCGCCTGCTCCATAAGCTGCGGAGGAAGCTCGGTAAGCAGAAGCCGAAGCTGTCGAGCCAACCGGCACGGCCTGCCCAGGAATCCCCAGGCGCTCGACAAAGGCGTTGATCCCGATCGGGTCAGGGATTGGCAGCCCATCCCTGCGGGCAGTTGCCGTCTGCGCGGCGTCAAAGACCTGGTAGAAGATCCACGCCGCAATTAACAGGCCCGCCGCGTCAAAGTGGTCGGTGATGCCGATCAGCACTACGAACACCAGCACGTGGATCAGCGCTTTGATGAACTGCCCGTTGTACATGGCGCCCACGCCCGGGATCAGTCCGAGGAATCCCGCAAGCACCGGATTCGCGTGACCGGGCGCTACCCCCGCCGCAGCCGCGGCCTGAAACGTTCCCCGAACGTCGACCGGAGGCGCTCCTGCAGCGGGTCGCGCACCGCTGAGCTTGGCTGCGAGGCAGGGCTCGCAATAGACCACCCCGGCTACCGGACGCACACACTGCGTGCACAGTGCCTTCCCGCAGTTCTGACAATAGGCCGATACTTCGGCTTCTGGATGATTCATGCAGTTCATGCCCGGCTCCTTTCGTACATATCCCTGTTCCCGCAACCTTCGTACTTGCCGGGCCTGTTTCGGCTCCAGGCCACCACCGGCAGCCCGCGCACCGATTGTTGCCGTGAGGTCTCCGGAGCCATCTTCGGCGTTCGGTCGGGCGTCTCCAGCTTGCCTCCGTCGGCCTTGGGCTTGGCTGCTGGAGCCGCTTCGGGCTCCGAATCCCGACGCAACTCCTTCATCTTGGACTCGACCTCGTAGACCACGCGCAGGTTGTCATAGAAGCTGACCACCTGCTTTTTCGTTCCATAAAACTGCCGGGTGACGTTCGCTTCCAGTGTCTGCGGCTTCAGTTCAGCCGCCTTCACCGTGTCCAGGCGGACTCCGAGCAGACTCAGCGTCAGCGCGATCACAAAGAACGCCATCGCCGCCGTCATCAGCAGTCGTGCGTCGTGAAAAGCCCGCTCCAGCACCATGGGCGAAACCCGCGGCATATGTCCCGCGGACGGCAGTGTCATCCCCTCGACCGGGATCACTCCACCCTGCACAAAGCCCGCACCCAGCCCCGCATGAACCCCTTGCGTACGCAACAGTATCTTGTCCACCAGGTCTGCCGGGCCTTCCGGCTCTTCCTCGAGAAACTTCATCCACTCGCGGCCCTGTTGCGCTTCAATCAGCAGCTGCGCACAGGCCCGGCATGCGCCTGTGTGCTGGTCAAAGATGGCGCGGTCGCCGGCCGGAACGTTGCCATCCAGCACATCCGCCAGCAGCGCTTCCCAGGCCTCACAAGGAAGCGCGCCGGTCTGCTTCGGTTTCAAAGCATCACGTTCGAGCATCTAGCTCACCTGCTTTCTATTCGGTTCGAGCAAGCGGGCCAGCTCCGCGCGCCCGCGGCTGATACGGGACTTCACGGTCCCCTCGGGCACGCGCAGCACCAGCGCGATCTCCTTGTAATCCATGTCCTGGAGGTCACGCAGGATAACCGCTTCCCGCAACTCCGGGGATACCTTCGTCAGCGCCTGCTGCACCAGTGTCTCCAGTTCACGCTGCGCCGCGCGGTCATGCGGGCTGCTGCGCCGGTCGGTTAAGGTTTCAGAGAAAGCCTGCAGCTCCGCACTGTCCCAGCCGGCATCCATGGAGTCGGTCGCCCGCTCGAGCTTCGATCTTCGAAAATGGTCCACCAGCAGGTTCCGCGCCAGCGTCGTCATCCAGGTCTGAAAGCTGCCCCGCGACCGATCAAACCCCCGCAGATTGCCGTACACCTTCAGGAATACTTCCTGGGTCAGATCCTCGGCATCGTGGGTCGATCCGGTAAACCGGTAGCAGAGCCCATAGACGCGCCGATGATGCGCCCGGACCAGCTCTGTCCACGCCTGTGAGTCGCCGTCCAGGCAGCGCCGCACCACCGCCGCCCAATCGACCTCGTCCAGCTTCATGATCTTCTCGGTCCTGAGAACGACAGTCTCAATGGTCGCCGGGGTGCGATCCCCGCGAATCACCCGCTCCTTCGGCATGGTCGTCGTGCTCCAGTCGCTCCACGTCAGTGTGCAGGCCGCGCTCATGGAAAACTATACGCAGGCGAGCCGCGGGCGGTTCCACCCGGCAAGGCGCCGGTGCTAAGGGACAGCGCAGCCGGCTGCCCGCTCATGCGGGTTCCCGCCGATGGTGCACGACCGAGTGGATGGCCGGCTAAGATTTGCTTACTTCTCTGGGCGAGGCGCCAGGGAAGATCAGTGCTGAGCGCGACTGGCCTGCTGCTGGCACTCTGTGCACAATCCCAGCACGTCCACCGACAGGCCCTGCGCCCGAAAGCCACCGGGGAGGTGGTCTCCGTCATACGCCAGGCCGAGTGCGTCGGCGTCGATATCGGCGATGCTTTTGCAGGAGGTGCATACCAGGTGATGATGCGCCGTGCGGTTGGTCTCCACCCGCATCGAGCCGTGGTGCATGCTCACCCGCGTAAAGATGCCGGTGTCGATGAACAGGTGAATGTTCTTGTAAACGGTCGCGAGTGAGATGGCGGGTATTCTGCGCTTGACCTGCGCGTACACTTCCTCGGGGCTCGGGTGCCCCGCGATCGCGGAGAGCACTTCGTAGATCACCTGGCGCTGGTGCGTTACGGCGAGCCCGGCATCCTCGCACACCTTCCGAAACTCGGCAGCTGTCCGCCGCTTCTCCTGCCCGCTCACCTCTTAAGTATGACGGACTATTGTTATTGGGTGTCAAGAGCTCCTGCAACCGCCCTGATCAGCACGGTCGAAGCCATTCTGCCGCCCTACTCTGTGGTAAGACCGAGATAGTAAGCGCGCACACCTGGAGGTGTGAAATCGGAATCAATCAAACCGGCGAGCATTTTGGCGATCAACGCGGACGAAGCTGGTTGGCTAGGCCGGGCCTTCCCTGCCTTCACCGCAGCAGCTATGCCTGAACAGGTTCGTATCGCAGCAAAGTGATATGAAACTGTCGATTCCCGTGTCACCCAGGGGTGATCGCCCTTTTGCAAGCAGACAAGAGTCTCAGACCACCGCCGCCGCGTAGATATGCTTACAGTGATGACCTCGTCGGCAAGGCTAGGAGGTGTCAGAACGACGTGTAGATGCTCATTGGTACCATCATCGTCTTCGATGACGAACGTGTCTCCGCATTTCATCAGGAACGGCTTCCAAGCACCTTGTCAGCCACCTCAGCAGCTTTCATCCCGGATACAATTTCAGAGGCCTCACTCTCTGATGACCCCTGCGCTTTCAGCAACTCATCGATCTCAATTGGTATCGATGACCCGCAAGGGTTGCGCCATTCCGGGAGCGTATGCGTGTAATCCCTGAGCTGCCAGCGGGTCCAAGTTCCAAAAGCCGCATATATCTCCGCTAGGAGCTTTTCCTCCGCTCTTGACAGTAGATTTGCGGGTACCTCATCTCCTCGTAGAGCAACCTCGTATTCTCCGAGCGGCGGAGTTATGTAGCGCGACCAGAAAGGCTTGTTCCGCTCATCTGTCAGGATGAGGTTATAGATATTGCTCACGACAGGGCCGTGGTCCATGGAGACATAGCGGTCCGTGGTGATGTTGAATCCCCACCTATGCAGCGCCTCACGATCGGCTAGATACAGCAGCTTGACTAGCTTCAGGTACGACATGGGCGCACCCCGCAGCTTCAGAAAAAATGCGGTAGCCGCGGTAGCCTTTTCCTGATTAAACGCCATCAAGGACCTCTTCGCATCTTTAGCCTACACCATTTCGCTTTTTCTTCGCCACAACTATGAGGCTGAGTTAGACGCATAATTCGAAGCTTCAACACTATGCAGCGGGCGCACGACAAAAGGCCCTCGCTTGCGCGAGGGCCTCACCGTCCGGCTCAACTTCAACGCTTACCGCACGCGCGAGCTGTCCAGGGTGTTGTCTTCCACGTCGAGCTCTTCGTGCCGAACCGCATCGCCGACTGTCTGCACATTCTCAACCGCGCGCTTGCCGACGGCAATCTCCTCGCGCACGATGGTCTGCTTGTCCGCGGAAGCAACTTCCTCGGAAAGGGGAATGCGGATTTCAGCGTCCTGCCCGATGACGCCCGAAGCCGTCGTCGTGCCGCTCACCGGGATGCGCTCAATCACCAGCTCCTCGCGGGTGACGGGCACCTGGATGGTCTGCTGCTCGGTGACGATCTCCTTGCGGATGCGAACCTCTCCGCGGCTGATACGCTCCTTCTGCACACGCAGAACTTCGCCGAGCAGCTGGATGCGGCGCTGACCTTCTGCCGCAACCGGCGTGCTGTAGTCGTAGCCGGTGGTGTCCGCCCCTACGTCGCCGCCATTCTGGGTCAGGATCGCCTCTGCTTCGGCTTCGCGCCCTGTGGCAGAGACGGTGACCACCGCGCCCTTGCCCTGGCTCCCAAACTTGTAGCCGAAGTAGCGCGAGCGATCTTCAGGCACATTCAGGCCGGAGAGCGATTGGGAGAAATCCTCCTGGCCATACTCATAATTGTTCCCCGTGGTGATCTCATGTGAGACGTTCGACCCGCGGGAGCTCTCGTCAGCGTAGGGCTCAACGTCGCTGCCGTCAAAAAAGCCCTTGAAGCGCTCCCAGGCGCTGCGGGTCTTTTCTCCGGCCGCCTGTCCCAGGCCGCCGGCCGTGGTTGTGCCGGTGCCGGTTGTAGAGCTGGTCGTGGTGCTCGGCGTCTGGGCATAGCTGTCATCGGCAGCGAGTGCCACCCCGATCTGGTTTGATTGGAAACCGGCGGCCTTCAGCGCGCTGACAGCGGTTTCCGCCTGTGATTCACTCGTAAAATATCCAACAACGGTTCCGGTGGTTGTGCTGGCCATTCGGCTCTCCTAAGGCAGGCCCTGGACGGTTCCGCGCATGCAGCGTACACTCACCAGGCACAGGGATATGCCACGGTGAGACTTGCGATGCACGGGGTTGAGGTGAGTGGAGGGGCCTTCGGATCGATACCTGCAGCGCGCTCCAGGCTTGTACAAAAACCTAAACAGTAAGAGGCACACTTCCGCGATAGGTTGCACTGTCGCAGATAGTGCAACATTGAAAATCCCATCACCATCCAGCTGCTCCTCAGCCAGCCGCGGACGGATCAAATCACCGGGCTTGCCGGGTTCTTCCCACTCGCGAACGCGCCAATTACCTGGGTGTGAAGTGTCGGGGATTGCTTCCGCCCGATTGCTCAACCGGGTAGTAGGTTCGTTCTGTATGCCACCCGACCAGCGCCCGCTCCCGCCTGCAGACCAGGATCGATCCCCGGACGGGCATCGCTCCGCAGACCAGCGCGCCGACATGCTGGTGTCGAAAGCTGACAAGGCCCTTTACCGGGCCAAGCAGGAAGGACGCAACCGCGTCCTTCTTGCGAACCTAGCTTACCTTGTGTAACCAAAGCATCTCGACAGCTACCGTCGCACCCTCAGCTCCGCTCCCCGCGGCTTCTCCTCAGACCTCAAGCATCCGGTCGAGCGCCACCTTGGCCCAGTACTTCACATCGCCGGGTACGGAGATCTGGTTCACCACCTGCCCGTCCACCAGGCTTTCCAGTGCCCAGCAAAGATGCTGCGGGCTGATGCGGTACATGGTCGTGCACAGGCAGCCTGTGTCGTCCAGAGTAATGATCTTCTTGCCGAGCGGCGCGTACTGCTTCGCCAGCCGGTTGACCAGGTGGATTTCCGTGCCCACCGCGATGGTCGAGCCTTCCGGCGCCCGTCTGACGAAGTCCATGATCTGTTCGGTCGACCCCATGGAGTCCGCCTTCCGGCACACCTCCCATCGGCACTCCGGGTGAACAATAATCTGGACGCCCGGGTACTTCGCCCGAACCTGATCGACGTGGATCGGCAGGAAACGCTGGTGGACCGAGCAGTGCCCCTTCCATAGGATGATCTTCGCCGCCTTGAGCCGCGCCGGCGTCAGCCCGCCGTTGATCTGGAAAGGATCGAAGACCACCATCTGGTCCAGCGGAATGCCCATGGCGAACGCGGTGTTGCGGCCCAGGTGCTGATCGGGGAGGAAGAGGATCTTCTCCGAGCGTTTAAATCCCCACTCGAAAGCTTGGTTGGCGTTTGAGGAAGTGCAGACCAGCCCGCCCCGCTCGCCGCAAAACGCCTTGATGGCCGCCGTCGAGTTCATGTAGGTGATCGGGATCACCGTGTCCGGGGTAAGGCCCGAAGCCATCAGGGCGTCCCAGCAGTCCTCGACCTGGCCGATCTCGGCCATGTCTGCCATGGAACAGCCGGCATGGAGGTCCGGCAGAATCACCTGCTGTGGGTGGGGCAGGTCCGTGCGGCCGAGTACGTCGGCGCTCTCCGCCATAAAGTGCACACCGCAAAAGACCAGGTAGCGGGCCTCGGTCGCCGCCGCGATCTTCGACAGCTTGTACGAGTCTCCGGTGTAATCCGCAAAGCGGATCACTTCGTCGCGCTGGTAGTGATGGCCCAGCAGGATGGTGCTTGCGCCAAGTTTCGCCCGCGCAGCCGCGATCCGCTCGTCCATGCTGTCGTCCGGCAGCGTTAGGTAGTTTTCAAGCGAGCAGGCTTCCCCCGCGGGCTCTTCAGCCAGGTAGGGTAAGGACGCCGCGACCAGCCCCACTTCAGGGGCTTCTTCCGTAAGAGTAGCCAATCCGTGTTCCGCCTTCAGTCCACTGGGTGGACGGGGATGTTGAAAGCAAACTGCATGGCTGCAGGGGATTCGCCTGATACCCAATCCCCGGGGATGTTGCAGCCCTGTATTAAAGATGCGTCGGATAAGCCGAGGATGCAGAACGCATCCGGGAGCCCTAACACCTGCCCACAAGTCTAATACAACGGTGAGCGCGCGATGGGAGCATCCACGCCCGCGCCACCAACTGCCCCAGATCGGGACAATGTGTCTGCGTCGAAACGACCGGCGCTCCCCGGCCTTGCTTCTGTGACAGTTCAGGGGCGCGCGGGTATCATCGGAGGGAGATGCACATCGGCGACTCCATCTTTATTTTTCTGCTCGCGCTGGTGCTTTTTGGGCCGAAAAAGCTGCCTGAGATCGGCCGTCAGATCGGCAAGCTGCTGGTCGAGTTTCGCCGCGCCTCCAACGACTTCAAGATGCAGATCGACGAGGAGCTTCGCGCCATGGAGCTTAAGGACAGGCTCGAGCAGCAGGAGAAGAAAGAGGCTGCTGCTGCGGCGCTCGCGCCGGCTCCGGCGCTCTCGCTCAGCCCTCCCTTAACCGGCCCGCCGGTAAGCGCCGCCAGTCCCTACGCGGTTTCGGCGCCCGAGAAAGCGGAGTCACCAGAAGCTGCGGTTGCCGTCTCCGCCACCTCCGGCGAAATCCTGTCTTCAGAACACCATCCGCTGCTCACCGTCGATGAAATTCCTCCGTGGGAGCCGCCCGCCCACGCGACCGCCGGCGCCAACGGCCATGGCGAACGCAATGACTGAACGTACCGTTTCGACCGGGTCTACTGATCCTGCTCTCAACCCATGGAACCGATGCCTGAGCTAGTCGACCGCGCGCGAGCCGCGGTGTCCGAGCGGGCGGAACTCCCGGGCATGAGCCTGCTCGAACATCTCGAGGAGCTGCGGCGACGCATCGTCCGCATCCTCATCGCGCTGGTGGTCGGGTTCTTTGTCGCCTACGGCTTCCATGAAAAGATCTATGCCTTCATGCAGGAGCCGATCACACTCGCCCTCAAGCGCCACCACCTGGACACGCAGCTTGTCTACCACAATCCGGTCGACCCCTTTAACCTCTACCTCAAGATCAGCTTCATGGGCGGCTGCATCCTGGCCGCGCCTTATGTGCTGTTCCAGATCTGGCTGTTCATCGCGCCCGGGCTCTACGCCAATGAGAAGCGCTATGTGTGGCCTTTCATGACCGCGACCATAACCCTGTTCCTCGGCGGCGCCTTCTTCGGCTACCACTTCGTCTATCCCGGCTCGCTCGACTTCCTGCTCACCTACGGTGACAAATTCAAGCCGCTGATCGAGATCAATGAATACACTGACCTGTTCCTGACGGTCATCCTCGGCCTCGGCATCACCTTCGAGCTTCCCATTCTCGTCCTCTTCCTCTCGCTGTTTGGGATCGTCAACGCCCGCTTTCTGTGGAAGAACCTGCGCTATGCCGTGCTGATCATCTTCGTCATCGCCGCCATCATCACGCCTACGCCCGATGTCATCACCATGTGCGTCTTCGCCACGCCCATGCTGGTGCTCTATCTGCTTTCGATCGGCGTCGCCTACCTGGTTCACCCCACCCAGCGCCGCGCCCGCGCCGCGCTCAAGGCCAAGTAGTTTTCCTGATGAAGCGACTCTTCCTCTTCGCCCTGCTGCTTGCGGCACCTGCACTGGCCGAAATGGGCGCCTTCAGCGGCCAAAAGGCGCTTGAATACACACGCGAGTTCGTCACCGCAACCGGACCGCGCTACAACGGTTCTCCCGGCCTTGCGAGGGCGCAGGACTTCCTCCGCCACGCCTTCGCGCATGACCAGCTTGAGGACGACGCCTTCATCTCCTCAACCCCGGCCGGTCCGCAGCAGATGCACAACTTCATCGTGCGTTTCCCCGGCAAGCAGGACGGCATCATCGTCTTCGGTACGCACTACGAGACGAATTACCCGCTGCGCAACATCAACTTCGTCGGCGCAAACGACGGCGGGGCGACGACCGGGCTGCTGCTCGAGCTCGCCAACCACCTGCGCGGCCGCGTGCTCGACGGCCCCGGCGTCTGGCTGGTCTTCTTCGACGGCGAAGAAGCAGTGGAACAGTGGTCTGCGTCCGACTCGCTCTACGGCTCGAAGCATCTGGCCGCAAAGTGGCAGGCCGACGGCACGCTCAAGCGTATCAAGGCTTTCATCCTGGCCGATATGGTGGGGGACAAGAACCTCGATATCCTCAAGGACACTTACTCGACTCCGTGGCTGAGTGACCTGATCAAGAAGGCCGCCGACGACAAGGGCTATGGCAATTACTTTTACGCAAAATCGGAAGCGATCGAAGACGATCACAAGCCTTTTGTGCAGCGCAGCGTACCGTCGGTCGACGTGATCGACATGGACTACGGCCCGAATGACAGCTACCATCACACCGCCGAGGACACGCTCGACAAGCTAAGCGCAAAGAGCCTCGGGATTGTCGGCAACACCTTCCTTGAAGCGATTCAGCTGCTCGATAAGCGATAGATCGTACTTACCCGGCCAAAGAGTGTCACTCGGGCAAGAATAGAAGCATGTCATCCTGAACGAAGTGAAGGATCTGCAGTTGTCTTCGACCTGCTCTCTGAGCGCCACACCGTCTGACCCACAATGCAGTCTGCTCGAAGCCCGGGAGATATGTTGTGACCCACGGCGCTACACCTGCCTTCTGGATCGCCTTCCACCTCGTCGTCGCCCTGCTGCTGTTCGTCGATCTGGCGGTACTGCAGCGCACCCGGCTTGTCTCGCTGCGGCTCGCCTGGAGCTGGACGGCGGTCGTCGCGGCCCTCGCCTTCTGCTTCGCCATCTTCCTGTCGCGCGAGCAAGGCCATCAGCATGCGCTCGAGTTTCTTTCCGGCTACCTGGTCGAGGGCTCGCTCTCGGTCGACAACCTGTTTGTCTTTCTTCTGCTGTTTCGCTCATTGCGCCTGGACATCGATCAGCAGCGGCGCGTGCTCCTGTGGGGAGTGCTCGGCGCCATCCTGCTGCGGGGGCTGTTCATCTTTGTCGGCGTGGCGCTGCTCACGCGCTTCCGCTGGGTGGAGTATCTCTTCGGACTCATCCTGCTCTACGCGGGCGTGCGCCTGCTCCGGCAGAAACCGGGAGCCGCCGAAGATGCCGCGGAGACATCGCAGCCCGGGCCCATGCGCTGGCTGGCGCGCCGCGTCCGGCCAGTCGACGGCAGCCTGGCCGTCTCCTCCATGCTGCTGATCATCGCCGCGGTCGAGGCCACCGACCTCATCTTTGCGCTCGACTCGATCCCGGCCGTGCTCGCCATCACCCGCGACCCGTTCATCGTCTACACCTCGAACATCTTCGCCATCCTCGGTCTGCGGTCTCTTTACTTTGCGCTCGCCGATATGCTCGACAAGCTGCGCCTGCTCCACTACGGGCTGGCGGTCATCCTCATCTTTGTCGCCTTCAAAATGCTGGCCACGCACTGGATCGAGGTGCCGGTCGGCGTGTCGCTGGCCTTCATCCTCGCGGTACTTGCAGTCTTTACCGTCGCTAGCAAGTACCTGCCTGTGCCCGCTGTCTGAGCGCGCGATTCCAGCAGACGACTGCACTGTTATCCCAACAAGTGTCGTCCCTGAACGAAGGGAAGGACCTGCGGTTGACTCTCAGCCGATCCGCCACCTGGCAGCTTCTTTTTGGATGAACCGTTCGCTCCGCTCCACAAAGCAAGGCAAACCGCTCCTCCGTCGCAAGACAAAGGCAACCGCAGATGCTTTCGCCTCGCTCAGGATGACAGTCGCAAGTGTGGAGTAGACGGACCTTGTTCAGAGTGACGAACGCGCCAGTCAATCAGCACAGAAAACAACAGCATCCCCGCTCGCAACCATCGAGTGCTTCTGAAAGCGCACATCGTCGCGCACCGGGTAGTCGTTGCGGTAGTGCGCGCCCCGGCTCTCCTCGCGCGCGGAAGCAGAGCGCACAATCAGAGTCGCGATCGCGTGAAGGTTCCTCAGCTCGACCGCCTCGCGGCAGACGCCGGCGGGCAAGGCCGCGTGCATCTCCTTCAACATATCTGTTCCAGCTTCGAGGCCGGCGCCGTCGCGCAGCAGTCCCGCGTGCAGCCACATCAGCTCGCCGAGGTTGTGGCGGAGTGCGGATGCGTCTGACGACTGCGTGTCAGCAACTCCTGGTGTCGAAGGCACAGAGGCACTTACCGCCGGCTCAGCCGCCATCGCCTCGGCCGCTCGCGCTCCAAATACCAGCCCCTCCAGGAGGGAGTTGCTTGCCAGCCGATTCGCCCCGTGAACCCCCGTGCACGCCACCACTCCCGCCCCAAAGAGCCCCGGCAG
>CAXUND010000029.1:32235-33349 GCA_964252445.1 uncultured Acidobacteriaceae bacterium | reverse complement strand
CGGGCGCTGGCCGCCTGCTGCAGGCTGTGCAACCGGCAGCTCAGGCTCGCCCGAGCCTCGCCGGGGAGGATGGCGACCTGGGTGGCGGCTGTTGACCCGAGCGCGCCTATGCCCTGGCCGCGCAGGTACGCGGCGGTATCCCAGACGCCGGGATCAAGGTAGCGCTCCTCGGCATGGATGGGTACAGTGACTCGCAGGTGCTCCCCGCAGGCGAGCGGTGGAAGGCCGGCCTGGACGGGTGCGTAGATGGTCAGGCGCAAGCCTCCGCTCAGCGGAGCGGGTCGCCCGCCATCCTCCAGCGACCGCAAACGCAGATCGAGCCGTTGCGCCTGCTCATCCCGCGTTTTGTGGCCGAAGAAGGCGGTGTACTGCGTCTGGTGGACAGGCTCGATACGAACAACCTCACCGATAACGGTGTGGGTGGCTCCATCCGCCACGGTATTCAGCTGAGCCTGCGGATCGATAGGCGGCTCGAGTTCCGCGGCCAGGCCGCCCAGCAGCAGAAAGGCTATCCCGAGCGGAAGCAGAACGATGCCAAGGTCGCTGATCGCGGCGATTGCCGCCAGGACACCCACGGCCGCTGTCGCGAGGAGCAGCCAGCCGGGAGCGATCCACCAGAGCCGGACGACCAGAGTGCCGAGGGCGAAGGCGCACGCAGCAAACAGCGCAGGAGTCCGCGCAAAAGCGAGCGGGCCGAGCTTGATCGCGGCCTTGACCGAGGCAGTCCGCGCTAATGGAGAGATTCTGGTTCCCGAATGACCGAATACCGGCGTCGGGATGGCCGTTGCGGACACGCTTGGCTGCTCCTGCCGGCGCTATTCGAGGCTTAGCTGCGCGACCGTTTCCAGGTGGTAGGTCTCGGGAAACATGTCGACCATGTGCAACTGCCGGATGCGATAGCCGGAGTCTACCAACGCCGCAAGGTCGCGGGAGAGCGTAGCCGGATCGCAGGAAACGTAGGTAATGCGCGGTGGCCCAATCCGGGACAGCAAGGATGTGATCTCGGGTCCCAGCCCCGCACGGGGTGGATCGACGAGCAGGAAATCCGGACGCTCACGGCCCCGCATCCTCAAAAACTCGAGAGTTCCGCTGCGCACCGCGCGGTGGTTGGAGC
>CAXUND010000029.1:0-32135 GCA_964252445.1 uncultured Acidobacteriaceae bacterium | reverse complement strand
CAGGCGCGCCCCACTGGGCGAGGGGACCGGCGCCAGACGACACGTCTTCGTCTGCCGGTGGAGAGCCTCTCCTGTGCTTGACACGAGGCGGCCTGCTCGCGAACACGGCAGCTCCGCAGAACTCGGGGATGCTTGCCTGCAGCTCCTCGGCCACTGCCCGAAGTTCTGCGTCGAACTTGCTTGATGCACCCGCTGTCCAAAGTGAGAGCAGCAGTTGCGACTCATCATGATTGACGAAGAACTCGACCTCCGCGAAGTGTTTTCCCAGGCAGAGCCGCTTGAAAAGGCGTATGCAGTGAGCCAGTGCGCGTGCGAGCAGCGGAGCGGCGATGGGACACTCGACAACGGGCAAGTTGCGGTGGGAGGCGCGCTGCTTGTAGCAAAGCGCGGAGGTCGCGCGGTCAATGTGCATCCGGATGCGATTGCGATACCCTAGTGGTTCGCCGGATACGGAGTGGATCTCCGGAATGCCTGCGATCTTCGCGCGTTCCAGTGTCTCACGCAGGATTGCGACCTTCATGCTCAGCTGCTCGGGATAACTCGCGTGCTGATAATGGCAGCCGCCGCAAACGCCGAAATACGGGCACGGCGCCTGGACGCGTCCGGAAGCGGGCTCAAGTACAGAGAGCAGCGTGGCTTCAGAGAAGCTCCTGCTTTCGTGCGCGGGCTCGACCTCGATCAGCTCGCCCGGCAGTGTGTAGGGAACGAAAACAACCTTCCCGTCTGCACGCGCCAGGCCGGCGCCGCCGTAGATCGCTTTCTCGATGCGGAGCTTCATGCCTGGGCCATGTAGAAGAGGCTGAGGCGCGGGACGCCGTACTTTTCGAGCAGCCGCTTATGAAGGAACTGCTGCTCGATCTGCCTGAGCTGCAGCGCCTGCATGCGGCTTCGGTATGGAGCGAGCTCGCGTGCGGCCTGCTCGCGCAGGGTGAGCAGGTCGGCCTCGGCAGTGGCGGTGAGCAGCGCGGCGAAGAGCTTCTCCTCCAGCACCAGCAGCGTGCGCTCGAGCTCTTCGAGATCGGTGCCCGCATGGATGGTTGCTGAGATTTCCCCAAGCCGGGATGCGGCCTCGCGCGCGGCTGCCGCAGGGATCAGCGGAGAATGTAACCGTTGCGCGCACAATCCCAGGTGCGCGGCTATCTGCACGGGGTCAAAGCTTGCCGCTGTCTCATCCCGTTGCGCAGAGCCAGTGCCGACAAGCGCCTCCTGCTGGTCGACCGAGGCCTGCATCACCTCCTGCGCGCACCAGGCCAGGCCGTTGATGCGACGTACGCGCGACTTCGCTTTGCGCGCGTCGTATTTATCGAAAGCATTGTCGATGCCGCGCAGGACGGCCTCAAGGGGAACCCCTGCTTCACGCCAGGTATCAATCAGCGCCCAATCGACGGTCGAGAGCAGCAGCAGAGAGCCTCGGCGCTGCTGGAACCGCTCTTCGATTTCGGTGAAATAGTTGAAGTAGTTGTTCACTTGCCGTCAGGATTTCCGGGCCGCGCGGGCGCGATCGGTATTCTTCAGGTAGATCAGGCGCAGCCCTTCCAGGGTGAGCATGACGTTGGTCTCGGTGATGTACTTGGACTCGGGCGCGATCAGCTGCGCCAGGCCGCCGGTCGCAACGACCCGGGATGCCCCAATCTCGGGCGCGGCAGCCAACTCGGCCAGGATGCGCTCCAGGATGCCGTCAACCAACCCCAGATAGCCGAAGAACAGACCCGATTGCACATTTGTAACGGTGTTTGTGCCAATTGCATGCGCGGGGCGCTTCAAGTCCACTCGGGCCAGCCGCGCGGCACGCGAGAACAGCGCATCGGCGGAGATGCCGAGGCCCGGCGCGATCGCGCCGCCGAGGAACTCGCCCTTGGCGGAAACAACGTCAAAGGTGGTCGCGGTTCCGAAGTCGACCACCACGGCGGGACCGCCGTAGTGCGCCAGCGCCGCAACGCAGTTGGCAACGCGGTCCGCACCCAGTTCCGACGGATTGTCGATAAGCAGCGGCATGCCGGTTTTAATTCCGGGCTCAACAAACAGCGGCGCGACCTTGAAGTAGTCTTCGCAGACGCGGCGGAGGGTGGAGTCCAGAGGAGGCACAACGGAGGAAATGATAATGCCGTCGAGCGCGGCTGCTTCCAGTCCGCGCATGGCAAAGAGATTGCGGAACAGGACTCCGTATTCATCCGCTGTTTGTGTCCGCGCGGTGGTGATGCGCCAGTCGGCTACCAGCCTGTCCGCCTCGTACAGTCCCAGCACGGTGTTGGTGTTGCCGACATCGAGCGCGAGTAGCACTAGGATTGCTCCGCGCGCACGCCGCCCGAGCGAACCGTGCGTGTCCCGTTTCCCGTGGCAATTAAGAGAAAGCCCTGCCCATCGAGCCCGGCGGTCACGCCCGAGTAGCCCCCATCTTCATCGACCCTGACATGCTTGCCGCGGATCCAGGTCGACTGGGCTTCGAGCCGGGAGAGGATGTCCCTGTGCGCAGATCGGCTGCTCGCGAGCCGTTCCAGTTCTCCACCGAGGGCGAGCAGCAGCGCGACCAGCAGCGCCTGCCGGGGATGATCGCGGCCGCTTTCGAGCGCAAGCGAAGTTGCCTGGTCGCGCAGCTCCGGCGGAAACTCGCGCTGGTGCACGTTGATGCCGATGCCGATGACCAGGTGGCGCACGCGGGTAATCTCGGCATGCATTTCGAGCAGCAGGCCAGAGAACTTGCGCGGACCGAACAGCAGGTCGTTGGGCCAGCGAAGATCGGCGGCTAGCCCGGTAACGTGAAGGACAGCCGCGCGCACCGCAAGGCCCGCTGCGAGCGAGAGCCAGAGCGCGTCGGCTGGCGACATTGGTTTGGAGGAAGAAGGCCGCAGCAACACGCTGACGTAGAGGCCCGATCCCGGCGGCGACGCCCACGTGTGCACCCCCCGGCCGCGTCCGGCACTCTGCGCGTCGGCAAAATACACGCTTCCGTGCGGCGCGCCCTTGTCGGCCTCGCGCATGGCGTGCGTGTTGGTCGAGTCTATCTCTAGAAAATGGTGCAGCTTGCCGCTGAACGGAGTGGAGGCGAGCGCCCGATCCATCGCGGACAGATCGAAGACATCATGTGTATCGGCAGCTGTTACGGACTCCATCGGCTCAGGCTTCGGCGGCAATACGCATATTCAGGTCAACAGCCAGGGCCGAGTGCGTCAGCGCGCCGACAGAGATATAGGTAGGCCCTGCGAGAGCGTAATCGCGGATGGTCGCAAGCCCGATGCCGCCCGAGGCTTCGACAGGAATGCCGAGGCCGCGGCTGCGGATGATGGCAATCGCTCGCTTCACATCCGACGGGCTCATGTTGTCGAGCAGCAGGCTCTCGGCGCCGTGGTTCAGTGCCTCGTCCAGTTCAGCAAAGGTGCGAACCTCGATATCGACGACTTGCCCGGGCGTGCGCAGCTCAAGCGCCCGCCGCAACACGCGCGCAATGCCGCCGCCGAGCGCGATGTGGTTGTTCTTGATCAGGATGCCGTCGGCAAGATCGAGCCGATGGTTTTCACCGCCGCCGCAGGTAACAGCATATTTGTCGATAAGCCGCAGGCCGGGGACCGTCTTGCGGGTGTCGATGACTTTCGTATACGTGCCGGCGACTGCGTCGACATAAGCGCGGGTGAGCGTGGCGATGCCGCTCATGCGCTGCATCAGGTTGAGGATCACGCGCTCGCATGCCAGAATGACACGCGCATTGTGACGAATGACGGCGAGCGCCTGGCCCTTGCGCACGCGCACGCCGTCGAAGATCTCCGGGTGCGAGATGACTTCGAAGCGGCCGCTCTGTTTCGTGTCCAGACGCGCGAAGATCTCGAGAAAGCGTGGCACCGAGCCGAGGCCGGAGACGACGCAGTCCTGCTTGGCCATGATGGTGGCCGTGGCGCGCAGCGCCGGATCGATGGTGATCGCGGTCGTAGCGTCTTCGGTCGCGCGATCCTCAACCAGCGCCTGCTCCAAGATAACTTCGACCCTGCGACTCTTCCAGTCCATTACTGTTGCTCCAGGTCGGCCAGCGCCGCGCGGGTTTTCTCGACGAGGATGACGAGCTCAGCCGAGCGCCGGCGGATCCCTTCAACGATGGGGCCGGGCGCCTTCGCAAGAAAGCTTTCGTTTGCCAGCTTGCTCTCGGCGCCTGATTGCTCCTTTTCCAGGCGCACCAGTTCCTTCTGCAGGCGCTCGCGTTCAGCGGCAACGTCGATCTGCTTCTGGTAGACCACCTGCACGTCGAAGTCTGCCGCGGAGCGAACACCCGCGCCTTGCGGGGTCTCAGAGACGAAAGAGAGGGCCGACACGCGGCCGAGGCGCTCAATGATCTGCCGATTGTCCGCAAACAGCCTGGCCAGACGAGCAGCGGCGCGAATCCGCACCGGCACTGTTACTTTTTCCTCAACACCAAGGTCTTTGCGCGCTACGCGGACAGAGGTGATCAGTTCCTGCAACTGCGCCATGTGCACGTCAATGAGCACGTCGGACGGCCTGGCCTCGGGGAAGCTGGTCAGCGCGATCGACTTCTCCGGTGGATCGCCGTCGTAGATGGCGTGCCATAACTCTTCTGTAATGAATGGCATAAAAGGGGAGAGCAGCCGCAGCGAGGCCTCAAACGTCGCGAGCAGCGCCGACAGCGCCGAGCGTGCGGCGACTCTCTCGGCCGGTCCGGAATACTGAAGTCGCAGCTTCACTATTTCCAAATACCAGTCACAAAAGTCGCCCCAGAAGAACTGGTATACGAGGCTGGCGGCCTCGTGGAAGCGGTAGTCGGCGAGCGCCTCGTTGACCTCGGCCACGGTGCGGCCCAGGCGCGAGCGTATCCACAGTGCTTCGATATCGAGGCAGGGAATCAGCTCAGGGACGCGCAGGTCGACCGACACGCCGTCGGCGTCGGCGCGCTCGACGTTCATGAAGATGAAGCGGGCCGCGTTCCAGATCTTGTTGGCGAAGGCGCGATAGCCCTGGGTGCGGTCTTCGTTGAAGGCGATGTCGGTGCCCGGCGAGGCCATGGCCGCGAGGGTGAATCGTACGGCGTCGGTTCCGTACTGCTCAACGATCGCGATCGGGTCGATGACGTTGCCCTTGGTCTTCGACATCTTCTGGCGGTCGGCATCGCGCACCAGGGCGTGAATGTAGACCTCGCGGAAGGGGACGGCGTCTTTGAGCTGCCGGGGCTTGCCGTCGACCCCGGGCTCGCGCTCCATGAACCAGCAGCCCAGCATGATCATGCGGGCGACCCAAAAGAAGAGGATGTCAAAGCCGGTGACCAGCAGCCCGGTCGGGTAAAACGCCTGGAGATCGGCTGTCGCTTCCGGCCAGCCGAAGACGGTGAACGGCAGAAGGCCGGACGAGAACCAGGTATCGAGCACGTCCGGGTCCTGCGTGAGGGCGGTGCCGCCGCAGTGCTCGCAGGCAGAGGGGGTCTGGCGCGCTACGGTGATGTGCGTGCATTTGTCACAGTGCCAGGCAGGAATGCGATGGCCCCACCACAGCTGGCGCGAGAGGCACCAGTCACGGATGTTGCGCATCCACTCGTCGTAGGTCTTGCGGTACTGGTCAGGCGTGAAGCGGATGTGCCCTTCAGCGACGGCGGCGATGGCCTTGTCCGCGAGCGGCTGGATGCGCAGGAACCACTGGGTGGAAAGCCGCGGCTCGATCACCGCGCCGGTGCGCTGCGAGAGCCCGATCGACATCGCGTGATCCTTGACATCGGCCAGCAGGCCGAGCGCGCGCAGGTCTTCGATGATCTTTTCGCGGGCGGCGTAGCGGTCAAGCCCGTGGTAAACAGACCCGGGCAGGTCGATGCGCGCCTGCGCGTCCATAATGGTGAGCTTCGCGAGCGTGTGGCGCTCGCCGATGGCGAAGTCGTTGGGGTCATGCGCCGGGGTCACCTTGACCGCACCGGTGCCGAATTCAGCGCTGGCCCAGCTGTCGGCGAGGATGGGGATCTCCCGATCGGGACCGCCATCGACCCCGCTCAGGGGCAGGCGCAGCCGCTTGCCGATCACCGACTGGTAGCGCTCGTCATCTGGATTCACCGCGACGGCAGTGTCACCGAGCATGGTCTCCGGCCGCGTGGTGGCAATGACGATCTCGCCTGTCCCGTCGGCAAGTGGATAGCGCACGTAGTAGAGCTTGCCGATGCGGTCCTCATGCTCGACTTCGAGGTCCGAGACTGCGGTCTGCTGGACGGGATCCCAGTTGACGATGTAGGCGCCGCGGTAGACCAGCCCCTGCTCGTGCAGGCGCACGAAAGCTTCACGCACGACCGGGGAGAGCCGGCCGTCCATGGTGAAGTACTCGCGCGACCAGTCGACGCTTGCTCCCAGCCGCTTCATCTGGGTGAGGATCGCGCCGCCGGTCTTACCTTTCCACTGCCAGGCACGTTCCAGGAAGCCGTCCCGGCCCAGCTGCTCGCGCGTGGTGCCTTCGGCAGCAATCTGCCGCTCGACCATCATCTGCGTGGCGATACTGGCGTGATCCATGCCCGGTACCCAGAGCACCGTATCCCCGGACATGCGCCGCCACCGCGCAAGGATGTCCATCTCTGTCTGGTTGAGCATGTGGCCCATGTGCAGCTTGCCGGTAACATTCGGCGGCGGCAGCAGCATGGTGAAGGGCCGCGCGACCGAGCGCGCAGTGTCTGGCGGCGGCGCCACATCAAACAGGTGCTCGTCGACCCAGTACGTGGCCCAGCGGTCCTCTATGGCGGCAGGATCGTAAGCCTTGGGAAGTTCTGTCTTTGAGAGATTTTGCGGCATGGTGTGGATGCGGCTAACTTCTCACGATAGCATGGTGTGCCGGGCCAAACGCCCGAAGGGATCACGCTCATGAAGATCGCTTTGCTCATCGCCAGAATTCTTCTCGGACTTGTTTTAACCGTCTTCGGCGCCAACGGATTTCTCCACTTTATCCCTATGGGAGGACCGCCTCCGGGAAACGCGGGACAGTTTCTTGGCGCGCTCATCGCTTCCCACGAGTTCTACGTGGTTGCCGGGCTCCAACTCGTCGGCGGGCTCCTGTTGCTGACCGGGCGCTACACTCCGTTGGCCCTGGTGCTTCTCGGGCCGGTGATCGTCAACATCCTTCTCTATCACCTGCTGATGGAGCCGAAGGGGCTGCCGATTGCTCTCGTGGTCACGGTGCTATGGTTTGTCTGCTTTTACGGAGTGAGATCGGCCTTCGCCGGCATCTTCATGGCCCGCAGTGAGCGGCTGCCATAGATCAGCCGCGTTCGTAGTGGAAGTGGAACTCCTGCTCGCTGGGGACGGGCTTGCCGTTGCGCAAAGCGGGGTGGAAGGTCCACTTCTCTACCGTGGCGATTACCGATTCATCAATGCCGTGGCCGAGACCCTTGGTGAGGGTCAGGTGCTCGATCCTGCCGTCCGCGCCGATGACGGCGTAGAGGATCACGTCGCCGCGGGTGCCTGAGGGAAGCTGCGAGAGGTCGGGCTTGGGGTCAGGAAAGAACTGCATGAGAGCGATGGTGATGTCACCCTCACCCAGCCCGTCATTGCCCTGGAATGAGTCAGGCCGGGGCGACGGCTCGGCGGCATGACCTGACAGCCCGGCGGCCGGGGCCGCGAACAAGAGCTTTGGCGGACTGAGCCGGGCCACGGCTCTCTTTGCCGGCACCGGGGCCGCTGCCGACGCACGGCCGGGGATGTAGGTCAGCGTGAGATGCGATCCGTGCAGACTGCCGGGCAGACGCATGGGCACGACGCGCGGTCCGCCCCTATCGAGCAGCGCGGCGAGCAACAAGCCGTGCAGGGCGACAGAGGAAACGACGGCCCGGGATCGCCAACGACCGTCTTCCCGTGCTGGAGTGCTGAGCATAAAGCTCCTCGTGCTGCGATCCTGTCTGTCTACGGCCGGCTCGTTAGTCCATGGCCCGTTTGGAACCAGGTCTCAAAATCGAGACCTAAGACACCCGCTTCGCTAGAGCGACATCACAGTCAACAGCAGATCCTTCGTTTCACTCAGGATGACAGCTTCTCCTGCGTTACAGGATCGGTGCTTGGGCTAGAAGGGGTTCAGCTTATCGACACCCTTCTTGGGCTTGTGCTTGCTTGACGATTCCTGGCTGCCCTTGTACCCGGGCTTGGGGTTCTTCTTTCCCGGTTTACCGCTGGTGGTGCCGGTAGCGACCTGGGCGGGGCCACCGCTCTTCACGTCGTTGATCTGGTCGGGAGCCTGCGCCGGCTTGTCGATCGGCGGCAGGGCAGCAGGGGTATCCGGTCCAACGGGCTTGGCCAGGCCGAAGACCCGGTCAGGGTTCGCGGCCGGAACCGGCGCAGAGTTCGTGGGCGAAGCGCCGGCGGTGCCGCCGAGCTCAGACGATGTGCTGCTGTTGCCGACGACGTTGGCCGCGGGGGTGGTGCCGGGGCTGGGAATCGTAGTTGTGCCAGCGGCGGCGGGGCTGGTGGTCGGGTTCACGATTTCGACCCCGACGTTGTTTCCCCCAGATGCTCCACCCGAGGTGTCCGGGACGTTCTCCATGGTCACTGCGGGTGTAGCCTCACCGGATGAGGCGGGCGCCGGGCTGGCCGGCGCAACAGCGCTTGCCAGTTGCACGCTGGTGGCCGGGCCGATCGGCGGAACCGGCTTGCCGTTGATCGCCAGGTTGAAGTTCGCCAGGGTCTGCGCAGTGACTGCCGGTGCAAGGGTGGGCGCCGGATCCGTCATCGCCGGCTCACCGACGCGCGCTGATTCGATCGTGGTGGGGCCGCGCTTGACCATCATCATGACGCGGTCGGTGAACTTGATCTGGGGGCGGCTGCTCTCCTCGGCTTCCGCCTCGGCCAACTCGGCTGCGGTAGGTTCAGGAACCGGGCGACCGGCGGCAATCAGACGGTCCTTCGCGTCCTCGACGTGGGGCGAGGTGGCATAGCGGGTGACCACGCGCTCCCACTCGGAAGCGGCGCGATCGTTATATGCCTTGACCAGCTCCTCCTTGGCCTTGGCCGGGATCTGCAGCCGCTGAGCCAGCGCTGCCTGCTGCGCGTAGGCGTCGCCGATCGAGATCAGCGTCATGTCCTGGTGCGAGAACAAGGGGTAGGTGTCGGCCACGGTCTGCAGGCGCGCAATGGCTGCGGCGTAGTTCTCGCGGCTCATGTAGAACTCGCCCACGTTGAACTGCCGGGTGGCGAGGATCTCCTGCACTTCCCGGAGCTGCTGCTTGGCGCGTGGAATCAGGCTGGAGTCGGGGAACTGCTGGATCATCTGCCGGTATTCCTGCTCGGCATGGACGGCGTTCTGGTCATCGCGATCCGGCTTGTCCATCTGCGCGAAGTAGATGTCGCCGACCTTCATCTGGGCTTCGGCGGCCTCAGGCGTGTTGGGGAAGAAGGTGATGAAGTCCTTGTACTCCTGCTCGGCCTGCGCCATGGCGGCGGTGCCGCCCTCGCGGAACCAGGTGTCGCCGACGGCGAGCTTTGCGCGCATCTGGTACTCAGACTCGGGATAGGTGTTCAGAAGGGTCTGGAGGTCGAGCCGGGCGACATCATACTTGCCCTGCTTGAGCGCCTTCATGGCCTTGTCGAACAGCTCCTTGTCGGGCTGCTTGGACTGCACGTTGGCCAGAGGATTGGCGGTGAGGTCCACCTTCTTTTTCTTCTTGGCGGCGGCGTGGCCGGCCGGAGCCAGGAGGAGACAGAGTCCGACGAGGACGAGGGTGGTGGACTTGCGCAACAGGCCTTCGATTGAGACTTCGTGCATTTATACCTCTGGGAACGGGCGTTTAGCCGGGGAATGTCGTGAACTCAGGCAGCTGCCCGGGCTGCTTCAAGCAGGGCGCGTCCGTCGCGTTCCGGGTCTCCCGCGCCGAAGACAGCAGAGCCTGCGACCAGAAGCTCCGCTCCTGCTTCGACGACCGAGCGGATGGTCTCGTGAGCGACGCCGCCGTCGACCTCGATCCGGTAGCTGAGCGAGTGGGTCTGGCGCAGCTCGCGCAGGCGGGCGATCTTGTCGAGCGCGAAGGGAATAAACTGCTGGCCGCCGAAGCCGGGGTTGACGCTCATGATCAGCACGTGATGGAGCATGGGGAGGACGGGGATGAGAAAGTCAACCGGTGTGGCCGGGTTGAGGACTACGCCGGGCTTCATCCCGTGGCTCTCGATCAGCTGCAGGGTGCGGTGCAGGTGGCGGCAGGCCTCATAGTGGACGCTGACCCAGTTTGCGCCCGCCTGGGCGAAGGCGGGGATGAAGTCGTCGGGATTTTCGATCATCAGGTGGCAGTCGAGCGGCAGGGCGGTGTGCTTGCGCAAGGACTGTACGACCGGGGGGCCAAGGGTGATGTTCGGGACGAAGTGGCCATCCATGACATCGACGTGGATGGTGGTTCCGCCTCCGCGCTCGGCGGAGGCGACCTCCTCGGCGAGACGCGCAAAATCGGCGGAAAGGATGGACGGAAGCAGCTCAACCACAGTGCCGCTAGTGTATCAGGGAGGTTTAGAAGTCCGTTGCAGAAGGAACAACTCTGCTGACCTACAGTGCCGTTCAAATCCGAGCCCGGCTGCCCGCTTACAGATCTTCTACCGCTCCGGTTGACCATCAGGCTAAGTCCGCCGGGCGAGGTGCGACAATGAAGCCCTGATGCGTTCCGCGCTTGTCCGCCTGGCTCTGACCTGCTGGATCCCCTTACTCGCAGGGTGCGGCTACCACACCGCTGGTTCGGCGGTGCACCTGCCTGGGACGGTTCGCCTCATCGACGTTCCCATCTTCCGCAATCACACGCAGTCCTACCACACCGAGGTTGCGTTTACCCAGGCCGTCATCAAGGAGCTGACCAGCCGGACGGCGTACCGGGTCACGCCGGCCGAGAGCGACCCGGACGCCGATGCCGTTCTGCATGGGGACATCACCAGCTTTACCGTCTTTCCACTGACTTACAATGCCACCACAAACCAGTCTTCGAGCTTCCTGGTGATGGTCGCCGCGCGCGTGGTGCTGACTGACAGGCATGGCCGCGTGCTTTTCCAGAACAATGCGTACGTGTTTCGCCAGCAGTATGAAACGACGCAGGACCCGGTGAGCTTTATCCAGGAAGATCCGGCGGCGGTCGACCGCCTTTCGCGAGACTTCGCGCAGAACCTGGTCGGTGACATTCTGGAGTCGTTCTAATGGGAGCGGGCTTTGCCGCGGCTGAGCGGTTCCTGGGCGAGGTCAAGAACGGCCGCCTGCGTCCGGGCTACGTCTTCGTCGGCGACGAGGCGTTCCTCTATGAGCGGTGCCGGCGAGCGCTGATCGCGGCCTATGTGCCCGAGGGATTGCGCGACTTCTGCCTGTCGGACATCGATCTCGCGGAAACGAGTATCTTTGAGGCGCTCGATCGGGCGCAGACGCCGTCGCTGATGGCGCCCTCGCAGTTGTTCTTTGTGCGGGGGATGAAGACGCTCTATGGCCGCGGCGCGAAGAAAGATGAGTTTGCCGCGATCGAGCACTACTTCCGCTCGCCCAATCCTGCGACCGTGATTGTCTTTGTCGCCGACCACCTGACCATTCCGGCTGACGTGCGCCGCATGGAGATGGACGACAAAGCTCGCTACGATCGCATTCGCGAGACGTTGGGCGAGTGGTGCGGCGTGGTCGAGCTGGCGCGCGCGGACGAGGCCGACGCCATGCGCTGGCTGCTGGGTGAGGCCAAGGCGCAGGGTGTGCGTTTTGAAGAGGCGGCCGCGCGCGAGCTGGCGGACGCGCTGTCCTCTGACATGTTGCTGGTGGCAAGCGAGTTCGAGAAGCTGCTGCTGTATGTGGGCGAGCGCAGGCAGGTCACGCCTGGCGATGTAGAGACGATGGTGCTGGGGGCGAAGCAGCGCTCACTTTACGAGCTGACCGACGCGATCTCGGCCAAGGACAAGGTGCGCGCGCTGAAGCTGCTGGACGGCCTCCTGAATGCGTCGGACGGCGGCGAGGACTCGGCCATCGGGCACCTGTTCATGCTGGCCCGGACCTACCGGCAGATGCTGGTGATCCTGGAGAAGAATGTGCGCGACTCGCGCGCGATCTGGCAGGCGCTGTGGCAGGGCTTTCGCATGCCGCCGTTTGCCGCGGACGACCTGATCCGGCAGGCGCGCAGGTACAAGTCGCGGCGTGAGTTGACGCGGGCGCTGCGGCTGATCGCCCGCGCCGATCTAGACCTGCGCTCGAGCCCGCCGGACAAGAAGCTGGTGCTGGAGCGGCTGGTGATGGAGCTGGCCAGTGAGCCGCAGGCGGAACACGCCGGCCCGCTCTCGCAGACCGAGTTACAAATCTGAGTGAGTCGCATAGAGGCTGGGCGAACGGCTTTCCTCGCCTAGACCGCATCTCTCTGTAGGTCATACATTCTCATGCAGTTTTGACCACAGACAAAGGAGAAAGAATGAAGCTTTGGAAGCTTGCAAGCCTGGCGCTGATGGCATTCTCGTTGATGACTCCGGTAGCTGGCCCGTTGACTGTAGCAGGTGCGCAGCAGACGGCCTCAAAGCCGGACGCGAATGCGCTGGTGGACCTGAACTCGGCGACGGCTGACCAGCTCAAGGCACTGCCCGGCATTGGCGACGCCTATGCACAGAAGATCATCGCCGGCAGGCCGTACGCGAGGAAGACAGAGCTGGTGCAACGCAAGATTGTGCCGGCATCCACGTACAGCAAGATCGCGGACAAGGTGATCGCGAAACAATCGAAGAAGTAGCCCTGGCGTGGTCCCGACCGCGGACTATGCGCTGAACCGGGGTGTTACTCCAGCATAAGTTCCGGCTCGATGTGGCCGGTGCTGGTGAGTGTGATGGCGGCGGCGACGATCAGCGCGCCGCCGACCCAGGCCAGCGGACCGAGATGATCGCCCAGTAACTCGACCCCAAGGACCGACCCAAGCGCGGGCTCGATGTTAAGGAAGACGCCGGCGCGCGAAGCGGGCACATGCGAGATGCCCCAGTTCCAGAGCAGCGTGGTGACGGCGGTACAGAGTATGCCGGAGGCGGCGAGCGAGCGCCAGACGGGAGCGCTCAATCCGTAAACCGGCGGCAGTCCGTCGCGGGCGATGACCCAACCGGCGAGCATCGCTGTGCCCAGCAGCAGCCCCCAGGATGAGACAGAGAGCGCCGAGTGCCGCCGGATCAGCTGCTTGTTGAGCAGGATCCACCCGAGCGCGATGATCATGGAGGCGACGATGATGAGGTCGCCGCCGAGGCTGGGGCCGCGGCCCGGCGCCTGCTCTGCATGCCTGCCGCTGCCGACGATGAGGGCCACGCCCAGGGTGGATCCGACCAGCGCCAGCCAGCCGAGGCGGTTGAGCCGCTCATGGGCGAAGACGGTGGCGCCTAGCGCCAGGATCACGGGCATGGTGCCCACCATCAACGCGGCGTGGCTCACGGTGGTGAGCGACAGCCCATAGAACTGGATCAGGAACTGCAGCGGGATGCCGAGGAACGAGGCTGTGGCTAAGACGCCCCACTCCTTGCGCGAGAAGTTCGGCCGGCGCAGGATGGGCACGAGGCCAACGCAGGCAAAGAGGAAACGGTAGAGCACCATGTGGCCGACGGAGAGTTCGGTGAGCGCGATCTTGCCGAAGTAAAAGCCGGTGCTCCAAAGGCAGCCGGCGCCCGCGCAGGCCAGGTAGCCGAGTGCCCGCCGACGGCGCGCGGACGTTGCTCTCACGGTCGCGCTCAGTGCAGGATTCGAGGTCGTCGACATCTATGTTGAGTCTCGCACAGGGCTGGTAGGGCAAGACCCCCTGCGAAGGGGGTTCTGCCCTTACCAGACGGAGCAGCGCTTTGCCGGGGCCATGGGTTGGCCTGTCCTGCACTGGAAGGCCTGCTGGAATTCAGGCAGGTTGACGACGACGCCGTTGACGCGAAACTTCTCGGGTGAGTGGGGATCAGTCTGGACGCCCATGCGCAGGTCTTCGGGGCGGCGGTTCTCGCACCAGCCCTGGGCATAGGCGACAAAGAACTGCTGCTGAGGGGTCAGGTCTCCGTATTCGGCCGGGGTTCCTGCGGGTCCCGCGGGCGCCTTTGCCGCGCGATCGAGATAGGCGAGGAACGCCAACCGCAATCCGGCCAGGTCGGCAAGGTTCTCACCTATAGTTAATTGCCCGTTGACGTGCAGGTCGTCCACCGCGATGAAGCGGTCATACTCGTCGACCACGCACTGTGCCCGCCTGGTGAACTGTGCCTCGTCGGTCTTCTTCCACCAGTTGCGGAAGTTGCCGTGTGCGTCGAACTGCCGCCCTTCATCATCGAAGCCGTGCGAAAGCTCGTGACCGATGACCCCGCCGGCGTCGCCATAGTTCACGGCATCATCCTGGGAGGGGTCGAAGTACGGCGGCTGCAGGATCCCGGCGGGGAAGTTGATGTCGTTCATCTGCGGGTTGTAGTAGGCATTCACGGTGGGCGGGCTCATGCCCCACTCGCCGCGATCGACAGGCTGGCCGATCTTGGTCAGCTGACGGTGGGTCTCAAAACGTGACTCTGCCAGCTCGTTGGCAAAGTCGCTGTCGCGCACGATGGTCAGCTTGGAGTAATCGCGCCACTTATCGGGATAGCCGATCTTGTTGGCGACCGCGGCGAGCTTTTCCCTGGCCTGCGCCTTGGTTGCGGGGCTCATCCAATCGAGCTGGTCGATGTCGCGGCCCATGGCGGCTTCGACATCGCGCGTCAGCTCGAGCGTGCGCTGCTTGTCTTCCGGGCTGAAGCGCTGCGCGACGAAGACCTCTCCCAGCGCTTCGCCCAGGCCGCTGTCGACAGACGCCACGCAGCGCTTCCAGCGAGGCTGCTGCTCCGGCTGGCCGCGAAGGACCTTGGAGTAGAAGTTGAACTGCTCGTCATCCAGCGGCTGCGGCAGTGCGGTGCCGGGCACGGAGCGGAGCAGGGCCCAGCGCAGGTAGGTCTTGATCTCAGGGAGTGACATCGAGGCGAGCAGCTCATTCAGCCCGAGAAAGTAGGCCGGGGTCGCATCGTTGAGGCTGGCGATCCTGGGCGCCTGGAGGTCACGAAGAAATGCAACCACAGAGAAGGCAGGAGAGTTGGCGGCAAACTGCACCAGCGGGGTCTTGTGGTAGAGCTTGGACGGATCGCGCATCTCGACGCGGGTGAGCGAGGAGGCGGCCATCGCGCTCTCGATCTTCAGCACAGTGACTGCGTTCGCCTGCGCCTGTTTTTCCGTTTCACCCAGCAGCACAAAGGAGCGGGCAATGTGCCCGGAATACTGTGCCCGCAGCTCGACAGATTTGCCATCGGTGCGTTCGTAGTAGCCGCGCTCCGGCAGGCCGAGCTCGGGTTGCGAAAAGGTGCCGATCTGCTGGGTGGCATCACGGAAGTCCTGGCTGGAGGAGAAGCTGAACAGCGGCATCACTCCGTCCTGCGCCAGGGTTGCGGCGAGCGCCGGAAGCTGCGTTTTGCTTTCAAGCTGAGTGATGCGGGCAAGCTCCGCCTGAAGCGACGCCACCCCTGCTGCATTGATGGCATCCGTGTTCATACAGGCGGCGTAGGCGTCGCCGATCTTCTGCTCATTTGAGGTTCGCGTGGCGCCGCCGGCGGCGGCCTTCTCGAGAATGGTTTTCAGCACCAGCTCGTTCTGGTCGCCGAGCTCTTCTCCGCGGCCGTAGCCGGCGCGGTCGGAAGGGATGGGATTCTGTTTGAGCCAGCCGCCGCACGCGTATTGATAGAGGTCGACGCAGGGATCGGTCGAGGTATCACGTAGCGAGGGATCGAGCGCATGCGCCGGATGGGGCGCGGGCGTTGGAACGGGATTCTGGGACTGCTGGCCGTAAACAGGCGGCAGGCAGGCAAAAAACAGAAGGCACGCGGCAGCCGCGCGCGCCCCTGCCAACAAAACAAACTTCATGGACCCTCACGTTTAACTCCGTTTCATCACACGAGCATCGGCGCGGAATGTCAATCGAGCCCGGCACACCGGCGTACCGCTGTAGGACAATATTGGGAATGGGAGTCGGAGCAAAACGGCACTCGGCCGGAGTGCGGCTGCTGTGCGCGACGATTGCAGCTTATCCGCTCTGCCTTGCACACGCGGGGCCGGGTGCGGATCGCAAAGCGCCTGTCCTCCCTGAAGTCGCGCCCACGTTGCGGATCCCGGTCGAAAAGCTCGGCTACCTGCCGCCCGCGGCGATCACGCTGACCTACCGCATCCCGGCGTCGACATTGAACTTTATTGATGACACGCACCTGCTGTTCACCTTTCACTCGAGCGGGCTGATGCGCCGCATGCCCAATGAACCGCGAGACGACCAGGATCAGACCATCCGGGCGCTGGTACTCGACCTGAAACCGGACAAGGATGCGGAGGGCAAGGAGCTGCCGCCCGGGCACGTTTCCGAGAGAACCGAGTGGCGCATGCATGACCGCAACCGGTACCTGTGGCAGCTGCCGCATGGCCGCTTCCTGGTGCGCTCGCGCAACACGCTCTACGAGATAGATCGCGGCCTGCACTTCACCCCCTACGTCCGCACGGACACTGATCTGACGGAGGTCGACCTGTCGGCCGACCGAGAGCTCCTGTCGCTCCAGAGCGAGGTTGAGATCGAAGATAAGAGCCTGCCCTCGGGCGATCGGCGCGGGATTCGCATGTCGATCATCCAGACGGCGGATGACAAGCTCAAGTTCACCTCGACCAACCCGGAAACGGTGCATCTGCCCTTGATCCGCGACGGCTACGTGGGTGCGAAGCAGGAAGATCGCAACGCGTGGACGCTCATGTTCTATCCGTTCCAGGGAGAGCCGAGGAAGTTTGCCGAGGTGCAGTCCAGCTGTCATCCGCAGGAGGTTCCGCTGAACGGCGATGCCGTGCTGGTGACGGGCTGCACGCGCGATTCGGACGACCACCTGGAGCAGGTCTTTACCCTGGACGGGCGGACGCTGTGGCAGCAGCGCTGGAGCGCCCGCTACGTGTGGCCCAACATCGAGCACTCGGAAGACGGATCGCGCTTCGCGCTCGCGTCGGTGGAGCTATCGCATTCGATCGGCGTGCTGGATCCGGTCGACGAGACGACCATTAACCGGCAGCTGGTGGGTGTGTATGACACAGCCACGGGGCAGCTGCGGCTGGTCAAGACAGTAGCGCCTATCCTGACCGGCGGCCAGCACTTTGCGCTTTCCGCGGACGGGCGCAGGTTCGCCGTACTGCGCAGCGGAGCGATCGAGATATACGATCTGCCGCCCGCTGCAATTGATTAGTTGCTGGTGTTTTCGGGAGAGACCAGGTATAGGATGGCAGCCTGAAAGATACGCTTGCAGAAGGAAGGCTACTTTGCGCACTGCGGGTACTGCATTTACGTTGACTTTGCTGGGGCTGTTTTCCAGGGCACTCGGAGCGCAGGCGCCTGCGCCTTACCAGGACGCGCACCTGCCGGTGCAGCAACGCGTCACGGACGCTTTATCCCGCATGACCCTTGAAGAGAAGGCTTCCATGCTGAGCGGGTCTGGCTGGATGGAAGGCACAGGCGTTCCCCGCCTGGGCATACCGGCCATCAAGATGGCGGACGGGCCGATGGGCATCCGCATCTGGACCGGGTCTTCCGCGGAGACCAGCGTAGAGGGCGCGGTGAAGACCTTCAGCAGCACCGCGTTTCCTGCCGGGATCAATGTCGCAGCTTCCTGGGATCCCTCACTCGCTCGCGAGGAGGGCAAGGTGATCGGAGAGGAGGTTCGCTCGGTCGGGCGGGATATGATCCTCGGGCCGACGGTGAACATCCAGAGAGCGCCGCTATGGGGACGCAACTTCGAGAGTTATGGCGAGGACCCGTATCTGTCTGGAAAGATGGCGGTCGCCTACATCCAGGGAGTCCAGGGAGAGGGCGTCATCCCCTCGGTAAAACACTTTGTAGTGAACAACCAGGAGTTTGAGCGTCACCGCATCGATGTGGCGGTCGATGAGCGGGCGCTGCATGAAATCTACTTCCCGGCGTTTGAGGCGGCGATCAGAGACGGGCATGTGTGGACGGTGATGTCGTCCTACAACAAAGTGAACGGCGTGTACGCAGCACAGAGTCCTCTGCTCAAGCAGGAGCTCTACGACGGTCTGGGCTTTCGGGGATTTGTGGTCTCCGACTGGGGCAGCACCTACAGCACCGCGCCGACGGTCAACGCAGGGATGGACCTGGAGATGCCTGGCGGCCCTCCGATGCAGCGCTGGCTGGCACGGCCTAACTCGCGACAAGCGGGAAATGACGGCGGCTACCTGGTCGCGGACAAGATTCTGCCGCTGGTCAAGGATGGGACCATCCCGCCGGCAAATGTCGACTTCAATGTAAGTCGAATTCTTACCGTGATCTTCGAGTCCGGTATCTTTGACCATCCGCATACGGGCGGAGTGGCTATCGATACTCCGGCGCAGCGGGCCGTAACTCGGAAGGCGGCGGACGAGGGCATGGTCCTGCTCAAGAATGAGGGCCAGGTGCTGCCGCTCGAGCTGACGAAACTTCGTACGATTGCAGTGATAGGCCCGAATGCGGCCACCGCCAGGGTTGGAGGAGGCGGGAGCGGGCTGGTCTACAACAAGGATGTCGTGTCACCGCTCGACGGGATCAAGCATCGTGCGGGTGGCGTGGAAGTCAAGTACGCGCTGGGGGTAGCGCTGCCCGGCGAAGAGCAGGCGGCCGGCGCAGGAGCAACTCGCCAGTCGCTGCTGGACGAAGCTGTGGCGGCAGCCAAGGATGCGGATGTCGCGCTGGTGTTTGTCGGCTACGGCTCAAAGCTTGAAACCGAGGGCAAGGACCGGCCTAGCATGGATCTGCCGGATGGCCAGGACGAGCTGATCCGGGCTGTCGCAGCGGTGAACAGGAAGACGATCGTGATCTTCAACTGCGGTGCATCGGTCACGCTCACCAAGTGGATCGACCAGGTGCCGGTCGTGATCGACGCCTGGTACGGCGGAGAAGAAGGCGGGAATGCGGTCGCTGATGTGGTGTTTGGCGATGTCAACCCTTCCGGCAAATTGCCGTTTACGTTTCTGCGCAGGATTGAGGACTCGCCGAGCTATGGAAATTACCCCGGTGAACATCTGAAGGTAATGTATGCGGAAGGTATCTATGTGGGCTATCGATATTTCGACAAACACACCGAGGCTACGCCGCTGTTTCCCTTTGGATATGGTCTTTCCTATACCACTTTTTCCTACAGCGACTTACATATCCCGAAGACCATGAGCGGAGATACACCGGCGACGGTAAGTGTCGTGGTCAAAAACACCGGTAGCCGGAAAGGGGCGGAGGTGGCCGAGATGTATATCGGGGACCCGAGTGCAACCGTCGATAGACCGCTGCATGAACTCAAGGGTTTTGCGCGCGTGGAGCTGGCGCCGGGCGAGAGCAAGACGGTCACGTTTGAGATCGACCGCCGCGCTCTCTCGTTCTACAGCACCGCATCGCATAGCTGGACGGCGCAGCCGGGGCGCTTTGAAGTACTGGTCGGCGCGTCTTCGAGAGAGCTGCCGCTGCACGGCTTTTTTGAGTTGAAGCAATGATGGGCGGGCTGTGGGAAGTACGTGCGAAGGGCCTGCGGTTGAGATGACCGCAGGTCCTTCGCTTCCTCCAGGATGACGAGGGGTAGTACGTGTGAGAAGCAGCGACGGGCCTACGCCGGCAATTTCTCCGGCGTGGGGTACATGTGCTGCTTGCGGCCTTCGGCGCCGTCGTACATGGTGGTGGTCTTGAAGCGCTCGTAGCGGCCATCCGCGGCCCAGACCTTGACCTGCTGTTCGAGCGCATGTTTCTCGGCGTCTGGCATGGGCTTGAAGTTCTGCGCGATGGCGAGGTTCTGGTTGAGCACCAGCATGGAGTCCATGCCGCTGATCGTTGTGGCGACCGGCAGGCTCATGGCGTAGCGGAGGCCCTGCTCGGGGGTCATGCCGCCGTGGGTGACCATCTCGCCCGAACCGCCGAGGCTCTTCATGCCGAGCACGTTGACGCCCTGCTTCTTCGCCTCGGGCAGGACGCGATGCTGGAAGCTGCGGAACTGGGCGTCGAAGGGGTTGAGCGGCATCTGCACGGTGTCAAAGGCGAAGCCGCGGGAGAGCATGTTGAGGTGGATCGAAGGGTCCTTGTGGCCGGTGAAGCCGACGAAGCGAACCTTGCCATCCTTCTTCGCCTGCTCGAGCGCTTCGATCGCTCCGTCGGCGCGAAAGATGTTGTCGGGATCGTTATAGTAGACCACCTCGTGAATCTGCCAGACATCGAGATGATCGGTCTGCAGGCGGCGCAGGGACTGCTCGAGCTGCTGCATGGCGACATCTTTGCTGCGCCCGTGGGTGCAGACCTTGGTCATCAGCAGGACCTTGTCGCGCTTGCCCTTGAGGGCGGTGCCGACGCGCTCCTCCGACTGGCCGTCGTGATAATCCCACGCATTGTCGAAGAAGTTGACGCCGTGGTCGATGGCCTTCGCGACCATGTTATCGACGACGGTCTGCGACTTGGCCGAGCCGAGATGAAAGCCGCCCATGCCAAGGATCGAGATGTCGAGTGTCTGGCCGTTCCGCATGGTGATGGTGCGATGGGGAATGGGGGTGGTCGGTTCCTGCATCTGGGTCTCCTGCGCGGCTGCAGAGGCCTCGCGGCCGGCGACGGTGGCGGCGCTTGCAAGCGCGGCGGTTTTGAGGAAGTTTCTACGGGAGACATGATCCATGGGCTTCACGAGGCGGACACCTGCGGGAACGGTTCACCTGAGTTGTCCGTCGCTTTCAGCATCTCCTTGACCTCGACCGACTGGTCATCGAGCGGAAAGCCGTGTGCCATGCGGGCCTCGGGATTATCAAACTTGAGCGAGACCTTGTAGATCTCGTAGCGACCATCGCCGGCAGACTGTTTGCAGCGGTCTTCAAGCGCCTTCATTTCGGCGTCGGAATAAGGCGTGAAGCCGCGCGCGACCTTGAGATTCGCTTCAAGGTACTCGGGCTTCTCCATGCCGCAGATGGTGGTCGCGACCGGCAGGCTCATGGCGTAGCGGAGGGCTTCCTCGGCGGTAAACATGCCGGCCTTGACCGGCTCTCCATGGCCACCAATGGGCTTCATGCCGAGCGGCGCCACGCCTTTCTTGTGCAGCTCGGGCAGCACCTGCTGCTGGAAGCTGAGGAAGTTCTTGTCGAAGGGATTGAGCGGCATCTGTACCGCGTCCCACTCGAAGCCGCAGTTGAGCATGGCCAGGTGAAGGTCAGGATGCTTGTGGCCGGTGAAGCCGACGAAGCGGACCTTGCCCTGCTCTTTTGCCTTGCGCAGCGCCTCGGCCGCACCGCCTTTGCGCATGAACAGCTCGGGATCATTCTCAAAGGAGACCCCGTGGATCTGCCACAGGTCGAGGTGGTCGGTCTGCAGGCGGTTGAGTGACTGCTCCAGCATCTCCAGCGCCAGCGAGCCATCGCGGCCGTGGGTGCAGACCTTGGTCATGAGGAAGACCTTGTCGCGGTGACCTTTGAGGCCGAGTCCGAGCCAGTTCTCACTCTTGCCGCGGTGGTATTCCCAGCAATTGTCAAAGAAGGTGATGCCGCTTTCAACCGCGCGGTGCACCAGCTCGACGGCGGTGTCTACGTCCTCAGCCTGGCCGAGGTGATGTCCGCCAAAGCCCAGGGCTGAAATTTTCACATCTGTGTGTCGCCCGAACGGGCGCAGGGGTATGGTGTTTGCTTCCTGCATCATCGTTGTTTCGATGCAGCTAAGTCGCGAGTCGTCGGACGCTGCGCTCAGGCCCTGGTGAAGCCTATGAAGGAGTACGCTCATGCCATGGAAATAACGTCGCGCTATGTCGTCCCTATGCTTCTGCTCACCGGCGCGACTGCGGCTTTTTTTCCTTTGCGGGCGAGCTTGAAGCGCTCACGGCCTCGCACACTAGCGGCGCAGGTGGCGCTCGAGGTCGCGTGCGCGGCGCCGCTGGTGGTCTCCGGCACACTCCACTTCCTTCAGCCGCAGGCGTTCACGCCGCTGCTATCGCCGACTATTCCGTACCGGGAGTGGATCGTGGTGCTGACCGGTATTCCTGAGTGGGCCGGGGCCGCCGGCTTATTTGTTCCCGGCACCCGTCGAGCAGCGTCACTGTGGCTGGCGGTGTTCATGATCGCCATCTTTCCGGCAAACATCTATGTTGCCGGGCAGAATGTGCACGGTCTGCATATGCCGTCTGTGCCGGTTCGATGGACGATGCAGGCGGTTTACATCTGGCTGATCCTGTTGACGGGGGACGGCCAACAGCGGGTTGACGGGGGACAGCCAGCAGCGGGTCGCGGTTTAGATCATTGGGTGACGAACGTTTTTGGCGACGGGACCAGGCAGCCGATAGAATAAGGGTGTTGCTGCGCTGTTTACGGCGCAGTTGCGCAGGTTCGCCATGTCCTCCGGTTTTCGCATTTCGCCGCGCGAACGGCTGGTCCTCATCTCCATCATTGAGGCGTACATCGCCACGGGCGAGCCGGTAGCTTCGCAGGCGATTGCGCGCATCTTCGCCGATAAGGACGGGCTGTCCTCGGCGACCATCCGCAACGTAATGGCTTCGCTCGGGGACGCGGGCCTGCTGGACCAGCCTCACTCCTCGGCCGGACGGGTGCCGACGCCGCAGGCTTTCCGGCTCTATGTCGAGCTGCTGGGGCTGGCGCCACAGCAGCAGCAGCTTGCGCCGGAGCGGCGCGCCGAGATCGAGGCCAATTACCTTGGTGTGTCGAACTCGCAGCAGTTTCTGGAGCGCACTTCGCAGGTCCTGGCTGCGATCACGCGCGGTGTCGGGATCGCCATCTCGGCGGCCGCGGTCGCGCATGAGCTCGAGCACATTCACTTTTCGCGCCTGGGCGCGCAGCGGGTGCTGGCGGTGCTGGTGACCAGGGCGGGCGTGGTGCTCGATCGCGTGCTCGCACTCGATCGCGAGATGGAGTATGCCGAACTCGAGCATGCGGCCCGCTTTCTGAATGAGAATTTTCGCGGCTGGCCGGTGGAGCGCGCGCGGGCTGAGCTGCTGCGCCGGATTGACGAAGAACGCAGCGAATACGACCGTCTGCTTGAATCGGTCGAGGTCCTGTGCCAGAAGGGTGCGCTTGAAAGCGCGGCGCCGGCCCAGACTGTGTACATCGGCGGGGTCGCAAACCTGCTGGCGTCCGAGCCGGACCGGGCGCTGCTGGGACAGATGCTGGCGGCGCTTGAGGCCAAGCAGCGGCTGATCGCGCTCTTGAATGCTTATGTGGACGCGCGGCAGCAGACGGTGCGGGTACAGGTGGGCCTGGAAGAGACGATGCCGGAGATGAGCCACTTTGTCCTGATCGGCGCGCCTGCCAGTCACCTGGGGGTGCATGCGGGCGCGGTGGCGGTGCTGGCGCCGACGCGCATCCAGTATCAGGACACGATCAACGCGGTCTCCTTTATTGCGCAGCTCTCTGACCGCATTCTGCAGCTGCCGCAATGAGCCCGTCCTGCGGGACGCCGGCCAACCAGTAAAATAGAACGATGGGTGATGCTTGGCGCGACCTCTACGATCGAGTCCGTGGCCGGGCCGGCGATGCAAGCCGGGCCAGTGCTGTCGCCACTGAATCTTCTGAGTCGAAGGACAATCCAACAACGATGAGCCAGACGGACAGCAAGGTAACAGAAGAGCAGCTGGAGGGAGTGCAGAACACCGATCCAGTCTCAGATCCGGCGGACGACCTGACCACCGGCATCGACACCGCACAAGACTCAGGCTCAGCCACCGCGGCGGAGGAGTCGGCCAGCCTTGATGAGAGTGGCAAGCTGCGGGCCGAGCGTGATGCGCTGCTCGATCGACTGGCCCGGCTGCAAGCCGAGTTTGAGAACGCCCGCCGCCGCGCGGATCGCGAGAAGCAGGAGTTCCGCGAGTACGCGGTCTCGGGCGCGGTGGAGCAGTTTCTCCCGGTACTCGACAACTTCAACCTGGCGCTCAAGGCGACGGGCTCAGCCGAGCAGTTGCGCACCGGCGTCGAGCTGATCGTGAAGCAGATGGAAGAGGTGCTCCGCGGATTGAATGTGCAGACGGTGGAGACGGTAGGCTCCTCCTTCGATCCGCGCATTCATGAAGCGCTTGACTCGGTGGCGGCAGCCGATCTGCCGGACGGGCAGGTGTATGAAGAGGTGCGCCGCGGCTATCGCATCAAGGAGCGCCTGCTGCGTCCGGCGCTGGTTCGCGTTGTCTCCAACCCACAGCAGAAATCAGAATGAGCCAAACAAAAACAGTGAGTAAAACCGACTACTACGAAGTGTTGAGCGTCTCCCGCACCGCGACTGACGGCGAGTTGAAGGCCGCCTACCGCAAGCTCGCGATGCAGTTCCACCCGGATCGCAACCCTGGCGACGCCGCGGCGGAGGAGCGCTTCAAGGAGTGCAGCGAGGCCTACCAGGTCCTGAGCGATCCGGATAAGCGCGCCGCCTATGATCGCTACGGCCATGCCGGAGTGGGCGCGGCCGCGGCGCAGGGGAACCCGTTTGCGAATGCGCAGGATATCGGTGACATTTTCGGCGATATCTTCGGCGAGATGTTTGCGGGCGCCGGCGGCCGCGGCCGCTCGGGATCGCGGGCGCAGCGTGGGCGCGATCTGCGCTTCGATCAGACGATTGAATTTGCTGAAGCGGTCTTCGGCAGGGACATCGAGGTCTCGGTGCGGCGGCTTGAGAACTGCGGCGACTGCAATGCGACCGGCACCGCTTCAGGCAAAGGTCCGGCGACCTGCAAGCAGTGCGGGGGGCGCGGGCAGGTGCGCTATCAGCAGGGCTTCTTTTCCGTGGCGCGAACCTGTTCGGTCTGCGGCGGCAGCGGCCAGCTGATCATCGATCCATGCCCGGTGTGCAAGGGGGACGCGCGGGTTGAGCGGGTGCACACCATCCAGGTTGCCGTCCCCGCCGGCGTTGAAGAGGGCACACGCATCCGCTACCAGGGCGGCGGCGATGCCGGTCGCTTCGGCGGCCCGGCCGGTGACCTCTACATCGTGCTCACGGTCAAGCCGCACGAGTTTTTCGAACGCGAAGGTAACGACCTGCACTGCATGGTGCCGGTCTCCTTTACACAGGCCGCGCTCGGGGACGAGATCATGATCCCGACACTTGAGGGCGACGTGAAGATCAAGGTGCCGGAAGGAACGCAAAGCGGCAAGCAGTTCCGCCTGCGCTCGAAGGGCGTGCCCTACGTGAACGAGCATGGCCGCGGGGATCTGATTGTTGAAGTGGCAGTGCAGACGCCCAAGAAGTTGTCGCGCGCGCAGAAAGACCTTCTGCGGCAACTGGGTGAAACGATCACGGTTGAGAACACGCCCACCTCCCGCAGCCTGTTCGAGAAGGTGAAGGAGATGTTCAGCTAACTCTGCGCGTGGGCGGGACCACCTTCCCTCCAGCAAAACTTTTTTCGGAGAGCTTGAGGTCACGTGTAGAGCGCGGCGGCCAGCGCCACGGCCGTGATCGCCGCGGTCTCCGCGCGCAGGATGCGCGGACCGAGGCTGACCGCGGACCAACCTTCCGCCGCGAACAGCGCCTGCTCTTCAGCGACCCATCCGCCTTCGGGGCCGATCGCCAGCCGCAGCTCCGGCAGTGTCCCGCTTGCGTTCGCGAGTGCGCGAGTGAGTGCTGCCCGCAGCGTCGTCGATTGTTCCCCCTCGGCCAGCAGCAGGCGCGTGCTACCACTGCCCTGCTGAACCGCAATCGTCAGCGCCAGCGGATCCTCGATGACCGGAACATCGGAGCGTCGAGACTGCTTCGCCGCCTCGCGCGCGATCCTGCGCCAGCGCTCCACGCGCGCCTGCGCCGCCTGCGCCAGGTGCTTTTCTGTGCGTCGCGCGATCACGGGCACCATGCGCTCCACTCCGAGCTCCGTCGCTTTTTCAATCGCCCACTCCATGCGATCGAACTTGAAGACCGCGAGCAGCAGCGCGATAGGCAGTGCGGGTTCTGCTGCCAGCTCCGCGATCAGGGTGAAGCGCACGGCGTCATCAGTGATGCCGGCGACCACGGCGTGCCACACCCGCTCACCGGCAACGATGTCGAACTCCATACCCGCCTGCGCGCGCAGGACGCGGACCAGATGCGCAGCCTGCTCGCCGGTCAACGACGCAGAGGATTCATCCCAGCTGTCAGCGATCCATCGGCGGCGGGTCACCTGATTATTGTGAGGCAAACGAAAGGGGAGCGCTGGATGCGCTCCCCTTTTTTCCTGCTGTTGCGGACTTCTATTGCTCTGCTGGTTTCCCGTGGTTTGCCTGCCTTGGGCTCCGAGCAACTGCCGTTCGGTTGGTTGTCATTCTCCCTGAGAGCTACCGCACTTTGCTGTAGCTAACGAATGTATAGATATCGCGAAAAACACTGTCAAGAGAAAAATAGAAATGAAGTAACGAATTTCCGCGCATTTCTAGATCGCGTGCACACGCGTGAGCAGATACAAAGCAATGCCGCTCACCGCATCGTGCCATGCGTGGACGATCATGCCGGCACGCAGGCTGCGGCGGCGTCGCGCGAGCCACGCGAACATCAGCCCGAAGACCGTGATCGTGACCACGCCGCTTATGCCCTCGTAGAGATGCGCTGTGCCGAAGACGATGGAGCTGAGAAGCGCGCCCGACCATGCGTCAAAGCGCAGGGCGCTTTTGTCTCTTCGGCCCCGACTCGCGAACGCCGCAAGCCTTGTGCATTGCTCCATCAGGTATCCGCGGAAGACGAGCTCTTCACAGAAGCCGGCTGAGGCGCTGAGCGCCAGGAACAGCGCAAGCTCGCCCGCTGTATGCGGCGCAATCGCAGCGAGCACCTGCTGCGGCGAACCGGCGCCGGCACGCTTGAGCAGCGCACTAAGGATGCCGAGCACGATCGTTGAAGGAAGCCAGAACAGCGCCGCTGCTCCTGCGTCCTGTGCCCAGCTGTATCGCGCGCCGGGAGCAAGCAGCTGCCGTACGCCAGCGCTCCGCGTGCGCAGCCAGACGCCGCTGAGCGCGAGCGCCAGCAGCAGCCATTCCCATCCCAGAGTTGCCGCGTACTCGCCCAGATGGTGCTGCGCCACGGTGGACTTCGATCGTCGCAAGAAGCCGAGCATGGCCACGGCCAGGATGATGACCACGAGCAACACAGTATGCCACCACGGCGCGATCAGCGGTCTAAGTTCCGCGGCCGGCTCGCGCGGCTCGTTCGCCTCATTCGGCAACTCGTGGCCCACCCGTGTGGTCAGCATTCGATGATGTTCAGTGCAAGCCCGGCAAGCGAGGTTTCCTTGTAACGCGACTGCATGTCGAGCCCGGTGAGATACATGGTTCGAATGACCTGGTCGAGCGAAAGCTTATGGCCCTCGGTCTCGTTCATGGCGATACGGCAGGCGTGCACAGCTTTGACCGCGCCCATCGCATTGCGCTCGATGCAGGGGATCTGCACCAGTCCGCCGATCGGGTCGCAGGTCATGCCCAGGTTGTGCTCCATGCCGATCTCGGCCGCGTGCTCCACCTGCTCGTTGGTGCCGCCGAGCGCAGCCGCCAGGCCGCCGGCGGCCATTGAGCAGGCCACGCCCACTTCACCCTGGCAGCCGACTTCAGCGCCTGAGATCGACGCGTTCTCCTTGTACAGAACGCCGATGGCGGCCGAGGTAAGAAAGTAGCGCAGCAGGCCTTCGTGATCCGCGCCGGGAACAAAGTCCAGATAGTAGCGCGCGATCGCGGGCACCACTCCGGCGGCGCCATTGGTGGGCGCAGTCACCACACGTCCGCCGGCAGCGTTCTCCTCATTCACTGCCATCGCGTAGACTGTGACCCAGTCGAGCGGCGCAAGCGGATCGGCGACGATGCCCTTCTCGGCTCGCTCGCGTAGTCGCGCGGTCAGCGCGGCGGCGCGCCGGTGAACATTGAGGCCACCCGGCAAAATGCCATGAGTGACCATGCCACGATCGATGCAGGAGCGCATCACCTCCCAGATACCAAGCACACCTGCGCGTACTTCTTCCGCAGGGCGCAACGCGCACTCGTTCGCGTACATCACGTCGGCAATCTGCATCCCGTTGGCTGCTGCGAGCGCCAGCAGCTCTTCTGCGCTGCTGAAGGGATAGGGCTGCGGCGCGGAGAGCGCGACGGGAGCCGCCGAGTCGCCGTCCTCGACAACAAAGCCGCCGCCGATCGAGACGTAGATCTTCTGCACGAGGATGGCACCGTCTGCCGAGAAGGCGGTAAAGCGCAGGCCGTTGGGGTGCTCTGTCACGGCGCCGGGCGCATACATGCGGTCTGTGTGGAAGAGGAGATCGTTTGCGCTGAAAGGAACAAGATGGCGGGCGAGCAGGGCGAGTGCGCCGTTGGTCCGCACTGCCTCAAGCTTCGCATCGACGGTCGAAGGATCGATGGTGCTTGCCTCTTCGCCAAGCAGCGCAAGGATCACGGCGCGATCCGTGCCGTGGCCGCGGCCGGTGAGCGCGAGCGAGCCGTAGAGCTCAGCACAGACGCGAGAAGTCTGCGCAAGCATTCCCGAGGACTCAAGCAGCAGCACAAAGGATCGGGCGGCCCGCATCGGGCCCATCGTGTGCGAACTTGACGGGCCGATGCCGATCTTGAACAGGTCGAAGAAGCTGGTCTTCACAGGACTTGATTTTAGTCCTCCGGCGCCGACTCTTTGACTTACCAGGGCACCGTGCCTTCGCGGCTGATGTAGGTGCCGGTCGCGCCGTCCTTGCTCGCGGTTGCCAGGGCAACGATGGCCTCCGCGCCCTCGGCGATGGTCTGGGATCCGCTGTTGTTGTTCAGGTCGGTGGCGGTGTAGCCAGGATCTGCGGAGTTTACCTGGATCCCCGCCTCCTTGAGCTCTTTGGCCAGCAGGACGGTAAAGGCATTCAGCGCAGACTTCGAAGCGTTGTACGACAGCACATTAACTCCGTAGAACGGCCAGTTGGGATCACTGTGCTGGGTCAGTGAGCCAAGTCCACTGGAGACATTGATGATGCGTCCGTGGGCTGATGCCTTCAGCAGTGGCAGAAAGGCCTGCGTGACTGCCACAGCTCCAAAGAAGTTCGTGTCAAAGGTTTGCCGCAGCGAGCTCAGTGTCACCTCACTCGGCAGATGGCGATCTACGATAATGCCGGCATTGTTCACCAGCACATCAAGCACTTTGTACTTGCTCTGAACAAAGGAAGCAGCTTTTGCAATCGAGGTCTCCTTGGTGACATCAAGCTCGACGAACTCGGCGTTCGAAAGTCCCTCGGCGTGCAGCGTGTTCACCGCGTCCTGTCCGCGCGAGGCGATGCGGGAACCCAGCAACACCTGCATTCCCTTTTGTGCGAGTTGCCGAGCCACTTCAAGACCGATTCCCTTGTTCGCTCCTGTGATTAAAGCAACATCCATAATGTGTACCCTCGATTTATTAGATTCCCGAACCGCGAGATGGGTGCCCATCGTCACCAAGTACGTGCTTTTGGACCAGTAGGCAGTAACGCCGGTGCTAGCCTCGAAGCACCTACCCATGCTTGCCAAGGTTCTCAGCGCCGCCGTGTACGGGATCGACGCTCACATCATTGATGTCGAGGTCGACTTCGCCGGCATCAAGACGATCGAAGACCGCTTCTACATGGTCGGCCTGCCGGACTCGGCGGTACGCGAGAGCCGCGAGCGGGTGCGGGCGGCAATTAAAAATTCGGGCTTCCAGATTCCGCCGACTTCGATCACCGTGAACCTGGCGCCGGCTGATCTGAAGAAGGAAGGTTCGGGCTTCGACATTGCGATTGCCATAGGCATCCTGAGTGCGTATGGGGCGCTCGAGCTCAAGAACCTGGGCGATTTTCTGCTGATCGGCGAGCTTGGCCTGGATGGGTCGCTGCGCGCGGTGCCGGGTATGCTGCCGGTTGCCGTGCGCGCGAAAGAGAAGGGTATTAAGAACCTGATCGTGCCCGCTGCGAACGCCCGCGAGGCAGCGGTGGTCGACGGCGTGAACGTGTACCCGGTAAGCACGCTGAACCAGGTGCGCGAACTGTTGAACGCGGCGGCGAATGGGGGCATCCACGCAACGCCGTGCAGGATATCGCCGACCGAGCTGCTGGGCGAGGCGCAGCACTTCCACGTGGACTTTGCCGATGTACGCGGACAGCAGACCTCGAAGCGCGCGCTCGAAGTTGCGGCGGCCGGCGGGCACAACATCCTGATGATCGGGCCGCCGGGCTCGGGCAAGACCATGCTGGCGAAGCGGCTGCCCACAATCCTGTCGCCGCTCTCGCTTGACGAGGCGCTCGAAACCACGAAGATCCACTCGGTGGCCGGCGTGCTTGATGCGACCGCGGGCCTGGTGACGACGCGGCCCTTTCGCGCGCCACACCACACGATCTCCGATGCGGGCCTGATCGGTGGCGGCGCGGTGCCGCGGCCGGGTGAGGTGTCGCTCTCGCACAACGGAGTGCTGTTCCTGGATGAGCTGCCGGAGTTTCCGCGCAACGTGCTTGAGGTGATGCGTCAGCCGCTTGAAGACGGCAACGTGGTCATTGCACGGGCGTCGATGTCGCTCACTTTCCCGGCGCGCTTTATGCTGGCCGCGGCCATGAACCCGTGCCCGTGCGGCTACTTCAACGACAAGTCGCGCGAGTGCCATTGCACGCCGCCGGTGATCCAGCGATACGTGGCCAAGGTTTCAGGACCGCTGCTCGATCGCATCGACATCCACATTGAAGTGCCGGCGGTGCAATACAAAGAGCTGCGCGCCGGGCAGGCGACCGAGAACTCCGCGACCATTCGCGCGCGGGTGCTGGCTGCGCGTGAGCGGCAGCGCGAGCGGTTCTCGAAGGCTGCGGAAAAGATTTACTCGAATGCGCAGATGGGCACGCGGCAGATTCGCACCTTCTGCGAGCTAGGTGCCGACGCCGAGCGGCTGCTCGAGAGAGCAATGCAGCAGCAGGGCCTGACCGCCCGCGCGCACGACCGCATTCTCAAAGTTGCGCGCACGATCGCCGATCTTGACAGCGCGGCGGCCGTCTCCGTCTCGCACATCGCCGAGGCGATCCAGTACCGCACGCTCGATCGCAGCTACTGGAGTTAAGAACAGGCGCCGCAGGCGCAGTCTACACGCCACGGAGCCTTTAGCTGCGGGCGCTGTGGCGGCCTCCCGCGCCGGGAGTCTGGCAGTTAGCCCAGCTGCAGGCGAAGGTGCTCGGCGATCTGCTCGGCTTGGGTGATGGGGAGCTTTGCGTGCGCGAGGTTTGGCGATCCGCCGCCGCGCAGACCGATGGCCGCGAGGGCTTCCTTGAGCATGTCGCCGCAGCCTTTTGGCCTGCCCAGATTGGAGGCGAGGACCAGCGTTGCCGGCTCTTCTGCGATCGAGATCAGGACTGCGGCGGTATGGGGAACGGACGCGATGAGCCGCGAGGCGAGCAGGCGAACATAATCGCCATCCTGGTCGGTAAACCTGCGGTTCACGAGGCGCAGGCCGTCATGGATGTGCTCTTCAACCGCGAGCCGCACTGCGTGGTGGCTCGCGATCTCTTCGCGCAGTTTCTGCTTCTCTTTGGCGAGCGTCTTTGATTCTTCAAGCACGCGCGCCGCGGCTGCCGGGGCATCGGCACGACCCACCGAGAGCGCGGCCGCTACTTCTGACAATGCTCGATAATCGCTGCGAGCGACAGCGACGGCACGCAGGCCGCAGACGAACTCCACTCGCACGCCCTGCTTCACACGCTCATGCCCGCGGACGAGCAGTCCGCCGATCTGGCCGAGCGAGCTGACGTGGGTGCCGCCGCAGGCATTCAGGTCGATGGTCGGGATCTGAACCAGCCGGATGGATCCTTCGCGCGGCGGCAGCTTGCGCAGTTTTCCCTGAGCCAAGAGACTCTGCGCTTCCGGGTGGCTGACGGTGCGGAGCGTGACCGGAAGGTCGGCAGCGATGTGTTCATTCGCACGCCGCTCGACCTGTTCGATCGCGGCCAAGAGCGATTGCTGGGCAGCCGCACTTTCGACCGCGAGATCGATCGTCGAGACCTGCTCGCCGAGATGGAAGGAGACGGTCGCCGCGCCAGTAAGCTCGTGAAAGACGGCTGAGAGCAGGTGCTGTCCGGAGTGCTGCTGCATGTGGTCCAGTCTGCGAGCGCGGTTAACTGTGCCTGTCACGGGGGTTCCGGCGAGCACGGGTTTGGTGGTGGTGTGCCAGACTTCGCCGCCCTCATCTTCAAGGACCTCATCGATCTCCGCGATGAGTGTGACGCCGGACTTTGCCTTGGCTTCAAGCGTGCCAGTGTCATGCGGCTGGCCGC
>CAXUND010000028.1:9975-33597 GCA_964252445.1 uncultured Acidobacteriaceae bacterium | reverse complement strand
GAGTAAAAGGAGCCCCACATGCTTGAACTGAAAAACGTCGAACGCAGTTACAAACTAGGTCACACCGAAGCCTGGGTCCTGCGCCGCATCAACCTGACCATCCGCGAGGGCGAGTTCCTCACCATCATGGGGCCGTCGGGCGCCGGAAAATCTTCGCTGCTCAACGTGCTGGCCATGCTCGACGACCAGTGGAAAGGCGAGTACACCTTCGCCGGGGAAGCAGTCCACGCGATGAGCCGCAAGCAGCGCGCCGACCTTGCCCGCAAGCAGATTGGCATGGTCTTCCAGAGCTACCACCTGCTCGACGACCTGACCGTCGCCGAGAACATCGACCTGCCGCTCTCCTACAAGGACATTCCACGCGCCGACCGCCAGGGCCTGGTCGCGGACACGCTCGACCGCTTCCAGATCGTCGGCAAAAAAGACCTCTTTCCGCGCCAGCTCTCCGGCGGTCAGCAGCAACTCGTCGGCATCGCGCGCGCGATGATCCACAAGCCTGCGCTGCTGGTCGCCGACGAGCCTACGGGCAACCTGCACTCCGCGCAGGCCTCCGAGATCATGCAGATGTTCCGCGAACTGAACCGCCAAGGAACGACAGTGATCCAGGTCACCCACTCCGAGACCAACGCGGCCTACGGCACGCGCACCATCGAGCTCCGCGACGGCTGGCTGTTCAGCGACACGGCTGCGGCGATCTCTGCAGGAGCTTCAGCTTGAAATATTTTTTCTGCATCCTTGCGGTAACTTTTTCGGCGCCGCGGGCGCTGCATGCACAGGCCGCCCAGCCCCTAAGTCAGCCGGCCGGCGCGCCCGTTTTGCGGCTTGACATTCCCCACTCCTACAACCCGCTTCACACTTATACCCCGACCCGCGTTCCCGCGCCCGACCTATCCAATTCAAACCGCCTCGACTTACTCATCCGTGGCGGCAAGTTATCGCTGTCACTGAGTGATGCACTTGCCCTGGCTATCGAAAACAATCTCGACTTGGCGATCGCGCGCTACAACATCCCGATTGCCGCGGCCGACATTCTACGCACCCAGGCCGGGGCGACCTTTCGCGGCGTCAATACCGGCGTGATCCAGAACACGCCCGGCGGTGGAGTCGGCGGCTTCGGCTCAGCCGCCTCCGGCGCAGGCGCAGGCGGCACCACCGGAGGCGCGGGCGGCGCGGGCACGGGCGCTTCAGGCCTGGTGCAATCGACACTCGGCACCGGCACCATCGTCGAATCCTTTGACCCGCTGATTACCGGCACTGTCAGCAACGAGCACTACACCGAGCCGCTTTCAAACGTAAAGATCTACGGGGTCCAGTCCCTGCGGCAGAACACCACCATAGGAAACCTCACTTACTTCCAGGCTTTTCCTACAGGAACAACTTTCCAGTTCACCCTCGATAACAATCGCGCGACAAATAACTCGCCATTCACTTACTTAAATCCTACTCTGGGCACGTATTACCAGGCGGCATTTCAGCAGCAGTTACTCGCCGGCTTCGGCTTCGGGCCCAACCTTCGCTATCTGCGCATCGCGAAAAACAATCAGAAGATTTCGGACGCGGCCTTCAAGCTGCAACTGATCACCACCGTCACCCAGATCGCGAATATCTACTGGGACCTGGTCAGCGCCTATGATGACGAGCAGGTCAAGCAGCGTTCCCTCGACTTCGCCCGGCAGACGCTGGAGAGCGGCCGCAAGCAGCTGGCGCTGCAGGCCATCCCGGCACTCGATGTGCTCAAGGATGAGGGCGAAGTGGCAGCGCGGGAGCAGGATCTCACCATCGCCAAGACCACGCTCCAGTTCCAGGAACTGCTGATCAAGAACGCGCTGACCAAGAACCTCGACGATCCGGCGCTTGAGGCCATGCCGGTGATTCCCACCGATGAGGCCGCGCCCCTGGCGTCGCAGCCTCTGGCCACAGACATCATCGCGACCGCCCTCCAGCAGCGGGTCGAGCTGACCGAGTCGAATATCGACCTTGAAAACCGCGGCATCAGCCGCAAGGCGGCCGACAACGCCCTGCTGCCGACGGTCGCCCTCACCGGCTACTACGGTGGAACCGGCCTCGCCGGGCTCAATAACCCTCTTTCGGGCATTACCTCGACTGCGCCGGCCAGCTTCGGCGGCGCGCTCTCAAACGCCTTTAACAACAGCTCGCCGGACTACTATGTCGGGCTGAATCTGAATATCCCCCTGCGCAATCGGGTCGCGAAATCCGACCAGTACCGCTCCGAGCTCGAGTTCCGGCAGGCCGGGCTGCGGCTTGAACAGCTCAAGAAGGAAATCCGCATCGAGGTCCGCAACGCGCAGTATGCCCTCGAGCAGTCCGGCGCGCGCGTCGATGCGGCGCGCAAGGCGCGCGACCTCGCCCAGCGCGGCTTCGACATCTCTACCAAGGAGCAGGAGCTGGGCGCGGGATCAAACCTCCAGACACTCACCGCGCGGCGCGATCTCGCAACCGCCGAGTCTGCGCTGGTGGCGGCGCTCACCGCCGAGCACAAGGCAGCCGTCGAGCTTGATCGCGCCACCGGCACCACGCTCGAGGCGAATGGCATTTCTATAGAATCGGCGGAGGCGGGGCACGCCTCTACGCCGCGTTGAAAAGAGACACCATGCCGGGGAGCAGCAACGGAAAACTCGAGGCCTGCCGCCTGCTCCTCGCCGACGATCAGCCGCAGATTCTGGACGCTCTCGAGTTCCTGCTAAAGCCCGAAGGTTACGCGCTTGATCGGGCAACCAACCCGGCCTCTGTGCTGGAGTCCCTTGCGTCCGAGAGCTACGACGGACTGCTGATGGACATGAACTACGCCCGCGACACCACGTCGGGACAAGAAGGATTAGACCTGCTGACGCGGGTGCTCGCCCACGATCCGCAGTTGCCAGTGATCGTCATGACCGCGTGGAGCAATGTCGATCTCGCGGTTGAAGCCATGCGCCGCGGCGCCGTCGATTTCATCCAGAAGCCTTGGGAGAACGCGCGCCTCACCACCGTTCTGCGCACGCAGCTTGACCTGCACCGCGCACAGAAGCGCGCCCGCTGGCTCGAGGCAGAGAACCGCATCCTCCGCGCGGAGGGCGCGCCGGACTTCATCGCCACCGCGCCGTCCATGCGCCCCGTGATCGAGCTGATGGCCCGCGTCGGCCCGTCCGAGGCCAACGTGCTCATCACCGGCGAGCATGGCACCGGCAAGGAAGTGGTCGCGCAGACCATGCACCGCCTTTCGCTGCGCTCGCACCGTGCGCTGGTCGCGGTCAACACCGGCGCGCTGCCCGAAGGCACCTTTGAGAGCGAGCTCTTCGGGCACATCAAGGGCGCCTTCACCGACGCGCGTACAGACCGCATCGGCCGCTTCGAGCTCGCCAATGGCGGTACGCTGTTCCTCGATGAGATCGCCAACATCCCCATGCGCCAGCAGGCCAAGCTGCTCCGCGTGCTTGAGACCGGAGAGCTCGAACGGGTGGGCTCCTCACGCACGCAGAAGGTGGACGTGCGCGTGCTCTCGGCCACCAACGCCGACCTGCCCGCCGCCTGCCGCGAGGGCAGCTTCCGCGAGGACCTCCTTTTCCGGCTCAACACGGTCGAGATCCACCTGCCCGCGTTGCGCGAGCGGACCGATGATATCCCCACTCTGGCGGCGCACTTTCTGGCGCGCTACGCCAACCGCTACCGGCGGGCGATCCAGGGCTTTGAGCCGGCGGCGCTGCAGCTGCTGCTCGAGCATCGCTGGCCCGGCAACGTGCGTGAGCTCGACCACACCCTGGAGCGCGCGGTGCTGATGGCGAGGGGCGCGCGCATCGAGGCCGCCGATCTTGGCCTGCAGGCCTCCCGCATCGCCAGCAGCCCGCAAACGCTTGACGAGATGAGCCTCGAGGCGGTCGAAAGCATCCTGGTCCGTAAGGCGCTCGCGCGCGCCTCCGGCAATGTGAGCCATGCGGCCGAGGCGCTGGGCCTGAGCCGCGGCGCACTCTACCGGCGCATCGAGAAGTATGGCCTCTGACCGGCCGCCGATTCCGGAGAACGTCGCGCTCCCGCGCCCCCATCGCCTCCCGCTCAGCCGCTCGCGACGCCGCCTCAGCTTCGAGCGCCGCATCCGCACCCGGCTCTGGCTCCTGGGCCTGCCAACTCTGGCGCTGGCTGCATTCGCGCTTCGCCACGCTGAAGCAGCGGTGATCGCGACCGTGCTGCTGGTTTCCCTAGGCGTCTGGGCACTGTTCGTCTCGCTGTTCATGGAGCAGATCATCCGTCCGCTCCAGACGCTCGCAAATGTGGTCGCTGCACTGCGGGAGGAAGACTACTCCTTTCGCGCACGCGGCGCGCGCCGCGATGATGCGGTCGGCGACCTGGCGCTTGAAGTCAACGCGCTCGCCGCCACGCTGCAGACCCAGCGCTCGAACACCATCGACGCCATCGCGCTGCTCGAGCGCGTGCTCAGCGCGATGCAGTCACCGGTGCTCGCCTTCACGCTTGAGGGTCGTTTGCGGCTGTCAAACACAGCGGCAGAGGAGCTCTTCTCGCTGCGCGCCGCAAGCCCATACACCGGGCAGGGCGCGGTCGGGCGCACCGCACGCGATCTCGGCCTCGAACACCTGCTCGAGGCACGCGACGACCAGCTGCTCACGCTGGCCGGTCCCGGCAGCCGAGCGGGCGCGGGCGGCAGGTTCGGCGCCGGCAGCCGGTTTGTCGTTCGCCGGTCCGGCTTTCGCCTGCGCGGCGTACCCCACACGCTGCTGGTCTTCTCCGACGTGAGCGCAGCGCTGAGAGAGCAGGAACGAGAGGCCTGGCAGCGGCTGATCCGGGTCATGGGTCATGAGATCAACAACTCGCTCACCCCTATCAAGTCCATCGCCGGCAGCCTGCGTACGCGGCTGGCGAACATCGCCGACGGAGACGAGACTTCGCGCGCCCTGGCCGTGATTGAAGACAGAGCGGACAGCCTCAATCGCTTTCTGCAGGCCTATGCACAGCTCTCCGGCCTGCCTCCGCCGCGGCTCGCGCCCGCGTCGCTCGCGGACCTGCTGGGAAAGGTCGCCCGGCTGGAGTCGCGGCTCCAGGTGGCAGTCCAGACGGCAGACACGATGCTCACCTGCGACCGCGACCAGCTCGAGCAGGCGCTCATCAACCTGGTGCAGAATGCGGCCGACGCCGCGCTTGCGAACGAAGCAAGACCTGCCGTGGTCACCATCGAAGCGCATCCTCATGCCGCCCAGGTCACGCTGCTGATCCGCGACTCGGGCGCAGGCATCGCCAATCCGGGAAACCTCTTTGTGCCGTTCTACACCACCAAGCCGGGCGGCAGCGGCATCGGCCTGGTGCTGGCGCTGCAGATCGTCGAGGCGCATGGAGGCACAGTCCGGCTGCGCAACCGAGCGGACATGGCCGGCGGCGAGGCCGAGGTCTGTTTGCCTCGCTTAAGCGGCTGAGCCGTTCACCCATCGGACGAGAGCCGCTCAAGATCAGCCGCGGTGTCGATATCGCAGGCAGCCTCCGGCAGGTCAAGCACCGCGGCTTGCTCCTGGTGGGCGGCGAGGATAGTGCGCGCACCCTGGTCGCCGGTAACCTGAGCCAGTTCCGCAAACAAGGCACGGCTGAAGATGGCAGGCACCCCGAGCCGGCCCGAGTACCGTGCGGCGCTCATCGGCAGAGCCGCTCTCTCATGCACGTCTTTCAAGTCCCGCAACGCGGATCCGGTCAGCCTGGGCTGGTCGCACACCAGCAGGAGCACCGCATCGCTGTCGGCGCTCAACTCCTGCACTCCCCGGCAGAGCGACGAGCCCATGCCCTCGGCCCACCGCGGATTGTCAAGAATCTCCACATCGAGCCCGCGAAGCGCCGCGCGGCAGCCCTCCTGCTCCGCGCCCAAAACCACGTAGACGGGGGCAAAGCCTGCCTCGCCTGCAATACGCGCGGTGCGGCGGAGCACAGGCTCACCCTCGACCAGCACCAGCTGCTTCGGCCGACCCAGCCGCGAGGAGCTGCCCGCAGCCAGGATCAGCGCAGCCGCCCGCACTCAGTCTCCGAGCGCGGCCACGGCGGCAATGCCGGCCGGAACTCCCCGCTCTTGCTTCCCCGTTCGCCGGGTCGAGACCAGGCGCCCGTGCAGCACCGCCTGCAGCTCCGCGACAATCGAAAGCGCGATCGAGGAGGGATCATCGCCGCCCAGGTCCAGTCCGACCGGGGTGCGGATGCGCTTCAGCCAGTCCCTCCTGACTGTGGCCGTGCCCGGCTCGGAAAGACGCTGCAGCAGATCGGTGACCAGCCGCTCGGTTCGGCGCTGCGGACCGAGAACGCCGAGGTAGGCAAGCGAGCGCGGCAGCAACGCGGCCAGCAGCGCCAGGTCCTGCTCATAGCTGTGCGTGAGCAGCACCGCCACATCCTTGGGACCGGGCTGGGATCCCTCGCCGAGGACGTTCGCGGCATAATCGATCACCCGCACCTCATCGGCCAGGGGGAACCTGTCCGATCGCGCGAGATGGGCACGTCCATCGGCGACAACCACATGCCAGCCGAGTGCGTCCGCGAACTCGACCACTGGCTTCGCGTCATCCCCGGCGCCGAACAGGAACAGTGCAGGCGGCGGCAGGAGATGCTCGACAAAATAATCGTCCATGCTGCTCGGGGAGGTGCGAGCCTGCTGCAGCAAGGCCGGCGGCAGAGCGGCGCCCGCGGCGTACACCTGCTCGCCGCTCGCCATCCTGACTTCCCGCAGACCAGGCTGCGCCCCGAGCGAGGTCACCAGGACCGCCGCCTCCCGGCTCTGTTGCACCCGCTGCAGAGCAGCGACTGCTGCGTGCGCGGCAGCCCCCCGCTCCAACAGCACCCAAACAGTGCCGCCGCAGCCCAGCCCGTACGGCATGGCGCCGTCTTCGTCGAAGAAGCTCGAATATCGTTCGAGCGACGGTCCGCCCGCGGTCCGCCACCATGCCTTCCTGGCAACTTCAGCCTCCAGGCACCCGCCGCTGATGGTGCCCGCGCGCGCGCCACCCGAGGTCAGCAGCATGCGGGCGCCCGGCTTGCGGTACGAGGAGCCCTCCACGCGCACTACCGTCGCCATCAACAGCTCTTCGCCTCGCGCGCGTGCCCCGGCCGCCAGGCGGATGATCTCCTCGGTTTCAGCCATCGTGCTTTCTCTGATGTGCGAGCGGGTCTTTGCGGTGCGTCGGGCAGGGAGTGAATCGCTTACGGCTGAGCGCGAAGCGACCTCCGCACGAGGTCAGCGCACTGTACTATCGAGTCAAGACGATTCTAATGACATATAAACGCATACTCTTCCTCCCCATTGGCGCGTTGCTGCTCGCGTCCTGCCTACATGCACAATCCAGCTTCTTTGACAGCTACCAGGCCAGGGTCACCGCTACTCAGAATCTGCAGCCGCACTGGGTGACCCCGCTGGTGACAGTGACGCCGCGGCTTGAACAGGAAGTGCGCACCGATTTCTTGCACTACCACAACAACAGCCGCCACGAGATCTGGAACTACGACAACAGCAAGGGCCTTGAGCTTATCCCCGAGAAGCACACCGAGATCATCTTCAACCTGCCGCCATTCTTCGACCGTACCAATGGCGAATCCGACGGCTTTGGAGACGTGAGCTTTCTGCTCAAGGAGCGCATCTTCTCGCGAAACGAGGAGCACGGCAACTCCATCGTGACCGCCTTTCTCGGGGCCTCAATCCCCACCGGCAAGAACGGCAACGGAAGCTGCTGCGCCACGGTGACACCAACGCTTGCCGTGGGCAAGGGCTTCGGCAACTTCGATGTGACCTCAACCGCGGGCGGATCGCTGCCGGTGACGAATACACAAGGGCTGGGGCGCAGCGTGATCTGGAACAACGTCGCGCAGTACCGGCTGGCAAAGACCGGGATCAGGCGCTTCTTCTGGCCGGAGTTTGAAGCCAACACCACCTTCTTCAAGGGCGGCGCGAATGATGGGAAGACGCAGTCCTTTGCGACGCCCGGGCTGATCATCGGCCGGCTCCCGCTCAAACATGATGCCAGCGGCAACCCCAAGCGGCTGGGATTCACCTTCGGCGCGGGCGAACAGATTGCAATGACTCACTTCCACACGGCGAACCACTACACCGTCCTCACCTTCCGCATTCCTTTTTAGCGGCCTGAGGGCCGGGCTCTCCTGAAGGTGCCCGCTCGCCTCCTGCTGCTGGATAATGGGCGAGCATGCACAAGGACGAACTGTGGGATGCGGTGGTCGTCGGCGCTGGGCCAGCGGGATGCGCTGCGGCCTACGACCTGGCGCGCGCAGGCAGGCTCGTCCTGCTGGTTGACAAGGCCGCCTTTCCCCGGCCCAAGGCATGCGCCGGCGGCCTGACCATGCGCGCGGTCAAGGCGCTGCGTTACCCGGTCGCGCCTGTAGTGCGGCGTACGGTTCACGAGATTGTGCTGGAAGCGGACGGCCCACGGCGGCCGGCTGAGCGGGCGCTGCCGGTCAGCCGCCGTGCGCCGCTCTGCGTGATGACGGTGCGCGAGGAGCTGGACGCCTACTGCCTGGAGCGCACCCTGGAGGCGGGCGCTGCGTTCCGCCGGATCGGCGCCATCTCGGCCATCACAGAGCACGCCGAAAGCGTCACCCTCCGGACGGCTGATGGCGCCGAGATCAAGGCCCGCTATGTGGTTGGCGCAGACGGCGTACACAGCCGGGTGCGCGCGCTCACCGAAGCGACGACGCCATGGTTCCGGCGCGGCTTTGCGCTCGAAGCGAATGTGAAGATCGGCCCCGCCGGGCCGCCGCCGCTCACCTTTGACTTTGCTCCCGTGAGTGGAGGGTACGGCTGGCTCTTCCCTCGCCACGATCACGTCAATCTAGGACTCTACGTCCATGACGCCGACAGATCGCACGGGCTTGATCGCGACGCGCTCGCCGACTACATCAAGGAGCGCGCCCACACCCGCGACTTCTATGGGGTGACAGGCCAATACCTGGGTATGGGGGCAGGCGAACACAAGCCCTCGGCCACCAGGATTCTGCTGGCCGGCGACGCGGGCGGCTTTGCCGATCCGCTCACCGGGGAGGGCATCTACGGCGCGGTTGCAAGCGGCCAGGCAGCTGCCGCCGCAATCCTCGAAGCGACAAAACACGCAACCGCGGGCGCGCTCGCGAGCCTGCTCTTCGCACGGCGGACAGCCCGCCTGCGCCGCGATCTGCGTGTCGCCTCCGATGCCGCGCGGAGCTTCTACGCCGCCCCCGGCCGCGCCTTTCGCCTGCTCGGGTACCTGCCGGTGCGCGAGGCCGCGATCCAGACTTTCTCGCATGGTTCCAGCATCACCGCACTCGCAGCCGGGGTCCGCACGCTCGCGCGCCTGCTGCCTGAAAGAACATTCCCGGCGCGGCGGCGGAGCGCGTAGGATTCTTGCGTGCGGTCGAAGCAGCCCCTTTTCGCATCCATCGGAATGCGCCGGTGTGCTGCTAGGATGAAGCACAATACGGCGGACCCTGGTCTGCATCTATTGAACCGGCCGACGCGGGGGGAGACGCCGTGCGGCGCCGGGCGAGGAAGGACTCCGAAGGATGCGACGACTGATGCGAAGACCGATCGGACTACAGATTTCCCGATTGATCAACGTGCTGCGCTTTGCGCCCGGCGTGCTCACCCGGGCAGCCTTCCTCGTGCTCCCGGTGTTGACGTCGCATGCCGCGCGGGCAGCGACCGGGCCGCAGGCCACGCCCAGCATCTTCGCGCCCGTTTCCACCCCCGCATCGAACGTCTTCGACCTGTCGATGTTTGTCATCGGCATCACCAGCGGCATCTTCGTGGTTGTCGGCGGTTTGCTGACTTACGTGGTCATCAAGTTTCGCCAGAAGGACCCGAACGACACTGTGGAGCCGGCGCAGATCTATGGGTCGATCCAGGTGGAGCTGTCCTGGACCGTGATCCCGGTGATCATCGTGGTCGTCCTGTTCCTCACCACGGCACGCTACATCTTTGCTATCCAGGACAATCCCAAGCCGGCGGAGGCGCTCGACGTCACCATCGTCGGGCACCAGTTCTGGTGGGAGTTCCGCTACCCGAAGTACGGCATCATCGCGGCCAATGAGCTGCACGTTCCCGTCAGCGATCCGGCTCGTCCGACCCCGACTTACATGAAGCTGACCTCAGCGGATGTAATCCACAGCTACTGGGTCCCGCAGCTCGCGGGTAAGACAGACGCGATCCCAAACCACATTAACGAAATGTGGGTCGATCCGCACTATCCCGGCATGTATGTCGGCCAGTGCGCGCAGTTCTGCGGCGCCCAGCACGCGAAGATGCTGATCCGCGTGTATGTCGATACGCCCGAGCAGTTCGCGGCCTGGATCAGGAATCAGCAGGCGGTCGCCGTGCACACCGATCCTGCCTCGGGTCAGGCACCGGCCGCACGGGACCAGGCCGCGCTCGGCGAGCAGGTCTTTCAGCAGCAGTCCTGTGTGAACTGCCACGCCATCCGCGGGACACCGGCAAATGGAAAGTTCGGCCCTGACCTGACCCACTTCGGCAGCCGCGACACGCTCGCGTCCGGCGCCTATCCGAATAACCCGGAATATCTGAAAGCCTGGATCCGCAACCCGGAAGATCTGAAACCCGGCGCACTGATGCCCGCCATGCAGCTGTCAGAAGAACAGTACGACGAATTGACCGCCTACCTGGGAACCTTGAAGTAGGAGCGGCAAAGTAACAGGAGTTGACGCCTATGGCAGATATCTCGATCGACATCGGCTCTCTGGACCTCACGCCGGCGCGTGAAGGCGAGGGCACCTTCCGTGAGTGGCTGCACGGATGGGTAACGACTGCCGACCACAAGCGGCTGGGCATACTCTACGTGCTTTACTCGATCTTCTTCCTGGTGGTGGCTGGGCTTGAGGCGATCGCCATCCGCATCCAGCTGGCAGTACCCAACAACCACTTCCTGTCGCCGCAGACCTACAACCGTGTCTTCACCATGCATGGCACCACCATGGTCTTCCTGGTGGGCATGCCCATTCTTTTCGGCTTCGCCAACTATGTGGTTCCGCTGCAGATCGGCGCGCGCGATATGGCCTTTCCGCGGCTGAACGCGTTTTCTTTCTGGCTCACGGCTTTCGGCGGCCTTTTGCTCTACTACTCCTTCATCGGCGGCTCGGGCCTGTACGGCGCGGGTTCGGCACCGGACGTAGGCTGGTTCGCCTATGCCCCGCTGACCTCGCATACCTACTCGGTCGGCCACCAGGTAGACTTCTGGGCGCTGTCGCTGTTTGTCGCCGGCTTCGGCACCCTGGGAACCGCCATCAACATCGTCGCCACCATCATCTGCATGCGCTGCAAGGGCATGACCATGATGCGCATCCCGCTGTTCTGCTGGCTGATGCTGTGCGTCTCCGCGCTCACGCTGGTGACCATCACGCCGCTGACCGCCGCGCAGGTGATGCTCGAGCTCGACCGCTACCTGGGCGCGCACTTCTTTGATACGCAGGCGGGCGGCTCCGCTCTGGTGTGGATCCACTTCTTCTGGATCTTCGGCCACCCGGAAGTCTATGTCCTGGTGCTGCCCGCCTTTGCCATCGCCAACGAAGTCATCCCGGTCTTTTCGCGTAAAGCCATCTTCGGCTACCCGGCCATGGTGGCGGCCTCGGTCGGCATCATCTTCATCTCGCTGGGCGTCTGGGCGCACCACATGTTCACCGTCGGCATGACCTCGGTTGCGAACACGTTCTTCACGCTGTCGACGATGATCATCGGCGTACCCACCGGCATTAAGATCTTCAACTGGCTCGCGACCATGTGGGGCGGCAAGATACGTTTTGCTACGCCCATGCTGTTCGCGACCGCGTTCGTTTTCCAGTTCCTGCTCGCGGGCTTGACCGGCATCATGCTCTCGAGCTCCCCATGGGACTGGCAGCTGCACAACTCCTACTTCGTGGTGGCCCACTTCCACTACGTGCTGGTTGGCGGCGTCGTTTTCTGCATCTTTGCGGCGATCTACTACTGGTACCCCAAGGTCACAGGCAAGATGATGGATGAGCGCCTGGGCAAGTGGCACTTCTGGCTCTTCCTCATCGGCTTCCATCTCACCTTCGACTTCATGCACATTCCCGGACTGCTGGGCATGCCGCGCCAGATCTACACCTACGAGGCAGCACGCGGCTGGGGCGGCTGGAACATGATCGTCTCCGCCGGCGGCATAGTGCAGGGCGTCGCCATCGCGATCTTCGTGTACAACATGGTTGTCTCCTACTACAGGGGCGAGGTGGCTGGGCCTGATCCGTGGGACGCCTGGACACTCGAATGGGCGACCGCCTCGCCGCCGCCGGATTACAATTTTGCGACTGACCCGGTGGTCTCGAGCCGACGGCCGCTGTGGGATTTAAAGCATCCGGAGGATCCGGACTGGAAGTATGAGTAAGAGGCATGAGCAGGGTGTTTGATAGTGAAGCTGCGACTTCAGTAACGCACGGGCGGCCACACAGAAACGACGCAGCTTTTTGGGCGAAGAGACGAATACTGAAGTTTCTACTTAAGTAAGCGGGGCACCGATACAAGCATGAGCGCCGTTACAGTTCCGGTCATTGCACACGGCCAGGCCGCTGAGCAGCCATGGGTGATGCCCTACAAGGGCACCGTGGGCATGTACTGCCTCATCATCGGCGAGACGGCGATCTTTGCCATGTTCGTCATCGCGTACGTCTTCTACACCGGCAAGAGCCTGTACGGCCCGCAGCCGAAAGAGGTGCTCGAAGTTCCGGTTGCCAACACCATCTGCCTGCTCTCCAGCTCCTTTACCATCTGGCTGGCAGAGCGCTCCATCGAGCGCAACCAGATCCGGAAGTTCTCCCTCTGGCTGGGCATCACCATCGCGCTCGGGGCTATCTTCCTGGCGGGCACCGGCGTCGAGTGGTACCACCTCATCACCGTCGACCACCTGACGCTGCAGACCAATCTGTTCGGGACGACCTTCTACTCGCTGGTCGGGCTGCACGCCTTCCACGTTATTGTCGGGCTTTTGATGTTGACCATGCTCTGGGTCTTCGGCATGTTCGGCTACGTCCACGAGCACCATTCCGAGCGCATCCAGGTTCTTTCGCTTTACTGGCACTTTGTCGACGCCGTCTGGGTCGTCGTCTTTACCGTCGTCTACATCCTTGGCAGATAGAGGCTCACATGCTTACCGAGACCCAATCCGCGCCCCACATCCAGGCTACCGGCCACCACGCGAACCCGCACGAATCTGCCCACGGAGACACGCACAGCGGCACCATCCACCTGCCTGCGAACACTGCCTGGCCGATCGTGCTGGCCTTCGGCTTTACGCTGCTGGTGGCCGGAGTGCTCACCCACTACGTGATCGGGATCCTCGGTGGAGTGCTGATGGTCGCCGGCTGCTACGGCTGGTTCCGTGAAGTTCTGCCGCACGAGGCTCATGTCGACATTCCTGTCGATACGCGCGAGATCCACGTCGCGTCGACACGCCGCAGCATCGCGCACATTGGCCCCGATGGCGATACCAACCGCGAGCACCTGCCGCTCACTACCTTCCCGGTGCTCACCGGTCTCAAGGGCGGGCTGGCCGGCGGCGTCGCCATGGTCATCCCGGCAGAGCTCTACGGACTCATCGCCCAGCACTCGCTCTGGTACCCCATCAACCTGCTGGGCGGCGCCGGTGTAGCGCACTGGCGCAATCCTTCGATCGCCGAGATCGCCGCCTTCCACCTGGTTCCGTTCCTGCTCGCCATCGTGATTCACATCACTTCCTGCGTCCTGATCGGGCTGCTCTACGGAGCCATGCTTCCGATGCTGCCCAGGCACCCCATGGTGCTCGGCGGCATCGTGGCGCCGCTGCTCTGGACCGGCCTGCTCCATGCCACCCTGCACGCCATCAATCCGGAGTTCGCGGACCACATCCAGTGGGGATGGTTCACCATTTCGCAGCTGGTCTTCGGCCTGGTCGCCGGCTACGTGGTCTCGAAGTCGGACTTCATGCGCACCCAGCAGAGCCTGCCCTTCGCCATGCGCCTGGGGCTGGAAACGACTGGAATGCCCGCGCATCTCCACGAGGACGGCCACTGATGTTTCTGGATCCCCGGTGGCGCTTTGCGCTTGCGACCATGCTGCTGCTCGCCTCGGGTGCGCTCAGCTTGCTGGCGGGGTGCTCCAGCTTTCCCGGACCGCCATCGCATGCGGAGGAGGACGTTCGCCCGGAGCAGGTTGCCGATTACTCAAAGCTCTACGGGACCAACTGCACTGCCTGCCACGGAGTGGGAGGCCAGAATGGTCCTTCGATCGCGCTGAACAATCCCGTCTACCAGGCCCTGGTCTCGGACGATGATCTGAACACGGTGCTGGTGAAAGGCCGCGGCAACATGCCTGCTTTTGCGCAGAGCTCAGGCGGCTCCCTGACCGACAAGCAGATCTCGATCCTCATCTACGGCATGCGGCAGCAGTGGGCCAAGCCGGGAATGTTCCAGGGCGCGAACATGCCCGCCTACGCGGCTCACCTCGCTGCTTCGTCCGCACATGGAGAGCAGGTCTTCGCGACCGCGTGCGCCTGGTGCCATGGAACCGCAGAGAAGCCCGGACCGGGCGGGAACCTGAACGATCCCACCTACCTGGCACTGATCTCGGACCAGTACCTGCGCACGACCACCATCGCCGGCCGCCCGGACATCGGCCAGCCTGACTGGCGGGCCGATGGTGCGCCCCACCCTCTGGCCGGATACCCGCTCTCGGATCAGGACGTGACCGACGTGGTTGCCTGGATCTCGAGCCATCGACCCGAGCCCCCAGCCGACGAGACAGCAGGGCTCCAGTCCAAGGTGAACCAGAATCCATCTGCCGGCATGCACCCGTCAGGTAACGTGCCGACCAAGGCCGCGAAGCCCCGGCCTGGCGGCGCTGTCACTTCGAGTGTGCAGCAAAGGAGGACTTGAGTGAGCACTCCAACCATCCCAAACCACGAGATACCCCGTGAGATCCCGCATCCGGCGCCCCCGGTAGACAAGCCGATCAAGATTCGCTCCCTCGATCGGCGCGCTGTGCTGATGGGCATTGGCATTGCGCTGAATGCGGTGGTGGGCGTCGCGATCGCGGTTCCAGTGATCGGCTACATCCTGGGTCCGGCGATGCGCAAGAAGAACTACTACAAGTCCTGGGTTTCGCTGGGCACGATCGACAAGTTCCCGAATGGGCAGACGCGCCTTGCCACGTTCGTAAGTCCTTATCGCAGTCCGGACGACGGGCAAACCGACAACACCGCGTGCTGGGTGCGGCGGCTTGACCAGGCCAAGTTCCAGGTTTTTGCCGTGAACTGCGCTCACCTGGGCTGCCCGGTGCGCTGGTTCCCGCAGTCCTCGCTGTTTATGTGTCCCTGCCACGGCGGCGTGTACTACCAGGATGGCGCGCGGGCGGCAGGGCCGCCGGAGCGCGGATTGTTTGAATATCAATACAAAGTGGTCAACGGCGAACTCCAGATTGACGCCGGACAGCTCCCCACTCTATCTAACTCGGCGAGTATCAAAGGGAGCTCTCCATGCCTGGGATAAACGAGACTGAGGCGCAGGTAAGAGACAATAACCCTCATCCGCCGGCACCCGACGCGGAGGTGATCGGTGCTCCCACGCTTGCGGAGGGCGCGAAGAACGCCGCTGTCAACGCCTACAACTGGGCAGAGCATCGCCTGCAGCTGCAGGACTTCGTCGTGGACGCGGCGATGCACCCGGTACCCAAGTCGACCGCCAGCTGGTGGTATGTGTGGGGTTCTGCCGCTACTGCACTCCTGGCCCTGCAGATCGTCACCGGCATCCTGCTTGCGCTGGTGTATGTGCCTTCTGCCGGGGAGGCCTGGAACAGCCTGCAGCAGCTGAACACGCAGCTGCCGCTGGGGTGGTTCCTGCGCGCAATGCACGGCTGGGGCTCGAACTTCATGATCGCCGTGGTGGTAGTCCACATGGCGCAGGTCTTTCTGTTCGGCGCCTACAAGTTTCCGCGCGAGCTGACCTGGCTGCTGGGCGTCGGGCTGCTGTTTATGACGCTGGGCATGGGCTTTACCGGGCAAGTGCTTCGCTATGACCAGGACGCGTACTGGGGTCTTGGTATCGGCGCCTCGATCGCGTCGCGGGTCCCGTTCATCGGCGGCTACGTGGTGCACGCCATGCTCGGCGGACCGATCATCGGCGGGGCCACGCTCACCCGCTTCTTTGCGCTGCACGTGTTTGTCATTCCCGGGCTGATGATCCTGTTCGCCAGCCTGCACGTGTTGCTGGTGCTCAAGCTCGGCATCAACGAGTGGCCGATGCCGGGGCGCATCGTCCGCCGCTCGACCTACGAGCGGGAGTACCACGAGCTTGCGCACAAGGAAGGCATCGCCTTCGTGCCCGGCGCGGTGTGGAAGGATCTGTTCTTCTCGGCGGCCATTTACGCGGCAGTCGCGCTCTGCGCGCTCCTTCTGGGTCCGATCGGCCCCGGCGGTCAACCGGATCCGACCATCATCCAGACCGTCCCCAAGCCGGATTACTTCTTCCTGTGGATCTACTCGGTCCTCTCCTACCTGCCGGATGAGCTTGAAACACCTTTCCTGCTGGTGGCTCCGGTGGTGGCCATCATCGCGCTGGTCGCGCTGCCGTTCGTTGCCTCCGAAGGTGAAAAGCACTGGTCGCGCCGCCCGGTCGCGGTGCTCTCGCTGATCACTCTCGCGGTCTCCTTCGCCGTGCTCACGCACCTCGGCACCTATATGCCATGGAGCCCGAAGATGGAGGCCTGGTCCGGGTACGCGCTGCCGGTGAAGTATGTTCACGCGGAGACACCGCTCGAGCGCCAGGGCGCGCTGGTCTTCCAGGCCAAGCAGTGCCGCAACTGCCACATGGTCGGCGGCATGGGCGGCGAACGAGGGCCTGCGCTCGACAACGTGGCTACGCGCCTGACCGAGGACCAGCTGGTCCGCCAGGTGCTGCAGGGTGGAGGAAACATGCCGGCCTACGGCAAGAACCTGTCCCCGGCGGAGACGACCGCGCTGGTGCGCTTCCTCGAAACCATGCACCCGCTGAACGAGCGGCCGGCCGCCGACGCCTCGCAGCAGGGCGTTCTGCGCGAAGCTTCGGCAACGCCGGATCGGGGTGTGCAGGTGGTCGGCGAACCCGAGAACACCCCCGGCAAACCCGCCGTGGGATACCACAAGTAGGCTTCGCTCAATCGCGATCACATCCTTGGCGTCCTTCACGATCATGAGTGCCCGCCTCACCCCGTAAACTTAGATCATGACCAGCGTAGTGGATACTCCGTTTGCCAGCTGGTCCCTTCCGCTCTTCGCCACCTTCTCTCTGCTGCTTTGTGGAGTGGTGTACTTTCGTGGCTGGCGCCGCATCCGGCTGACCCGGCCCAGCCAGTTTCCCCCATGGCGGCTCTGGTGCTTTCTCGGCGGCCTGTTCATCGTCTGGTTTGCGCTCGCGTCGCCGCTTGACTCGCTGAGTGGGCTGCTGCTGGTCGTCCACATGACCCAGCACCTGCTGCTCATGTCGGTCGCGCCGCCCCTGATCGTGGCTGCTGCTCCGGCCGTTCCCCTGCTGCGCGGGCTGCCGCGGATGTTCATCCGCGAAGGTCTTGGACCGTTCTTTGCCACGGCTCCCTTTCGCGCACTCGAGGGCCTGCTCAAGTCGCGCCTGTTTGCCTGGATCGCGATGAACGTTGCCTTTCTCGCCTGGCATGTGCCGGCGGCCTACGATCTGGCGTTGCGTTACCGTGGCATTCACGAGGCGGAGCATGCGAGCTTTCTGCTTACCAGCATTCTGTTCTGGTGGCCGATCCTGTCGCCGTGGCCGACGGTCTACAAGGGCACGCGCTGGCTGCTGCTTCCGTATCTGCTCTCGGCGGACATCATCAACACGGCGCTGTCGGCTGCGCTGTGCTTTGCCGGGCGGGTGGTCTACCCGGTCTATGCGGATGCGCCGCGGCTTTTCGGGTTTTCGGCGCTCGAGGACCAGGTCGCCGCGGGCGCGCTGATGTGGGTGGTCGGGTCGCTCTTCTTCCTGGTGCCGGTGATGGTGATAACCGTGCAGCAGCTTTCGTCCAGGCGGCGGTCGGCGCGAGTCGAACCCGGGCAAGTCCGCGCGGCTCCGCCTAAAACAGGCCCGGTCGACTTGCTGGCGGTGCCAGGCGTCGGCGCCCTGCTGAAATCCCGCTATGGCAGGCAGTCGCTGCAAGCGGGCACCATGGTCGTGGCTGCAGCCGTGATCCTCGACGGCTTTCGCGGGCACCCTGTTGCAGCCATGAACCTTGCCGGCGTGGTTCCCTGGACCTATGTGCGGGCGCTGCTGGTGCTCTCGCTCTTGGCCGCCGGGAACCTCTTCTGCATGGCGTGCCCGTTCACCCTGCCGCGCGAATTTTCAAAGTGGCTGGTGCGGAAGCTCAGCCTCAATCAACTCCCCTGGCCGACCTGGCTCAGGAACAAGTGGCTGAGCGCGGGGCTGCTGGTGGTTTTCTTCTGGGCGTACGAGGCTTTTGCGCTGTGGAACTCGCCTGCCCGCACCGCCGCGCTGCTGGTCGGCTACTTCGCGGCCTGCTTCCTGGTCGACTCCCTGTTTCGCGGGGCGAGCTTCTGCAAGTATGTCTGCCCGATCGGGCAGTTCAACTTCATCGCTTCGCTGGTCTCGCCGCTCGAGCTCGCATCGCGGTCGCGGCAGGTCTGCACCGATTGCAGTACCCGGAACTGCATCGCCGGAACGCCGGAGCCGGCGCGCCAGCAGAGAGGCTGCGAGCTCAACCTGTTCATGCCGCTCAAGGCCGGCGGCGTCGATTGCACGCTGTGCATGGACTGCGTCAAGGCCTGTCCGCACGACAACATCGGCCTGTACGTCCTGCCGCCGGCGCATGAGCTGCTGCGGCCTCTACCTGTGGACCCGCAGCGCTCGTCGGTGGGCCGCTACAGCGATCGCCCGGACCTCGCCGCGGTGGCGCTCGTCCTGGTTGGCGGAGGGTTTGCGAGTGCTGCCATCATGGTCCGTCCGGTGTCGGAGCGCCTGGCAGCCGTTGGAGGCGAATTTCCCTCTGCACTCGCCATCACCGCGGATTTCGCTTTAGCTGCGCTGGTTCCCCTGGTTCTCTTTGCACTGCTGGCTCTGGCCACCCGCGTCAAGCCCGCAGGTCCAACCGCGCGGTGGGCGCTCGCCCTGGTGCCGCTCGGTCTCGCGATGTGGGCCGCTCACCTGGCGTTCCACCTGCTTACCGGCTGGGACACGCTGCTTCCTACGCTGCTCCAGGCGGCACGCGACTTTCATCTGGCTGCTGCCGCACCGGACTGGGCTGGGGAGCACGCCCTGCTCGACCCGGGCACCCTGCTCGAGCTGCAGCTTGGCCTGCTTGATCTTGGACTGCTCGCGAGCCTCTATGCCGGCTGGCGCCTGGCGATTGGCACCGTAGGCCCGCGGGTGGCGAAGATGGCGCCCTGGGCCATGCTGGTGCTGGCGCTCTACTCTGCCGGCGTGTGGATCCTGCTCGAACCCATGCAGATGCGCGGCATGGCCGGCATGTGAGGCGTTTTCTTCTCTCTTGTTTGCTGCTGCTTTCCTGGACGGCGCTTGCCGACGGCGGCCATATCGCTCTGCACGCGACGTCCGGCTCTGTCACCATCACCCTGTTCACGAGTCCGGAACCGCTGGTTCCGGGGCGTGCAGACCTGAGCGTCCTGGTCCAGGATGCCGCCTCGAATGAACTGGTTGCCGGCGCTCGCGTCCAGGGAACGCTGATTGCAGATCGAGTCAGAACGGCGCTCGCGTTTGCCCCGTCCGGCATGCTGATGGCGGCGTCCATCCACTTGCCCCGGCCCGGGACCTACAGGCTCAACCTGACCGTCGGCCCTGACGGCGCGCCGCCGGCCGCGTTCACCACCACGCTGGTCGTCGAGGCCGGCCACGGGCGGCACACAACCGTGATCGTGGCAGTCTTGTTCCCTCTCGCCGTCATTGCCCTGTTCCTGGTCAATCAGCGGCTCAAGTCACACCGCCATGCATTGTAGTAACCATCCGTTTACCATTTTCCGTGTGACCGAACCAGTTTTTCCGACTCTAAACAAGAGCATGCAAAAACCGCTGATCGGCTTTGTCCTTTCTGTCCTTGCGCTCGCGCTGCCCAGCCTCGCGCCTGCCCAGCCGACGCAATTCGACCTCACCGGACCGACGATCGAGGTCCGCGTCCAGCATGGCGGGCGCACACTACCGATTGCCGAGGTGCCGTCGCTGGCTGAGGGTGATCGGCTCTGGCTGCACCCGGTCTTCGGCCCGAACCAGTCTGCGCGCTACCTGATGGTGACTGCCTTTCTGCGCGGCGCGACCAATCCTCCGCCGGAGGATTGGTTCACCCGCACAGAGACCTGGACCAAGCCCGTCGAGCAGAATGGGATTTACGTGGATGTGCCGGTCGGCGCCGAGCAGGCGATCGTCTTCCTTGCACCCGAGACCGGCGGGGACTTCTCGACCATCAAGAATGCAGTTCGCGGCCGGCCGGGCTCCTTTGTGCGCGCCTCGCAGGACCTGAACGAGGCTTCGCTCGACCGCGCGCGCCTTGACACCTACCTGGGCGCGATCAAGAATGTCGCTGATCCCGCCGAGCTGAAGGACGCCTCCGCGATGCTCGCGCGGTCACTCAGCCTGAAGCTCGACCAGCAGTGTTTCGACAAGCAGAGCGATCAGCAGGCGCCCTGCCTGCTCCAGAATCAGGATCAGCTGATCCTCGATAATGGCCGTTCGCAGACGGTAACCTCCGCCCTGGTCAACGGCCCGGCGGGTGACCTGGCGCTGCAGGCCGGCTCGACGCCGCAGGCGAATTATGGCTTCTACAACGGCTACATCGCCGCGGCCATGGACATCGCACGCATCCTCGACACCATGCACACGGCGCAGTACCAGTACATCCCGGCGCTTGCGAGCGAGCAGGACCTGGCGATGCACCTGAAGCTCAATTCTCCTCCCTCCTTCCACAATCCCAAGTCGGTACTGGTGATCGCGCTGCCGCCGGTATCGACTGTCGCTCCGCCCGCGTTGCATCCGGCCGACCAGAAGCAGGTCTATTGCGTCGCGCGTGAGCCGCTGGTGCTGCCTGCGGACGGGGCTCCATCAGCCTTCGCGACAAACTACGCACATGACCTGGTTCTGCATCTGTCTGCCGACGGCTCCGGAGGCAGCGACAAGGCCGTGGACCTGCCGGCGAAGGCGGATGCCGTTCGCGGCGGATTTGTGGTGCCTACCGGCGCCGTGGCCGACGCCGGTCTCAGCGGAAAGATCACGGCTTCGCTTCGCGGATACTGGGGATTCGACCCCTATGTGGGACCTACCTTTCAAGTGGGCGGCGCGAGCACAAACGCGGAGTGGAAGCTCGCCGATGCCGACCGCAACGCTCTGGTCGTGGGTCGGGATGACGAAGTGCATTTAATCTCCCCGGCGGCCGCCTGCGTGGACGAGATCAACTTCAAGGACGCAGAAGGCAGGGAGGTCAAGAGCGACTGGAAGCTGAGCAAGCCGGACGAGATCACCGCCAAGCTGCCGATGAAAGATGCCAGGCCGGGCGAGATCACGCTGGAGATCAAGCAGGCTGGGGCTACGGAGCCGAAGACACTCAAGCTCGCCAGTCTCTCGGAAGCAGGCAAGCTCGAGAGCTTCACTATCCACACCGGCGATGCGACGGGCACGCTCAAAGGCTCTCGCCTGGATGAGGTAGCCAGCCTGACGCTGCCTGGACCCGGCGGCACACAGGAACAGTTTACGGCGGGCAAGCTTTCACGCTCGGGCACGAGCGACGAGCTCCAGATGAATGCTCCTGACCCGATTGCGGCCAAGCCGGGAACAGAGCGAGCTCACGTGATGCTGAAGGATGGGCGGGCGCTCGAGGTGTCCGCAACCGTTGTTGAGCCACGGCCAACCGTCACGCTGCTCAACAAGTCGATTGAACCTCCAGCAGCTCCCGCTATCACGCCTGACTCGCACGCGCTTGGGGCTATCCAGCTGACGGACCCGAACGAGCTGCCGCTCACCAGCAAGCTGACCTTCGCCGTGAAATCGCCCGCGGCTTTTTCGCGGGGCGAAGGCATCGAAGTGGCGACCGAGGATGGCCTGGCTTCGACTACCTTTACGATCGCTGATAACGACCTGACCCTTCAGGATACGAGGACGGCGCTGGCGACGCTTGATCCGGCCAAGGTACTGGGCAACTCCGCGTTTGGGCCGCTGCGGATGCGCGCGGTCCTGGGCGACGGGACCCAGTTCATCTACGGCGACTGGCAGCCGCTGGTGACGCTGGTGCGCCTGCCGGTGTTGAAGTCGTTCACCTGCGCAGCCAACGCGCCCTCCTGCACCCTTAGCGGGGACAACCTCTTCCTGCTCGACTCGGTATCGACTGATCCGACGTTCGCCAAATCGGTACAGGTTCCTGACGGTTTCTCGGCCGGCACGCTCACGGTTCCGCAGGGTGGTCAGCAGCTCTACCTTAAGCTGCGCGATGATCCGAGGGTAATTAACACGGTAGCGCTGCCGCCAGGCACGGCGGCGAAGACCGCACCGCCACCGGCGCCGGCAGAAAAGGCGGCCTCTACCAGCGCCGCCCTGCCTGCTACTCATCCGTAGAGAGTTAAGACTCCTTCAGCGTCTTCATGTCGATCACGAAACGATACTTTACGTCCTGCTTGACGACGCGCTCGTAGGCCTCGTTGATCTTGTCGATTGAGATCACCTCGACGTCCGAAACGATGTCGTGGTCGGCGCAGTAGTCCAGCATCTCCTGCGTGAGTTCCATGCCGCCGATACCTGAGCCGGTGAGCGAGCGGCGATTGATCAGCAGGTTGAAGGCAGCAATTGGTTCCGGCTCCTCCGGAATGCCCACCTGGCATAGTGTTCCATTGCGCCGCAGCAAGGTGAGGTACTGGTTCATGTCATGCCTGGCGGAGACGGTATCGAGGATAAAGTCAAAGCTGTTCACCTGCGCCTTCATCTGGTCGGCATCCTTTGAGATGACCACTTCGTCGGCGCCGAGACGCTTTGCATCTTCCGCCTTCCCCGAGGAGGTGGTGAACAGGACCGTGTGCGCTCCGAAGGAGTGGGCGAACTTCAGACCCATGTGACCGAGGCCGCCAAGGCCTACGATGCCGACCTTGTCGCCCTTGCCCACCTTCCAATGTTTGAGCGGGGAATAGGTAGTGATGCCTGCACACAAGAGCGGCGCTACGCCGGCGGGATCAAGCTTGGGCGAGATCGTATGAACAAAGTGCTTGTTGGTCACGATGAAGTTTGAGTAGCCACCGTAAGTGGGGTCGCCGTTTTTCTCGAAGGCGTTGTAGGTTTCGACCGCACCCTTTTCGCAGTACTGCTCTTCGTCGTCCTCGCAGGCAGCGCACTCGCGGCAGCTATCGACGATCACACCAACGGCGGCCGGGTCACCTTCCTTGAACTTCTTGACGCCCTTGCCGACGGCGGTCACCGTGCCGACAATCTCATGCCCGGGAACCATGGGGTACTTGGCGTTCTTCCATTCATTGCGGACCTGGTGAATATCGGAGTGACACACGCCGCAGTAGTCGATCTTGACCACCACGTCATTTTCACCGGGCTCGCGACGCTCAAATGAGAATGGCGCGAGCGGAGTGGTTGCGTCTTGCGCGGCATATCCGAATGCTTTGCTCATGTACA